>VXNF01000122.1:2279-5334 GCA_009840735.1 Acidimicrobiia bacterium | reverse complement strand
CCGCCGTCACGCTCACCTCCGGCGTCACCGGCGGCGGATCGTCATCGTCGGCCACATTCACGCTGGCCGACCACTGGGTGCCGGAGACGGTGTAGCCCTCCCCCGCGCCGACCGTCGCCGTGACCGAGCCGTCCGTCTCGTCGGCGTCGTCGTCTGCGGTGCTGACCGTCACCGTGGCGCTGCCGCTCGTGGGGACCGTGACGGTCCGGGCACCGGTCGAAGCGCCGAAATCGCCGGACTGGCTCACCGTCACGCTCACCTCAAGCGGCTCAGGCGGCACCGGGCTGGCCGTCACCGTGAACTGCGCGTCGCCGCCCTCGGTCACACCCGAACCCGCGGTCACGCTCACCTCCGGCGGGGTGGGGGCGGCCTCGCTCACCGTGAACCTCATCGGGATCTTCGTGGAGCAGGAGTCGCCGTCCGTCACCGTCAGCTCGAACTCGTACACGCCGTCGCCATCGGCGTCGGCCGGCGCGTCAAAGTCTTGGGCCTCGAAGACAAGAAGGTCGGAGGAACCGTAGAGCTTGAAGTGCTGCGTGTCGGGGCCTGCGAAGGTGAAGCTGATCTTGCCTCGGGGCCGCGAATACTCCAGCACCACGACATGAATCTCATTTGCCGGCAAGGTGTGTTCGGCAGGAGTAAACAGCGTGGGGCCATTGCAGTCACCGCCGCTGATCGGAGGGGCGAAGACCCACGGGCGGGCCTGTTTGATGGCCAGCTTGTCGGCAGCGGTGATCTTGAACTCGATCTCGATGGCGTAATCTTCGCCGTACTGCACATTGTAAAGGGTCTTGAACCGGTCGTGAATCGTCTGGAGGTTGTTGCGGAGCTGCACCATCTGGGCTTCGCTCATGAGGAGCTCTCCGGGCTTGGCGAGGTTCGAACGGGCAAGCACGGTCGCCGTTCCCTGAGAGTCCAGCAACAGCTCCTCGGGATAGGAGTTCGCCTCCGGGTTGGTTACCAAGTCCTCGCCGACCTGGGTGTTGACGTAGTACTTGTCGTCCGAGAGCCGAATGGGGTCGTAGCTGACCGCCACGCCGTTGGCCAATTCATCTGAGAAATTGGGGTGTACCAGCACGCCCATCGCCGTTTGCAGGTGGTCTACTCGGTAGTATTCGCGTTCGAGGAAGGCGCGGAAGTTCCACAGGCTCGCCCACACCGCTTTGATGGATTTGTCGATCCCGTCCTCGGCCGTCTCGTCGGGGTCCTGCGTCTTGGAGTCATACAGTCCGGCCCCGTTGAACGCGGGGAGGTCCTCGTTGTTGGTGCTCGACCGATAGCGCAGCGACTGCCCCTCGGGGTAGGTGGCGTGCATGGCCTCGAGCGCGTCGATGATCCACTCGGGGGTGGTGCCCTTCTTGATCTTCTTCCGCAGCGCCTTGAGCTGCTTCTCCTGCTCGTCGTAGTCGGACTGGAAGTCATCGTCGGCCAACATCTCGTTCACGTCTTCATAGAAGCCGTTGGCTTTCATGAACTCGTCATAGAAATAGAACGGCACCGCGTACCCCACAGGCACAGTCCCCTCCGGCAGCCCGAGCTTGCTGAGTTCCGCCATGTTGGCCGCCTTGACACCGAAGACATCCCAGTCGTCGAAGGTGACGTCAGCGAGCGATGTGATCGCCTGGACCGTCAGATCTCGAACGGGAGTCTGCGTCGCCGTTGGCCGCGCCGCCGCATGATGGTCGTCCACCTCCTTCTTGGTGGCCGCTCGGAGGGTGTAGCCCTCGTCCGCCGCGGCGAAATACACATGCTTGCCGATCAGAGCTTTGAGGTCGTCGTCTTTGAGGAGGTCGCGAATGAAGGCGTTGGGCACGCCATTCTGGATGGCGCGCAGATTGACGTGCGACAGCGGCGTCTGCGGGATTGTGCTGATCGTCCCGGCCACGCGCGGCAGATCATTCGGCAGCGACTCGTAGATGGCGATGTCGGTGGGCCGGGGCTGGTCACCGTCCGCCATGAGCCTCAGCCGGCCGTAGCCTTCCGCCTTGTTGAAGGCGATATAGTCCACATCGGGCATCAAGTCCTCGAAGAGCAGGACGTTGATCCTGGAAGCGTCATACTTGGCTTTCTCCGCCTCGTACTGAGCAATTCTTCTCGGGACGTTCAAGATCTGGTAGTAGGCCAGACTATTGTGTTCTCGGACCACCGGCATCGCTGCAGCCAGAATGGCGTGGATAGTCTCGGTCCGCTCAAAAGATTCGTCGCCCCCCGCCCAGAAGTAGTAACGGTAGACACCGAGAGTTCCGTCGGGAGCGACAACGTTGGGCTCCCAAGCTATTGCGCCGTCGTGCCCGTTGTCGTACGGAATATTCATTTTGGTAATGAATCCATTGTGCCAAGGATGGCGAGCAGTGTTAATTAAGTACACGGACGGATTGTCGGTGTAGAGGTCTCTGATCCAGAACTTGACGACGTCGATTTGTTCGCCCTGAAGCCGAACGAAAGCGTTGGTGGACGTCAGTGCTTCGAAGTCCTCGTGGGTTGCGATGGCGACCGCCCCGTCGCTGATATCCATCTTCGGTGCCCGATTGGTGGGGTTGTACGTGCCCAGATCATCAAGTTCGGTGATGTCGTCGACGCAATCGCCGTCCACGTCGGCGGGCTGCGCCACCTGGTATTTCTCGACCCGATACTTGTCCGCGGCCAACGGCGGCAGATTGTCCGAAAGCGTGGTGGAACCGGACTCCCCCCGCGTCACTGACACCGGGATCTCATAGGTTCCTGATCCGCTCCAGCGCGACAGCGTCACATAGAGAACGAAATAGTCGGCGGTGGTGGAGGTGACGACAATCGGAACGGCCGTGACGGGGACCGCGGTGGGGGTCGGCGCGACGTAATCCTCGTCACAAGGTCCGGGCAGCAACTCGGTAGCGTCGCCCGGGGTTTCGTCGCTGCTCGCCGTGGCGACGCCCATCAGCGGCGACGGCACAGCGAGGCCGGCAACCGCGAGCAGCAACGCCAGCAACGCCGAGAGCCCTTTCCTGTTTAGGTTGTTGGAGAGCTTTGGCATGGCATTGTCGAGGTTGGTTACTCGCTGGAGCGAATAGGGCTGTTC
>VXNF01000122.1:0-2269 GCA_009840735.1 Acidimicrobiia bacterium | reverse complement strand
TCCGATTCTCTTTTTGTGTTGGGGTTCTTTTTGTCTCGTCTTTTGGCCTGTGGGTTGAAGCCGGTGCCTAATCCCGGCGATCCCCCCCCCCCCCCCCACGCCGAGAGGGATCCTGGCGATTGCGTCTCATCATCTCACTCAATCCTACCGGTCGTGCCGCAGCCGCGAACAGCGATGGGGTGTTCCATGTCACAAGACCGAAGGCGCGCCAGAGGCGGTGCCCATCGCAATCTGGGGCTGACATCGCGCGGCGCTTGCCTCGGCCGTTAGATCACTCGCCGAGGTGCAGGACGACATCCACCTCGATCAGGAAGCCGGGCAGCGCCGTCTGGATGGTGGTGCGCGCCGGCAGCGGCTCGGGAAACGCCTCGCGGTAGATGTCGTTCATCTCGGGGAAGTCCGCTAGGTCGTGCAGGTACACGCCGACCCGCACCGCGTCGGCCAGCGACCCCCCGGCCGCCTCGGCCACCGCCGCTAAGTTGGCGAAGGTCTGCCGGGCCTGCGCAGCGAAGCCGCCCTCGGGCAAGCTCCCGTCGGGCCTGAACGGACCTTGGCCCGACAGGAACACGAACCCCCCCGCGGCGATGCCCTGCGAGTAGGCCCCCGAAGGCTGCGGCGCTCCGGCGCTGGTGATCGGCTGCTTGGCCATGACGACTCCTTGATTGTGCATGCCCTCTGCCGACGGCTCAGCCTATGCCAGTATTCGCTCTGGCGAAGGCGACAATGGCCCTGCGCGGCGTCGCCAAGATGGCCTGGCAGCTCACTCGTCGTCGATGATGGTGCCGGTGGCGGTGTCGTCGGCTATGACGGCGCCGTCCGCCGACGTCAACACAACGTCCAGGGTCTCCTCGTGAGCTTCGCGACGCACGTCATCGCGCACATGGACGATGAGCGAGGTCTGCTGCCGGCCGGCGTAGATCACCACCCGGCCGCCTCTTGTGCCCCCATAATCCAGGTGATCCGTTGCCGTGCCCTCGCGGGTGTCATAGAAGACGGTCACGTTCCGCTCCGACGCCTCGCTCAGCGTCACGGTGAACTCCAGGAAGAAGGGAGGCTCCCCTTCGACAAGCGGGTCGGCGTCAGTGATCGACACCTCCGGCAGATCCGTCGGAGGCGGATCGTCGTTGTCCGAGACGTTCACGCTGGCCGAGCCGGCGCCGCTGGACACCGTGTAACCGCTGCCGGCGCTCACCGCCACGCTCACCGACCCGTCCGGCTCGTCGTCACTGTCGTCGCTCGTGGAGACCGTCAACGTGACGCTGCCGCTCGTCGGCACCGTCACCGTCCGAGAACCCGTCGACACCCCGAAATCGCCCGACTGGCTCACCGCCACACTCACCGACAACGCAGCCGACGGCGCCGGCGACGCGGACACCGTGAAACTCGCCGACCCGCCCTCGGTGATCCCAGCCCCCGCCGCCACGCTCACCACCGGCGTCTGCGGCGGCGGATCGTCGTTGTCCGAGACGTTCACGCTGGCCGAGCCGGCGCCGCTGGACACCGTGTAACCGCTGCCGGCGCTCACCGCCACGCTCACCGACCCGTCCGGCTCGTCGTCACTGTCGTCGCTCGTGGAGACCGTCAACGTGACGCTGCCGCTCGTCGGCACCGTCACCGTCCGAGAACCCGTCGACACCCCGAAATCGCCCGACTGGCTCACCGCCACACTCACCGACAACGCAGCCGACGGCGCCGGCGACGCGGACACCGTGAAACTCGCCGACCCGCCCTCGGTGATCCCAGCCCCCGCCGCCACGCTCACCACCGGAAGCGACTGGACCGTGGTCTGATCCGGAATGCCTGTGACCGTCAGGGTGAACGGGCCGCTGCGCCGGGCCCTGAAGGTTGTCGCCTCGATCGTGTAGTCGCCCGCAGCCAGCGTCCGGGTGATCCGCGAGTTCAAGCCCGAGCCGCCGTCATCGTTGAGGACCAGATAGCCGCCTGACCGCTGATCGAGTCCCCGCCGCAGATACATGTACGTGTCCATCGAGGACTCCAAGTCGATCCTCACCGACGCCGAGCTGCCCAAGGAGAACGTGTAGAACCGCGCGTAGCGCAGAGAACGGGTCAGCGACTCGCAATCAGACTGCCACCTGCCCTGCACGCTGCCGGCGCCCGCCAACGCCGCCACACAGCTGTCGACGGTCACGGGCGGGTCGTCGTCGTCGGCCACGCTGACCGTGGCCGAGCCCTGCGTGGCAGAAACCGTGTAGTCGCTGCCCGCGTTCACCGCCACGCTCACCGACCCGTCCGTCTCGTCGGCGTCGTC
>VXNF01000036.1 GCA_009840735.1 Acidimicrobiia bacterium | reverse complement strand
CGCAAGCTGCTGCTGCACCGGGCGGAGATCACCCGCATCAAGGCGCGTGTGGAACAGGACCGCCTGTTGCTGATCCCGCTGTCGCTGTACTTCCGCGACGGGCGCGCCAAGGTGGAGGTGGCGCTGGCACGGCGGCGGCGCAAGGTGGACCGCCGCACGATCCTGGCCCGCCGCGAGGCGGAACTGGAGGCCCGCCGGGCCCTCTCCCAAGCGGCCCGCGAGCACGACAGAGAGATCCGCTGACGCGGGAGCGCCTCGCTAGCGGGATCCGGACATCAGAGGAACGGTTGTCGCAGGGGCTCGGTACAGTGAGGCGTACCGCACATTGACAAGGGGCTGATCGGTTTCGACGTCGAGACCGGGAACCGTGCTACGCGACCGGAGTTGCTCAAACTCCAAAAACGGGGCACCACAAGACACGGCAATGATGAACCCGTGCTCCTCGCCGCCTGATCGACTGATCGGACAGTGAGGTAACTGCGACCCCCACGGGGGCACGCGGGGCCTGTCCGCTGCAGCCTGGCAACAGAAGCAGGGGAGGACAGCCGGGAAAGACCGCTGACGGCGAGAAAGACCGCTGACACCGGAGAAAGATCCGGCGGAGCCCCCAAGGGCAGCCGACCCGACGGCACGCAATCCGCAACGCGGCAATCGGGAATGGTCGTAGCGGAGGCGGCGACCGCTCGACGGACGGGGGTTCGATTCCCCCCAGCTCCACCAACGTTAAGGGCGACCGCTGGCCCGCGCCGGGCTGTCCAGCCGGTCGTTGCTCGCGGGCTACGCGTAGGCTGAAGACATGGTGGTTGTCGCGCCGACGAGGGCGCTGCGCCTGAGCAGGGACGAGGAGCGCGTCCTTGTGGCGCTGTCGCACCGCCCTCTGGGCCTGTATCCGGCATCAGTGCCTGCCACCGCTGGCCTCCCCGCCACCTATGCGGCCACCGCTCTGCAGGGACTGGCCGAACTCGGTCTCGTGGAATGCGAGGTGGTGCCGGTGCCATCGCGGCCGGTGCGGCGCGAGCGGATTTGGCGGCTGGCGGCAACCGCGTGGCGAGTCGCCAGCGATGTGCTGCGGCACACCCAGGCGCCGGGCCCGGGCGTCGGGCCGATGCCCGAGACGGTGCCGGAGCGGTTCCAGCACATGTTCTGGTCCGGGGACGTGTCGGCCTACCGGCTTCCGCGCGACGCGACCTTCGTGGCTGAGCGAATCCTCACAAGCGACGACGTGACGTCGTGGGGATGGGCGCTGTTCGCCCTGCCTGTGGAGGCGCTCGAGGAGGTGGCCTGCAGGCCACATGTGCCGCGCGATCGGCGAGGTCTTGCCGCCGACGCAGCGCGGTGGCGCCGTGACAACCCTTGAGGACCTGCGAGATCTGCTGCCCGAGGGCACGGTGGAGGCGTGGCCGAAGGTCGCCGAGGCGCTGCCAGCCGGCGCCGTCCTCATGGGTGGCACAGCGCTGGCGGTGTGGCTGAGACACCGCCGCAGTGAGGATCTGGACTTCTTCGCACCGGACCTGTTTGACGGCGCCGCCATTGCGACGGCACTATCGGAGGCAGGCGAGTTCGCCCCGACATCTGTGTCGGATCGAATGATCAGGGGAACCTTCGACGCCGTCAAACTCGACGTAGTCGCCAGCCCTGGGGAGTTCACTTTGGGCCCTTCGCGGGTTGTCGAGGGCCTGAAAGTCGGTTCCCTTGAGGATATCACCGCAGCGAAGTTCAAGGCCATCACCGACCGGCGACAGCTTCGGGACTTCATCGACGTGATGTGCGTCGAACGCGACGCTGGTGTCGCCGTGGAACAAGGGCTCATCCTCTACTGCCGCAAGCACGGCGTCAGCTTCGATCTCGAGACCGTGCGGACCTTCCTGCGACACCTCGCCGACTTTCGCTACCTCGACGACGATCCGGCCATGCACGCCACCTTCGGCGTCGACGTCCGCCACATTGTGATGACGTACTTCCAGCGCCGGATACCACAGATCACAGCGTCGCTCTCGCGACTCTTCACCGAGCCGCCGCAGCCGTAATTCTCCACGCTTGACACCGACGGGCGAGGTTCAAGTCACCGCCGTTGGATTTCAGAAACGGAAGCGTAGCCAGGACGGCGCCCCGCTAGCTGCCGTGCGCAGCATGGCCCGTATCGGACCAGACCTCCTCGAGGTTGGGCGCGGCATTCCGGCGTGTTGGCGTGGGTAGTGGTGGCGGTATCGCTGTGATACCATTTGGCTGTGGCGATGACCCTGCGACTGACCGACGGCGAGCGCGCCGCCCTGCGCGAGCGCGCTGCCCTCGACGGCGTGTCGATGCAGGAAGCTGCGCGGCGCGCCGTGCGTGAGTTTGTGGCGCGCCGCGATCATCAAGACCGCGTCGGTACTGCGGCGGCGGCTGTGATGCAGAGCCACGCTGAGGCGCTGCGACGTCTGGGAGAGTGACCGGCCCTGTCGAGTTCCTCGACACCGACGACCTGATCGAACTTGCCCGTCGCCTGCTCGGTGATCCGCCCCCAGTCCGCGATGTTGGGTTGCTCGGTGCCGCGGCCGCTCGCCCCCAGGCCAGCGCGTTCGGCGCCGACGCCTATCCCGACATCTGGACCAAGGGAGCCGCGTTGCTGCAGTCGATCGTCAAGAACCACCCACTCATCGACGGCAACAAGCGCCTGGGGTGGCTCGCCACGGCGGTGTTCCTCGAAATCAACGGGGTCTCCGCAACGGCGGCTCACAACGACGACGTGTACGAACTCGTGATGCGGGTGGCTGCAGAGGACGCTGCCGTAGAGGAAATCGCCGACCGGCTGCGCGCAATGTCGCGGGCCCCGCGCCTCGCCTCGTCGGACTGACATCGGCGGCGCGGACGCTTCAGGCCCGTATCGGGCCAGCTGTCTCCTGTGTTCGCTGCATCCAATCGGGCTCTTCGTTGCGTAGTCACGGGCAAGTCCCCGAGACACGGAGAAGATCATGTCCAACAAGTTCCTACGACTCTTGGCGGTCGTGTTGGCGTTCTCGCTGGTCGCGGCCGCGTGCGGTGGCGACGACGAGGAGAGCGTCGAACCGCCGCCGCCCGCTCCGGCACCGACCGAAGCACCGCCGCCTGAGCCCGAGCCGGAGCCTGCGCCGGAGCCCGAGCCGGAGCCTGAGCCCGAGCCGGAGCCTGCGCCCGAACCCCCGCCCGAGCCAGCTCCGGAGCCTGCGGCTGAGGAACCGGGCAACATCGTGGAGGTGGCCGTGGGGTCCGGGGCGTTCCCGACCCTCGTCGCCGCCGTGGTCGCCGCGGGCCTCGACGGGGTCCTCAGCGGCGACGGCCCGTTCACGGTCTTCGCCCCCACCGAGGAGGCCTTCGCCGCCGCCCTCGACGCCCTCGGCATCACCGCCGAGCAGATCCTCGCCGACACCGACCTGCTCACCGCGGTGCTCACCTACCACGTCCTGCCCCTCGAAGCGCCCGCCGAGATGGTCCTCACCCTCGACGGCCAGAGCGTCACCACCGTCAACGGCGCCGACGTCGCCATCACCATCGACGACGGCGCCGTCATGGTCAACGACGCCACCGTCGTCACCGCCGACATCGCCGCCTCCAACGGCGTCATCCACGTCATCGACACCGTCCTCCTCCCCCCGGCCGGCTGACACGCCGGTCCCCGACTCGGCGGGCGAGGGGTCCTCCTTCCCTCGCCCGCCGAGATCACCGCTTCGGAGTGTCTGTCTTGTCGTTGCTCCAAGCAGATCAGGTACGCGTCCCTCGGTATCATCTCGACGTGCCGCAAACCGCGAGCGAGGCGAGTCCCAGTGTCGAGGAAGCATTCTCGCGAGGCGACGACAGCGCCCTCAGCGCCGCCTACCGCGCGTACGGGGGGCTGGTTTACACGTTCTGCCGGCGGACCCTCGACGAAGCCCGCGCCAAGGACGTCACCCAAGAGGTCTTCGTCAGTGCCTGGAAGGGCTGTCGGCGCTACGAACCGGCCAAGGGGACCCTCGCCGGATGGCTCATCGCCATCGCCCGGAACCGCATCATCGACAACGTCCGCTCCGAGAGGCGCCACTCGGACCGCCGAGCCGGCGGCGACATCGCCGAGATCCCTGTCGAGGCTCAGGTCGAGCGGATCGGCGACCGGCTCATGATTGCCGAGGCGCTCCGCTGTCTTCCCGACCGGGCACGGCGGGTCATCGCTATGCACTACTTCGACGACTTGACCCATCAAGAGATCGCGCAGCGGATGTCGATGCCGCTCGGCACGGTAAAGAGCGATCTCCGCCGCGGGCTCGCACAGGTTCGACGCCAACTGGAGTCGGCTCATGGATGACAAGCACGCACCGCTGAGCGACGGCCACATTGAGGCTCTGCTGCGGAGCCTCGGCCCCGATGACCTCGAATTGCTCGAGCCTGCCGAGGAGGTCTGGGAAGGAATCGAGTCGACTGTTCGAGCCTCTGAGGGCCACCACGGCAACGTCGTCGCCCTCGAGGCGCCGCGACGACGCTTACGACCGGTTCTGCTGGGCGTCGCCGCGGCGCTGATCCTGCTCGCCGTGGCGCTGTCGGTGACGCTGACCCGCGACGATCCGGAGGTCGTCCTCGCCGCCGCCTCGCTCGCCTATGACGCCGAGACCTTCGATGCGCTCGGCGCCCAAGCCAGAGCCCGCGCCGAGCTCGTAGCCGACGGCGACAGGCGGAGCATCCAGATCGTCGACGCATCGCTTCCCTCTCCCGAAGCGGGCGCCGACCTCGAGGTGTGGCTCATCCGGCCCGACGACAAGGGCGGCGTGGCCGACCTGGTGTCTCTCGGCGTGGTGGAACCGGCGGCGCCCAGCACGCTCGATGTGCCCGCCGACTACGACCCCGCGCTGTTCTTCGTCGTGGACATCAGCGTGGAGCCGCGCGACGGCGACGCGGGCCACTCGGGACGGTCGATACTCCGCGGACCGCTGCAAGGCATCTGACCGCTCGCCCGGAGGCGACTCGGGGGGAGGTTCACGCAGCGAAGCGTCCGGGGAGGCGCCGCAGCGAGCTCTGAAAGAGGAGGGGCCAGTGAGGAAGGTAACAGAGACCGATCTGCCCGGCGTGGGGATTCGCTTCGATCTGCAGACCGACGCCGGCCGTTGCGTCGGCGTGGTGGCGCACCAGACGGGGAGGCGCGACCTGGTGATCTACGACGAGCGAGACATCGATCGGGCATGCGAGAGCGTCGAACTCAGCGAGGACGAGGGGCACACGCTCGGCGAGCTCTTGGGCGGCAGCCCGGTGCTGGAGCACCTGGACGACGCCGTCCACCGGCTGGAGGACATCGTGATCTCCTGGGTCACCATCGACTCCGAGTCGGACCTGGCGGGCCTGACCCTGGCGGAGACCGCGCTGCGCAAGAGGACCGGCGCCGGTGTCGTGGCGCTGGTCGGCGAGTCAGGCTCGATCCCCATCCCCGGCGGCGAGGAGCGGCTCGAAGCGGGCGACACCGCCGTGGTGGTCGGGGTCCCCTCGGCGGTGAAGGCCGCGACCAAGCTGCTCACCCGACCGACCCCCTGATAGGCCGAGCCCATGCACACGGGCGGCGACCTGCTGATCATCGAGCTCGGCGCGGTCGTCTTGGGCTTGGCCGTCGTTGCTCGC
The DNA here is from genome assembly GCA_009840735.1 of Acidimicrobiia bacterium. Taxonomy (GTDB): domain Bacteria; phylum Actinomycetota; class Acidimicrobiia; order Acidimicrobiales; family CATQHL01; genus VXNF01. The sequence continues at coordinate 43,740 of VXNF01000036.1, read as the reverse complement.
CTGGCCCGGCGGATCGGCATACCGGCGCTTCCGCTGTACCTGCTCGCGGGGTTGGCTCTCGGCGAGGGCGGCCTCATCGAGTTGCCGGCGTCGGCGGAGTTCATCGAAGCCGGAGCCGAGATCGGCCTCATCCTCATGCTGTTGATGCTGGGGCTGGAGTTCTCGGTGCGCGAACTCATCGTCAATGTGCGCCGGTCGACGCTGGCGGGAATCGTCGATTTCGTCTTGAACTTCGCGCCCGGACTCGTCGCCGGGCTGATTCTTGACTTCGATCCAATTGTCGCGGTCCTGCTCGGCGGGGTGACCTACATCTCCTCGTCGGGCATCGTGGCGAAGTTGGTCGCCGACCTGGACCGAATCGGCAATCACGAGACGCCCGTGGTGCTCAGCGTCCTCGTGATCGAGGACCTCGCCATGGTGCTCTACCTGCCGATCGTCTCCGGGGTGGTCTTCGGCGGCTCGGCGCTCCGCACCACCGTGACTGTGGTGGTGTCGCTGGCGGCGGTGCTGGCGGTGCTCGCCGTGGCCTATCTGTTCGGCGACCGCCTCAGCGCCATCGCCTTGAGCAAGTCCAGCGAAGCGCTGCTCTTGACGCTGCTCGGCGGCACCCTGCTCGTCGCCGGCATCGCCGGACGGCTCAACATCTCGACCGCGGTCGGCGCCTTCGTGGTGGGCGTGGCGCTGTCCGGGGAGATCGTCTCGCACGCCCGCGGGCTGCTGCTGCCGCTACGCAACCTGTTCGCCGCGGTGTTCTTCGTGTTCTTCGGCCTGCAGGTCGACGCCACTCTCATCCCCGGCGTCGCGGTCGCCGCCCTCGCCATCGCCGCTGTCACCGTCGTCACCAAGCTCGCCACTGGCTGGGTCGCAGCCGGACGGGCCGGCATCGGCAAGCCCGGTCGCCTGCGCGCCGGCGCCGCTCTCGTGGCCCACGGCGAGTTCTCCATCGTCATCGCCGAACTCGGCATCGCCCGCGAGAGCGACCTCGGCGCGCTCGCCGCCGCCTATGTCATCATCCTCACCCTCGTCGGCGCCGTGCTCTATCAGTTCTCGGACTCCATCCCCTTGGCTCGCCCGCAGCGGCGGGGCGGTGCCGGCAGGCTGCGGAAGAAGGCGATCCTGCGGGACGGCCCCGACTACGCGGGGCGCGAAAGCGCTTGACGCACGTCCTGGACCGCCTCGTCGAGGTCCTCGACCTCGACCTCATGGACGCTGGACGGGCCGAGGAAGACGAACACGCAGCGCGACACCGTGCGGCCGGTGGCTTCGGCGACCATCAAGGCGTAGGCGGCGATCTGCAGCCGGTAGCCCGGCTTGTTGCGCAGCACGGGACGGTCGTCGGAGTCGTGCGTCTTGTAGTCGACCACGACGAATGAGCCGTCGCTGGCTTCGTACAGCAAGTCGATGAAGCCCTCCAGGAGACGGCCGTCCACCTCGGCGGCGGCGTAGAACTCCCGCCAGTGCCGCCGCCGGGACGCCTCCCGGACCGTTGAGGCACCCAGGGCGGCCCGCGCCCGGCCGGCCGCGTCCTGCGCCAGATGCTCGACGCCTTCGGCGGCGGCGTACCGGCGCGCCCGGGGCGCCAGTTCCGCCTCGGGGGCGTCCAAGTCGGCCTCTTGGAGCACCGCGTGGACAGCCCGGCCCAGCGCCGTGCCGTAGCGGCCCCTGCGCCAGACCGGCTCGCCGCCGTCGGTGCCGTCCTTCGCCAGGCCGGGATCGGCGCGGTCCGGCGAGTCCGGCGGCGCGGCACGCGCAGACTCCACGCCACCGGGCCCCGTGTCCGGCCAGTGGGCGCCGCCGGGTCGGCTCTGGGAGCCTCCGTTGTCGGTCAAGGCGGCCAGCCCGCTGGCGGCCACCAGCGGGCTGCGCGCCGCGCGGTCCCACAGCGCCTCGCGCTCGCGCTCCCAGTCGCCACGCGCCGTCACTCCGACCCCTGACGGTCCGCCCGCGGTCTCCCGCGCTGCGTCCGTGCCGCCGGGTAGGTCCGCGCCGGGCTGGCCGCGCTCGACACCGAAGCCGTACGGGGCCGCGTCCTGCGTCAGCGTCTCCACGGGCTGGCCTGCCCGCCACGCAGAGGCCTCGAGGACCTCTGCCAGGCGGCGCGCGGAGGAGTCAGGCCCCTCCGTCTCGTCGGCGTCGCCGTCGGGTGCCGAAGCCACCGTGAGGGGATGGGGCGCGGCGGCGTCGCGGCTGCGCCGCGGGTCGGCGATCTCGGCGACGGTGTGGGCCATCAGTTCGGCCAGGGTCATCTTGGGGAGCGCCGCCTCGGCGGGCAGATCCTCCCAGTCCTTCGGCTTGCGTCCGCTGCGGTACAGCGACACCGCCAAGTAGTCCTCGGCCCGGGTGCAGGCCACGTACAGCTTGCGGATGTCCTCGTGGAACGCGTGGTGCTTCTCGCTGTCGGTCACCACGTCACTGTTGCGTGACCGGACGCGCCCACCCAGCTTGCAGACGGCGCCGCGCCCGGGCGGGAAGGCCAGCTCGGAGGGCCGGCTGCCGCGGCTCGGCGCGGTCGTGCCGGAGAAGCCCGCCACGACCACGAACGGGAACTCCAAGCCCTTGGCGGCGTGAACGGTCATCACTCGGACGGCGTCGTCGTCGGTCTCGGCCGCTAGCGCCTCGACGACCCGGGCGCCCTCGCCGCGCTGCATCTCGACCCAGCGGAGATACGCCCGCAGCGTGCCGCCGACCGAATCCGAGAAGGCGCGCGCCTGATCGGCGGCTCGTCGCAGCCGGCGCCACGTGTCTCGGTGTCGCTCCTCAGCGAACGCCAGCTCCATCAGCCTGCGATCTCGGACTACTCGGTCCACGATCTCGCCCGGGCTGCGCCAGAGCCGCTCGGTGTGCAGCTCCCGCATCCAAGCCAGGGCGTCGGCCACGGGATGCTTCGGCTGGGGGCTCAAGTAGTCCCACGCCCGGTGCGATCCTTCGCAGAGCTGCCGGTAGTTGTACAGGTCGTCGTCGCCGAAACCGAAGGCCGCAGAGCGCAACGCCGTCACGGTCGCCAGGTGATCCGACGGGTCGTCCACTGCCTGCAAGACAGCCAACAAGTCGGCCTCGGGGCGCGTGGCGTAGACGAGGCTGGAGGACTCCACTCGGTAGGGCACGCCGAACGCCTCGAACGCCTCGATGAGCGGGCCCAGCACGGTGCGCGCCGGGATCAGCACACACACGTCGCTGCGCCGCAGCGGCCGAGTGGTGTCGCCGCGGCGCACCCGCCAGCGCTCGGTCACGGCTCGGTTGATGAGAGCGGCAACGTCGGCGAACTCCGCCTCGCGCAGAGTCTCAGCGGAAATCCCGCGCGATTCGCCCGAACCCAGGGCGGCGGTGCCCAGCAGCAGCACCGGCGCGACGACCGCGCGACCCACCGGCGCCCGCGCGGCCTCAAGCGGCACGTAGCCGGGCTGAGACCCCGAGGCGGGCCGCACGAGTCGGCCGAACACGGCGTTGACCCAGTCCAGAATCGCCGCAGATGAGCGCCAGTTGCGGCTGAGGGTCTCGCGCGCCTCGGGGCCTGCCCAGTCCGCCACCTGCAGGTACAGCCCGATATCGGCTCGGCGGAAGCGGTACAGCGACTGCTTCGGGTCGCCCACGAAGAACAGCGACCCGCCACGGCGCCGAAGTTCCTGCCAGGGCGGCGGCCCCGCGGCGCCGGGGGGGTCGTCGCAGGCGATGAGCAGGGCCAGCTCGACCTGGATCGGGTCGGTGTCCTGGAACTCGTCGATGAGCAGCCGCCGGTAGCGCGCCCGCAGCGCCCGACGCACCGCCGGACCCTCCTCGGGGTGGCGCAACAGATCCCGCGCCTGCACCAGTAGGTCGTGAAACACGAGCCGTCCACTGCGACTCCGGCGTTCGGCTTCGGCCCGGACGAAGGCCGCCAGCCGGGCCAGCAGCCGGTCCGCGCAGTCGCCGCCGACGGCGTCGAGACGGTCGCCGGCTGCGGCCCGCAGTTCCCTCAGCCGTTCACGCACGCCGTCCTTGTCGAAGCTGGGCGCCCAGTTGGCCTTGCGGCCCCGCGGCATCGGGCCGTTGGCCACCTCCTCCAGCAGCGAGACTGTCTCCACCTCCTCGGCTGCTTCGAGACGGTCGGCCATGCCGGACAGACTCGACAGGGCGACCCAGAGAGAATCGGGCCCACCGGAGTCCGCAGCCGCGCCCGACACGATGCACCTGCGGCTCTCAGCAGCGAGTTCGCGCATCGCCGGGATCAGTTCAGTGGCGCTGAGAGTCGGCACCTCGCGCACCCCGTCGAGCGCTGGAATGCGATCCACCGCGAGGTCCCAGTTGTCGCCCATGAGCGTCGCCACGTCTCGCAGGTTCGCCACCCGCATCCCGAGGGCGTCGCCCAGCACCAGCGCGCGCTCCATCGGCGCTTCGGCCAGCACCCCTTCGAGGAACCGCTCCCAGCTCTCGGCGAACTCCACTTCCGCGCCGATCTCGTCGACCAGCTCCAGCCTCGGCGGGAGACCTGCCTCGGTGGTGTGGTCCCGCAGGATGCGCTGCGCGAACGAGTGCAGCGTGCATACCGCGGCACCGTCGAGGTCGTCGAGGGCGGTCCGCAAGAGCTTCGCCTCACCGACCGAGGCGCCGGCGACCGCCGCCGCGAGCTCCGCCCGGAGCCGCTCCCGCAGTTCGGTGGCCGCCTTCTCTGTGAAGGTGATGGCGGCGATGTCAGAAAACGCCACGCCGCTGCGCACTAGCGCCAGCAGGCGCCCCACCAGCGCCGTCGTCTTGCCGGTTCCCGCTCCGGCCTCCAAGAACAGGTCTCGGTCTAGGTCCTCCGAAGCGGCTCGCCGGGCGCGGGCGTCGCCGTCGCCCGCCGCGTTGGCCTGCCCGCTCACCGCCGCTCCTCCGGGCCGTCCTCGGTCCCCGCGGGCGGCCCTTCAGCGAGCCGCAGATGCTCCTCGATAGCCAGCAGTTCCCGCGCTCCAACCCGGATCCATCCGGCCAGCTCGGGGCTGTCCGCCTTGCGCAGGATCTGCGCTCGGAGTTCGCCGGCCCGACTGCGGTCGGCGTCGCAGTAGTCACAGTGCGACGGGTGACCGCGCGGGCGCGGGTAGGCGGGGAAGACGCCGGCGGCGATCCCGTCGCAGATGTTCGCCAGCGTCCAGCGCGTCTCGACTTGCACCGCTTCGTCCATCGCCAGTTCCAGCCATTTGAAATTTTCGGCGGCGCTGACGAACCAGTAGCCGGCGATCACGTCGGCGCCGGTGCCGGCGATTCGCCGCGCCGCGGCCGCGTACAGGGGGAGCTGCAGCCGCGGCAGAGCCTCCCGCTTGACTGACCCCGGTCGTCCGGACCCGGCGTAGATCTGCCAGGGCCCTTCGCCGAGCCGCCGGTAGGTGCCGCTGCGGCCGGTCTTGTAGTCGATGACCACGAGGTCGCCGCCGGCCGTGACGTCGATGCGGTCGATGGCGCCGCGCAGGCGGACGGCGCGGCCGTCGCCCAGCGGCACCTCAGCCGGTGCCGAAGCCCCCTCGCCGCGGCGCGCCATGCCGAAGCTCTTCTCTGTCGCCCACGGCACACAGTCGTGGGCACGTCGCCACTGCTGTTCCGCTTCGAGGAAGGCCAGTAGCTCGCGGAGGATCCTGCCGCGTTCGGGCACCCAGAAGATTCGCTGTCCGACTCTCCCCTGCCGCTCGCGCTCAGCGAACGCCTCGGCGGCAATCTCCCCGAGGCGCCGCCGCTCGGCGGCACCCCAGGGCGACTCTGGGTCCGGCGCTCCCGCCGCCAGCACCTCGCTGAGGAACCGGTCCAGGATGGTGTGGACGAGGTCGCCGCGTTCCAGCGCAGAGATTCGCAGCTCCCGCTCGGGCTGATCGACCGGCTCGACGCCCAGCAAGTAGCGCATGAAGTAGGCGTGCGGGCAGCTTGGCCACATCTCCAGCTGGGTGGGCGAGACGACCCGCTCACCGGCGCCCGGATCGACGATGTCGCAGTCGCCCAGGTTCCCGTCGAAGCGCGTGAACGACCGGGTTGACCGCGCCGTCAGCAGCGCCACACCTGCCGCCAACGGTCCATCGTCGAAGGCCAGCGGATGATCCCTGAGCGAGCTGCCGCGGGCCCGGTGATCCAGTAGCAGCCGGAGGTCGTACTCCTGAGGCGTCGGCGGGAATTCGCAGGCACCGAGCGCGGCGGTGGGCGAGGGCACGTCCCAGAACCGCTCGCCGAGCAGATCTCGGAGGTCGCCGGCGCCGATCACCGCGTCCGCGTTGGCGCTGTCGCCAGCTGGATGTCCCCGTGCCAGAGCCAGCAACCAGCGGGACGGCAACCGGTCGGCGGTGCGACGCAGATCGCCGCGCGGGTACAGGAGGGTGCGCTCGCGCGACGCCCCGGCAAGAGCGGCGAGCAGGCGGCGATGGTCGTCGGCTAGCCGGCTCTGCGGCACCGGCAGCGCGCCGGGCGCCGCGGCGCGCTCGGTCTCGCCCAGCAGCGCGTCCTCGACCGCTTGGCCGGGGAAGACCCCCTCGGCCAAACCCAGGACCCAGACGCACTCGAGGTCCACGCCGAGCGCCGCCCCGACGGTCCCGACCAGCAGACCATGCCCCGTGCGCCCGTGGCGACCTCCGCTTGAGGTCAACTCGGCCTCCAAGGCGCGCCGGAACCGCGCCAGGTCCGGATCGGGATCCACGGCGTCCAGACCGCCGAGTCGGCCCACGCACGTCTCGACAGCCTCGGCCGCTGCCCGCTCGTGGGTCGGCCACTGTGCTTCCCGCCACTGGGCGCCGCCCACGAGGTCCCGCACCGACCGCTGCGCCCACTGGGCGAGCTGCCGCCAGGTCCCCAGGCCGTCGGCCGCTTCGGCGCGAGCCAGCACGTCGCCCATGAAGTGGCGCAGACCGTCGGCGGTGGCCGCGTCGCGCTCGATGTGAGCTCTCCGCCAGTCGCCTTCCTCACCGAGTCTGTCGAGCTCCGATCGCCGGTTGGCGGAGTAAGCCGCCAGGCGCCGCCCCCACTCCTCGGCGCCGTCGATCACCCCGGCGCGCCGGCTGATTCGCTCCCAGGCCGCCACCGGCACCGGTCGCCAAGGCCCGTCCTCAGCGGGATCGAGCGCGGCGCGGATCGGCGCCGCGGACAGCCAGGCCATGACGTCGGCGCGGCTGTAGCGGCGCGCCGCGAGGCCGAGCAGTCCCAGCAGGAACCGGCCCAGCACGCTCTCGGTCAGCGGGCGCGGCGAGGGACCGCTGAAGGGCAGCTCCGCGGCCAGCAGCTGGTCCGCCAGCAGGCGGGCGTAGGGGTCTCGCCGCCCGTACAGCACCGCCATGCGCTCCAAGGGCACGCCGCGGCGCATCGCCCCCACCACGCCGCGCAGGGCAATGCGCACCTCCTCGTCCGCGTCGGGCGCGGCGACGACGCGGCTCGGCGCAGGCGGAGGGACCACAGCAGGCAGCCACGCCGCGGCGCCCGCCAGGCAGCGCACCGCCTCTGCGACCGGAGCGTCTGCGGCCTCGTCGCCGCAGGTTCCGGCCACCACCGTGAGCGCTTCGACGGCTGAACCAAGCGCTGCCAACAAGCCGAGCTCCGCCGTGGCGAGCCGCTGCGGCAGGTACACCGCGACCCGACCCAGGCCAGTCAGAGCGTCCCGCGACCCGGCCCCGGCCCCGCTCCGCGACCCGCCTGCGATTCGCTGCCCGCCCATGTCCGCCGGTCGGCCCCCGAGCACGCCGGTCGCCGCATCGAGCAGGTCGCGCTCGTCGTGGAAGCCTTCCGCGGCCAGCCGCCGACGCACCTCCCGGCTCACGGCCACCACGTCGGCCGCCCGCGCCGAGGACTTCGCCAGCACGCTCAGCTGCGGTTCGTCTAGGTCTCGCAGCGCCCGGTGGGCGTCAAGAAGGGCACGTTCGGTGGCGAGGTGGTCCCGCACCTCCCCGAACCTCCCCGCGGCGGGAGTCCGCAGCGACTGGCGCACCGCGCCCGCCAGCACGGCCGCTGTGGCCCCACGCAGACCGCGGGCCGCCAGCGTCTCGCCCGCCAGCCGCTCCGCCAACTCGCGCAGGCTCAGGCAGTCCACCCCGATGAGTCCCCGGCGGGCCAGCGCCCGCCGCGTCACGACGGCTTGGCGGTGCTCGCCCACCAACACGCTCACCGGCGCCAGGAAGTGCCCCGCCGCCGCGCGCGCCGCCTCAACCTCCTCGGCCAGCGCCTCGAACGCCGGCGCCCCGTATGCCGTAAGCCGGACTGAGACTGCCACGGGCGCAACTGTAGAGAACCCCTGCGACAGCGCCGGACGCAGTCAGCGGGACCGGGATGATCCCGCCCGCCGTCGGCCCTTGCGACCGATGCAGGGCTCCGGTCGAGTTCTGGAGGCCGGCACCAATAACGCTAGGTCAGTACTTCAACGGGGCAATGGGGTCCAGACGCGCCGGCGAGGCGCCGGTCGATCGTCAGCAGCGGCGCTCCGAGCGTCTCGGCCAGGGCCACATACGCGGCGTCGTAGGGAGTCAGGTTGTGGCGCAGCTCCCAGCAACGCTGCAGTAGCGGGCCATGATCCACGCGGATGAGGTCCAACGCGGCGAGGTGCCGGAGCCCGGCTGCCGCAAGCGACAGCGGAAGGTCGCCGCGCACCACCAGCCGCCGGAGAACCGACACCACTTCTAGGTCGACGAGCTGCGGCGCAAGCATGTCCTCGTCCCCGACCCGGAGCGCGGCCCTGCGCGCCGCAGGCTCCGCGCCCGCCACGAGCGTGAACACAACGCCGGAGTCGACAACGATCAACGCGAGTCGCGATCGGCGCGGATGAGCGCTGCGATCTCCTCAGAATCGACAGCGCGATGTTCGGGGTGGTGCAGCGCATCAATCCGACGCCGGGCGAGAAGGTCGAGGATCGTCGTCCGCTGCGCCTCCCTCGCCAGCACCTCGAGCATGAAACGCTGAAGCGACTGCCCCGCATCAGCCGCCCGAGTCCGCAGGACTCGATGCACTTCGTCGGGAACATCCTTAACCTGAATCGTGGCCATAATCAGAATGTAGCGCCATTTCGACGCTAACGGCGCTAATTCTGCTCTGCCCTGGGAGAGACGTCGATGCCAGCCCGTCCACTCGCGAGCGGTCGCTCGACCCGACCGATGACCCGCTGGGACGCGGACGCCGTGATTGTCGGCGCTGGGGTGGTCGGCGCCGCGGTCGCTTGCGAGTTGACCCGCCGAGGATTGGCGACGGTGAGCGTGGAACGGCTGCCGGGCGCGGGCCAAGGATCCACTAGCTCCTCCAGCGCCATCATCCGCTTCAACTACTCCACCCGGGCGGGGGTGGCCATGGCGGTCGAGGGCTTGGGCTACTGGCAGCGCTGGCGGGAGCACGTGGCAGCACCCGACGGGGCGCCGACACCGGAGTTCGTGCAGTGCGGGATGCTGATGTTCAAGGTCGCGGGCGCCAACCTCGACCGGTCCGTCGAGCATTTCGAGGCGCTCGGCGTTCGCTACGAGGACCTCGACCGGCACGAGTTGGAGCGCCAGTTCCCCTACCTCGACGCCCGCCGGTTCGGACCGCCCGCGCGCATGGACCACGAACGGTTCTGGGCCGAGGCTGACGGCCACATCGACGGCGCCGTCTGGATGCCCGAAGGCGGCTATGTGACCGACCCGATGCTGGCGGCGCAGAACCTGGCCGACGCCGCCGCGGCCGGGGGCGGGCGGTTCCTGTATGGGCGCAGCGTCGTCGAGGTGCTCCGTGCCGACGACCGGGTAACGGGCGTGGCCCTCGATGACGGCACCGAACTGCGCGCCCCCGTCGTCGTCAACGTCGCCGGCCCGCACTCCTCTCAGATCAACCGCATGGCAGGCCTCGAGGGCACCGCGGGCGTCTCCACCCGCCCGATGCGCCGCGAGGTGTACCTGGTGCCCGCACCGCAGGGCCTGGACTTCGACGAGGCGGGCTGCGTCGTGGGGGACCTGGACTGCGGCTTCTACCTGCGCCCCGAGCGCCCCAACAACATCCTGATCGGCAGCATCGAGGCAGCCTGCGACGAGCTCGGCTGGGTGGAGGACCCCGACGCCATCTCATTGGCGCTGTCCCGCACCGAGTTCGAGACCCATGTGCTGCGGGGCGCCCGGCGGGTCAGGAACCTCCGCCTGCCGCTGGCACAGCGGGGCGTCGTCGGCGTCTACGACGTCACCGAGGACTGGCTGCCGATCTACGACCGCACCGACCTGCGCGGCTTCTATGTGGCCATCGGAACGAGCGGCAACCAGTTCAAGAACGCCGCCATCGCCGCCCACTGCATGGCAGAGTTGATCCTGGCGGTGGAGGCCGGCCACGACCACGACGCCGACCCCCTGGTGGTGCACGGCCCCCACCTGGGGCTCCCCATCGACCTGGGCACCTTCAGCCGAAACCGCCCCCTCGACGCCGACGCCCCCGTCAACGTCCTGGGATAGAAGCCGCCAGCCGAGACCGCCCGAACCCAGATCGGAAGCTCGCTTTTCGCCGCCATTCCCGAGACGGTGCGTACCGGCCCACCGGCTCGAGCCACCACACGAACGCCCCGACCTCCTCGAGTCGGGGGCCGTGCTCGACGAGGAAGGCACCGAGTGCGTCGGCCAGGACTTGCACATGGTGCGGGGCGGAGCGAGAGAACCGGCGAAGATGGGTGAAGATCAGCCCCGCGTGGTTCTGCCCCGCAGCTGCGATGTGCTGGTGCAGCGGGGCGAAGTCCTTGACGTTCTCGGTGACGACCGCGCGCTGATCGGCCGTCGCGGCCCTCAACAGGTCCTCGTCGGACATTCCAATGAGTTCTGCACGCTCCTTGACGGCAACGGCGTCGTGGCCCCGTTCTCGCAGCCGGGCCGCGACCCGCGGGGCGTGCATCTCGTCGAGGAGGAGCCTCACCCCGACAGCAGCCTGCGCTCGTTCTCCCAAGTTGCCAGCTCGCGGTCGGCAATCTCGTCGTTGCGCGCGATCTGTGCGTCGATCTCGTCGGTGAACTCGGCGTAGTACCGGCTTGCTGCCCGGATCTGCATGCTGGTGAGGCCGAGTTGGGCGGCCGCGGCGGCGACCCGCTCCTCGACACTGCCCCGCAGACCCCGCAGCAGCCCGGCGACCTCCCACACATCGGGCCCGGCGGCCAACCCGGCGCGCCGGCCGCTCGGCCCGTCGCGGAAGACGATCCCGGGATGAGCCTCCATGCGCAGGCCCTCGTCGATCAGGCGCTCCCCCACTGACGAAATCGATTCGGCCCGCCGGGCGGCGCCCCGCTTGAGCCGCTCGTAGGCGCCTGGGCGCTTGAAGCGGATCGATAGCACAGTCATGGTGACAGTGTATTCATATATCACCAACCGGCCGGCGACGCAGACCGCTGAGGACCGGGCAACCCGCGCCGCGCCGGCCGCCAAAGTCGAGATCGGTGGATTCGAGCGCCGCCCGATCAAACGCAGACCGGCCGATCTCGACGGTCTACTCGGAATTATTGCATTGAATTGCTCTGGATTGCTACATTGGATTGCCCGGAATTGTCACATTCTGTGCAGAGGAAATGGTGCATCAGCACCTGAGCCAACGAGAGCGGGAGCGACAACCGCATGGACCTGACCCCGGACGGATACCGACCGCGGACCGCTGAAGGCGAGGTCGAGGCCTGCCTGGAGGCCACTCCGGCCGTTCTCATCGAAGGCCCCCGCGGCTGCGGCAAGACCTGGCTCGGTCGCCGTTTCGCCAGCTCGCAGGCCCAACTCGACGATCCCGACACACGGCAGGTCTCCGAGATCGACCCCCGCGGAGTCCTCGAAGGCGCGACGCCGCGCCTTCTCGACGAGTGGCAGTCGGCGCCGCACCTCTGGAACACCATGCGACACGTGTGCGACGAACGCGGGCGGTGCGCGACCTGCGGATCTACGCCGAGGCGTGCGGGTGTCGCCCGATCTCCTACTACAGAGACGACAGCGGCTTGGAGGTCGACGCCGTACTGCAACGCCGCGACGGAGCCTGGATCGCCGTCGAAGCCAAACTCGGCGGCGGGACGCTCGTCGAGGCCGGTGCAGAGTCCTTGTTGAAGCTGCGAGAGCGGATCGGCGAGCCGTCGCGCCTGGTCGTCGTAACGGCCGTCGGCTACGCCTACGACCGCCCCGACGGCGTCTCCGTCGTCCCGATCACCGACCTCGCCCCATGAGCGGAGCCCTGCACAGCGCTACGCGAAAACAACCCCCGGCGCGTCGAGCCCCGTGATCGTGCTACGCCGCGACCCCCGGACGCCTTCAAGGCAGATAAGCGTTCGACTCTCTCCAATAAGCGGTCAGGGCTCAGGCCGAGGAGCGCCATCGGACAGTCAACTCCTCGGTGGCCGCAGCAGCGACGAATCGGTCCGCACCACAAGCAAGCGCCTCGAGCGTCGAGTCGGGCGTGTTGGGGTTGGCCGCCAGCGCGGTCAGGTCCTCGTCGCACGCTCGGGCCTTGATGGCGAGACTCGCGAGAACCGATGGCGGTGTTGACGGGTTCCTGGCGAGGCGCTCCCTAACAGCGGGCGTGTAGTCGATCGCGTCTTCGTACTCCCACTTGCCGTCGACCAAACGGGCTGCGAAGTCACCAGGCAGTGCCGGATTCTCCGCCAGTGCGAGCCAGACCTCCCCCGGTCCGCCGCGAAGCAGATCCCACAAAACGTCCCGTTCGGCCGCAGGGTGAGCGGCTACAGCAGCGCGCACCTCCTTGTGCGTGTCGCCCGCGAGCGCAGCCAGGCCCTCGGGCGTCGCTGCGGGCAGCCGAGCCAGGGCGATACAGAGAACCAGACTGTGTGCCGCTGCATCGACCTCCGCTATCGCGAGGGCAGCATGACCATCAGGAGCGGTCGGTGAAATCATCGCGGCGAGAGCCGAAGATTCCAGTTCGCAGATCTCTTCAATAATCGGCTCTGGGAGCTCGGGCTGTAGAACCAGCTGAAGGCGATCACCGACGTCCGGGGAGGCGGCGACGCGTCGCAGAGTCGCCAGGTCGCCCGAAGCGACGGCAGTGAGTAGGTCCCGGTAGCTGGGCAAAGCCATATCTCGCCTCCTCGTTGGCGCGGCTTGCATCACCAGTCTGCACGATCTCCGACATAGATGTGCTCCAAGTGCCAGGACAGAAAGGCCTCACCCGGCGGCTCTGCTCCAGCGGGCACCATTAGCGACGGCTGTAGAGCCCGCCCGAACCCCGATTATTTCTAGCTCGCGCCTTGCCGCGGTTCCCGAGCCGGCGCTCATCGGTTCACCGGCTCGAGCCACCACACGAACGCCCCGACATCCTCGAGCGGGGGGCCGTGCTCAACGAGGAAGGCACCGAGTGCATCGGCCAAGGCTTGCACATGGTTCGGAGCGGAGCGAGGGAACCGGCGAGGATGAGCGAAGATCAGCCCCGCGTGCTGCTGTCCTGCAGCCGCGAGGTGCTGGTGCAGCGAGGCGAAGTCCTTGACGTTCTCGGTGACCACCGCCCGCGTATCGACTGTCGCGGCCCTCAGCAGGTCCTCGTCGGACATACCAATGAGTTCGGCACGCTCCTTGACGGCAACGGCGTCGTGGGCACGTTCTCGAAGCCGGGCCGCCACCCTCGGGGCGTGCATCTCGTCGAGGAGGAGCCTCACCCCGACAGCAGCCTGCGCTCGTTCTCCCAGGTGACCAACTCGCGGTCGGCGATGTCGTCGTTGCGCGCGATCTGTGCGTCAATCTCGCCGGTGAACTCGGCGTAATACCGGCTGGCTGCCCGGATCTGCAGGCTGGTCAAGCCGAGTTGGGCAGCTGCGGCGGCGACCCGATCCTCGACACTGCCCCGCAGACCCCGCAGCAGCCCGGCGACCTCCCACACACGACCGCCCCGACGGCGTCTCCGTCGTCCCGATCACCAACTCGACCCTGATGCTCCTGCAAGGGGACGCCGATGCCCTTGCCGCTCCCTGGCACCTCTGTCACAGCCGCCCGCGACAATGCCGGGGGAGGCGAGTTCGACCCCGCTACTGTCAGCCGAGGGAGGCGTCAAGGGAGGCGCAGTGACCAGACGCATCCGCAGCATCGACCTGTTCGCCGGGGCGGGCGGACTGACGCTCGGTTTCGATTTGGCCAACGCCGAGCAGGGCTCAGTCCGCTACGACCCGGTCTTGGCGGTCGAGCACGACGCCGCCGCGGCGCTGACCTACAAGACGAACTTCGGCGTCTCGGTCTTCGACGGCGACATCGAGGCGGTGGATCCGGCGACCTACCCGGAGGCCGAACTCATCCTCGGAGGACCACCCTGCCAGGGATTCTCCCCGCTAGGACGCGACCGCGACGACCGATCGCGCCGCGTTCTGAACAGCCTCTGGGAGCACTTCCTGGACTCCGTGGTCCAGGTGAGGCCGCTTGCATTCGTGATCGAGAACGTGCCCGAGTTCCAGAAGTCCGCCGAGTTCGCCGAACTGCGCCTCAGGATGGCGTCACACGGGATGTTGAGCGAGTACGACTACGCGTTCGGAGTCCTGAACGCGGCGGACTACGGAGTTCCGCAGCGGAGGCGGCGCGGAATCCTCGTGGCGATTCGAGGGCGCGGCGAGGTGCCGTGGCCGCCTCCGCCCACTCACGGCGACACATCGCTCCTCACGCGGCCCTATCGAACCGTGCGGGAAGCGATCGCGGACTTGCCCCCGATCCCGACCACCGACATGCCTGTCACTCGGAACGGCACGCAGGACCTTCACATCCGCAGGAACCCGCGCCGGAGTTCCCTCGAGCGCTACCGCGTCATTCCCGAAGGCGGGAACCGCTTCGATCTGCAGCGATCCCGCCCCGACCTCACACCCCCCTGTTGGCTGAACAAACCCACCGGCACCACGGATGTGATGGGCCGGCTCTGGTGGGACCGGCCCGCCTACACGATCCGCACCGAATTCTACAAGCCCGAGAAGGGCCGTTACCTCCATCCCTCCCAGCACCGGCCGATCACCCACAGAGAGGCGGCCCGCCTGCAAACATTCCCCGACGACTTCATCTTCGAGGGAACCAAGATTGAAATCGCCCGCCAGATCGGCAACGCCGTCCCCCCGATTCTCGCCAGGGCCATCGCGCTGCACCTAGCACCGAGGCTGGTTTGACCCGGTAGAAGCCGCCTGGTAAGCGTCGCCGGGTGACCCCCGGCACTGATCCCGAACTGGACGCCGTAGTCGCTGCGCTGCGAGAGCTGGATCCTGACGGCCACCGCACCGCGTCGGTGCTTCGAGACACAATCGATCAGCTCTACGACGGCCAACGGACCGGTCGCTACCGCTGGGATCAGCTCTACCAAACAGAGAAGACCCACTGCGGCACCCTCGTCGAGATCAACATGCAGCGAAAGTTCAAGTTCGACGACGGCGACACACTCGACTACCGGATCGCCGGTGTTGAAATTGACTGCAAATTCTCGCAGCGATTCGGCCGGTGGATGATCCCACCGGAAGCCCGGGGGAGGCTCTGCCTCGTGCTCTGGGCCAGCGACGAGCAGTCCAGATGGTCCATGGGCGTCGTTCGCGCGAGCGAGGCGAACCTGCAACCGACCAAGAATCGAGACCAGAAGACCAGCTTGAACAAGGGAGGTCGGGAACGAGTTTCATACTTGCACTGCGACGCCGCCCTTCCCGAGAACCTTCTGCTCCAACTCCCCCGAGAGGTCGTCGATCGGATCTTTGCCTTCGGGGCCGGTGCCGCCAGAGTCCGGGAACTCTTCCGTCTCGTGCAGCGGACGCCGATCGGACGGGTCGACGTCGCAGCTGTCGGCCAGCAAGCCGATTACGTGAAGCGGATCCGCGGCAATGGCGGCGCCCGGAGCCAGCTCCGCCCCGAAGGAATCGTCATCCTCGGCCAGTCCCATACTCACCGGAGAATCGCCGAGCGGCTTGGATTGCCTGTGCCCGGCGATGGCGAGTCAGTGAGCGCCCGAGTCCACCCCTGCTCGGCCGGTGCACCTGACTCCGCTGAGATCGACGGCGCCT
This sequence comes from Acidimicrobiia bacterium, assembly GCA_009840735.1. Classification (GTDB taxonomy): domain Bacteria; phylum Actinomycetota; class Acidimicrobiia; order Acidimicrobiales; family CATQHL01; genus VXNF01. Next base: position 27,845 of record VXNF01000036.1, on the reverse strand, counting down.
GGTGGCGGCTGGCGGCTGATTCCGACCCGATCGTGGAGGCTCCTGCTCTGCCACGTCCGCGATCCGGGGATTGAGAATCCGGTCCACGGGTTCGCGTGGGGAATCGGCGGCGGGTCGACGGCCTCGGAGCGGTGTCTTGCAGTCGGGGGCTGGATTGGCTTGGGGTGCTGTTCGGCTGGTCGGGCTCAGATCCGGGGCGCTCGGCGGGAGACCCCGGGGGTGTTGCCGAGGTAGGCCAGCGTGGCCGCGCCCGCGAGGGCGGCGCCGAACAGGCCGCTGTAGTGGCTCAGGAACTGGAAGTCCTGCCACGCCACTACGACGCCTCCGGCGATGCCGCCGATGCCGCCGCAGGCGCTCATTAGCAGATCGGCCGCTCCCTGCACCGGCACGCGATCGGCGGCTGGCACCGCAGCGGTGAACAGCGCCGTGCCCGCCACGAGGCAGCAGTTCCAGCCGAGACCCACGGCGAACATGCCCGCGAACATGCCCCAAGCGACGTCGGGAGGGGTGTGGGCCGCGATCTCCGCGCCGGCGAAGCTGATCACACCGCCGAGGACGATCATCGGCGTCGGCCCGATTCGCCCCGTCGCCCAGCCCACGAGGGGCGCCAGCGCGTACATGCCCACAATGTGGGTCGAGATGACGAAGCCGACGAGGCGCAGGCTCTGATCGCCGTCGGTCATGTGCAGCGGCGCCATGACCATCGTCGCGACCATCACCCCCTGTCCCACCATCATCGCGGCCGCGGCCAGGCGGGCGGGCGGCAGCCGGGCAATGACGCCGAGCGAACTCAGCAGGCTGCCGCGGCCCCGGACGGCGTCGCCGCCACCGCCGAGACGGCGGGCGACGAGGAGCGGATCGGGCCGCAAGCCCCGGTCCACCACAAGGACGGCCAGCGAGAACACGACCGCCGAGAAGACGAAAGGACCGGCGAGTTCCTCCAGACCCAGCGCACCGGCGACCGCCGTGAATGGCCCCGTAGCGAGGGTGGGCCCGGCGATCGCACCCACGGTGGTGGCCCCGACGAGCAGCCCGATGGTCCGGGCCCGATCGGCGGCCGCCGACAGGTCGACGACCGCGAACCGGGCAGCGAGACCGCAGGCGCTTCCGGTGCCGACCGCCGCCATGCCCACGAGGACGAGCGCGTACATGTCGACCACCGTGGCGAGGAGCATGAGGAGCGCACCGACGAGGGCCAGCAGATACCCCGAGCGCAGTCCCACCCGCCGGCCGCGGCGTGCCATGAGCTTCGCCAGCGGCACCGCCGTGAGCGCCGCACCGGTGGTCATGCCCGCGGCGGCGATGCCGCTGAGTGTGGCGTTGCCCGTGATCTCATCGGCGAGCACCGCCACGACGCTGAAAGCCCCGCCCGCCCCGGCGCCGCCCACGGCGACGGTGGCCATCAGCACGCCGAGGGTGCGCCGCTGGATCTGGCGAACTGATCGACTGGTCTCCGGGTCGCGCCCGAGCGCCGACCGCAGCGACTCGGGGCCTAGACGCTCCGCAGCGGCAGCCAGCGCCTCGGGATCGGCGCGGGATTCGGCACCTGCGACGCCGACAGGCGCCGGTGGCGCCGCGTCAGCCCCATCGGTCACGGTGCCAGGCTACGCCCCGGTCCGCTCCGGCTGGACCCCTTAGCTGGCCCCCGTCGCCGGATCCTCCTCGCCGCGCGCCAATGCCGAGCCGACTGCGGCGCCCCCCGCCCCGCTAGAGTCCCCGCCGTGCAGTGGTCTCAACCCCCCGAAATGACCCTCGATCCGACGTTGCGCTACTCGGCGTCGCTCGACACCAGCTGCGGCGCCGTCGAAGTGGACCTCCACGCCGAGCGTTCGCCGCTGGCGGTCAACAACTTCGTGTTCCTGGCCCGGCAGGGCTACTACGACGACTGCCCCGTTCATCGGGTCGTGCCCGGGTTCGTGGTGCAAGCCGGCGACCCCACCGGCACAGGCCGCGGCGGACCCGGCTACCGCTTCGCCGACGAGCTCGAAGGGCGCGGCCAGTACCGCGAAGGCACGCTCGCGATGGCCAACTCCGGTCCCGACACCAACGGCTCGCAGTTCTTCATCTGCTTGGCGAGCGTCAGCTTGCCGCACTCCTACACCATCTTCGGCCAGGTGACCGCTGGCATGGAAGCGGTCCACGCCTTCGCGGCGCTGCCCCGGCGCGGCGAACGCCCCAAGGGCGACGCCAAGATTCGCTCGGTCACCGTCGCCACCGAGCCGACCGCCGGCGCCTGAGCCGCAGCAGCCCTCAGACGCCTCGCCGCCCCGTCGGCGCGCGGCGAGAACCCGCCGGAGCGCCTACTTCCGCAAGCCCCCGACCGCTAGGCGAGCGAACTCCCTGCCGATCTGCGCGGCTGTGGCGGGGCCGTCGGGCCGGTACCAGAACGCCATCGAGTTCATCATGCCGATGATGCCGATTGCGGCGAGCCGAGGGTTGATCTCCGAGGCGATCTCGCCGGAGCGCTGGCCGCGTCGGATCTGGGAGACGAGGAACCGGTTGTAGACGTCGCCCGCCTCGCGGATGGTGTCCTGGCGCTCCCTCGACAGGGCCCGGAACTCCCTGAAGAAGACCGACGACTGCACGAATGTCGTGGCGAAGACCTCAGCGTGCCCGTGGGCGAGCGCCTCGATGAGTTCGAGCGCGCCCCCCTCGCGCCCCTCCAGACTCTCGATGAGGCTCAGTGCCGCGTCGTACGCTTGCTTGATGACGCCGAAGAGCAAGTCTTCCTTCGTTTCAATATAGTAATAGAGACTGCCCTTGAGGATTCCCACTTCCTCAGCTATGTCCTGAATTGATGTAGCTTCGTAACCCTTCTCATGAAACATTCTTGCCGCCGCGTCGAGCACCTCCTGCTGGCGATGCTTGGATGGCTTCGACGTGACGGCGGCACCTTTGGTCATCGGACGACTCCTCAAACAACTGTTAGATTGGCAGATCGGCGCTAGATTGTAGGGCAGCAGCAAACCGTCCGCGGCGGCTCGCTCCCCGACAGGGTGTCGTAGCGACGAGCACCGCCGGTGAGCGGATCTGTGCCCGGAGACGTTCGGGCGCACCTCGTGCGAACCGGCGGTCGCAGAACGCGGCGGGCCGTCCCACCCCGAGCCAGCTATGAGCGTCCCCGACAACCACGTTCCCGGCGGAGCCGAATCGCACGGCGACGAGAACTCCCTGCGCGCTCGGGCCGAGGCGGAGTGGCGAGCTGCCTACGAGGCTGCCCCATCCCGCCAAGCCGGCTTCGAGACGATGTCGGGAATCCCGCTGGCGGCGGTCCACGGCGACCCGCCGTATCCGGGGCAGTTCCCGTACACCCGCGGAATCTACCCCGCCATGTACCGCTCCCGTCTGTGGACGATGCGGCTATTCGCCGGCATGGGCACCGCGGCCGACACCAACCTGCGCTTCAAGGCGCTCCTCGAAGCGGGCGGCACCGGACTGTCCACGGCCTTCGACATGCCCACGCTCATGGGGCGCGACTCCGATCACCCGTGGGCTGTCGGTGAGGTGGGCCGGGCGGGCGTGGCCATAGACACCGTCGCCGACATGGAGGACCTCTTCGCGGGGATCGACTTGGGCGGCGTGAGCACGTCGATGACCATCAACGGGCCGGCCAACATCCTCATGGCCATGTACATCGTCACCGGTGAGCGCGGCGGCACCGAGCGGCGCCGGCTCAGCGGCACCATCCAGAACGACATCCTCAAGGAGTACCAGGCTCAGAAGGAGTACATCTTCCCGCCCCGGCCCTCCATCCGGCTCGTGTGTGACCTCATCCGGTTCACCACCGCTGAGATGCCGCGCTGGCACCCCATCTCGATCAGCGGGTACCACATCCGCGAGGCCGGCTCGACAGCCGCGCAGGAACTCGCCTTCACCCTCGCCAACGGCTTCGCCTACGTGGAGGCGGCGATGGCCGCTGGCCTCGACGTGGACGACTTCGCCGGACGCCTGTCGTTCTTCTTCAACAGCCACATCGATTTCTTCGAGGAGATCGGCAAGTACCGCGCCGCCCGGCGCATCTGGGCGCACTGGATGCGCGAGCGCTATGGCGCCCGGCGGGAGCGGTCGCTGCAGCTGCGTTTCCACACCCAGACCGCCGGCGTCTCCCTCACCGCCCAGCAGCCCGAGGTGAACATCGCCCGGGTCGCTGCCCAAGCACTTGCCGCCGTGCTCGGCGGAACTCAGAGCCTTCACACCGACAGCTACGACGAGGCGCTGGCCCTGCCGACCGAACGGGCGGCGCGTATCGCTCTGCGCACCCAACAAGTCATCGCGCACGAGACCGGCGCGCCCAACGTGGCCGACCCGCTCGGCGGCGCCGCCTTCGTGGAATGGATGACCGACGAGATGGAACGCCGGGCCACCGAGGTGTTCGAGCATCTCGACAAACTGGGCGAAGGCTCGATCCTGGAGGGCGTGTACGAGGGCATCGCCAACGGCTACTTCGTGGGCGAGATCGCCGACAGCGCCTACCGCTTCGAGCGCGAGGTCAATGCCGGGCGGCGGATCATCGTGGGCGTCAACGCCTGCACCGACGGCGACGACGGCGACACGCCCATCCTCTACATCGACGAGGAGGTGGAGGCCCAGCAGTTGGCTCGCCTCGCCGAGGTGCGTCGGCGGCGCGACGGCGATGCGGTGGCCGCTGCCCTCGGCAGGCTGGTCAGCGACGCCGCCGACCCGACTGTGAACCTCATGGTGCCCATCATCGACTGCGTGCGCGTCGAGGCCACCGAGGGCGAGATCACTGGCGCCCTCGAGGGCGTCTTCGGCACCTACACCGAACCGGCGATCGTATGACCGGCGCGGCGGGCTCGGCAGCCCCCGGCGAGCAGGCGGGCACCCAGCCGGTGCGGGTGGTGCTGGCCAAACTGGGCCTCGACGGCCACGACCGGGGCCTGAAGGTGGTCGCCCGCATGCTGCGCGACGCCGGCCTGGAGGTGATCTACCTGGGGCTGCGCCAGACGACCGAATCGATCCTGTCCGCCGTCGAGCAGGAGGACGCCGAGGTGATCGGCCTCTCGATCCACAACGGCGGCCACCTCACGCTGGCGCCGCGCATGGTGGAGGCGGTGCGCGCCGCCGGGCTCGACGTGCCGGTCGTGGTGGGCGGGATCGTGCCCGACAAGGATCTGGAGCGTCTGCGAACCGCCGGTGTCTTCGCCGTGCTCGGTCCCGGCGCCTCGGCTGCGGAGGTTGCTCAGAGGGTGCGGGCGGCGGCAGCCGGCCGACCATGAACGCCGACGCCGCGGCGGGGCAAGTCGCAGGATTGTTCGAGCAGGCGCTGGGCGGCGACCGGAGGGCGCTGGGACGCCTCTTGACCCAGGTCGAGCGGGGCGGGCCGCCGGCCGACGCCGTGGCCACCGCAGCCTGGCCCTTAGCGGGCGGCGCCCACATCGTGGGGATCACCGGCGCGCCGGGGGTGGGCAAGTCCACGCTCTGTGACGGTCTGGCCAAGGCGGCGACGAGCGACGGGCGGCGGGTCGCGATCTTGGCGGTGGATCCGTCCTCGCCGCTCACCGGCGGCGCCATCTTGGGCGACCGCATACGGATGCCGAGCGCGGCGAGCCACGACGGGCCGTTCGTTCGCTCCATGGCGAGCCGCGGCCAGTCCGGGGGGCTGGCCTTGGCGGCGCTGGCCGCTGTTCGGCTGCTCGACGCCACAGGCCACGACCTAATCGTCGTGGAGACCGTGGGGATCGGTCAGGTGGAGACAGACATCGCCCGCACCGCCGACACCACGATTGTGGTAGTCAGCCCCGGCTGGGGCGACGCCGTGCAGGCCAACAAGGCCGGGCTGCTGGAGATGGCGGAAATACTCGTGGTCAACAAGGCGGACCGAGCCGGGGCCGGCGACGCCCGGCGCGACCTGGAGCACATGCTGGATCTCGGACACCGGGGCGAGTGGCGACCGCCGGTGACGCTGACGGCGGCCACCGACGGCGAAGGAATCGACGAGCTCTACAAGAATGTGCAAGGTCACCGTCGCCACCTGACCGAGACAGGCCCCCGGGTGGACGGGCGCGCCCGCCAAGCGGCCGAAGAGGTTCGCCGCCACCTGCACCATTGGGGAGATCTGACAGTGGATCAACCCTCTGAGGAGACCGAGGCGCTGTTCGCCGACGTGGCGGCGGGTCGACTGGCGCCGTCGGCGGCGGCCCGGACGCTGCTGGCGGGCATCGAGCCCGACACCGCGGGCGAAGTGATAGGTGCCTGACGTGTCGAGCCCTCTCATGGGCGGCCCCGACGCCATTGTCCTGAGCCGCTGGCAGCACGCCCGCGAGGCCTATCGCAGCAAGGACCTGCGCCAGGCCATGTACGACGAGGGCGCGGTGATCATGGAGGACTGCTTGCTGGTGCTGCACGGCGAGGCCCACCGGCGCCGTCGCCGCGTGGAGAACCGGCTGTTCCGCCGCGAGGTGTTCGCCCACTGGGAGCGCCGTGTGCTGCACACCACCCTGGCGGCGGTGCTGGCGCCACACGTGGCCGCCGGGCGGGCCGACCTGCGGGCACTCGGCTATCGGGCCGCCATCAGCCTCACCGCCACCATCGCCGGCGTGGACCACGACCCCGCCGACGAGCGGCACACCTCCCGGCTGGAGGAGTTCGTGCGCGCCTTCAGCGCCGGAGCCACCCTGGCGCACTCCACCCGCGACCGCGACGATGTGCGGCGCGACGTGCGAGCACAGCTACGCGCCTTCCGCAGCGGGATGCTCGGCGAATCCCTCGACCGGCGCCGCGAGCTGCTCGCCCGGCTGGACGCAGGGGAGATCGCCGAGGATGATCTGCCCCGCGACGTTGCAACGCTGCTGCTGGCCCACCAGCAGGATCTGCACATCTCACCGGCGGCGATCGAGCGGGAGATCTGCTTCTACCTGCAGGCCGGTGCCCACAGCACCGCCGACGCCTACACGCACGCGCTGGACGAGCTCTTCCGGCGCGCCGCCGCTCATCCCGAGGACCTAGCGGCGGCATTGGCCGACCCCGCGTTCGCCCAGCGCTGCGTCCACGAGTCGCTGCGGCTCAACCCGGCGAGCCCGGTGGCGTGGCGCCAGCCGCTGCGCACCGTCCAGCTGCGCGACGGCACGCTGCTTCCCGAAGGCAGCCGGGTCGTCATCGACCTCGCCAGCGTGAACCGCGACCCCGCTGTGTGGGGACCCGACGCCGGGAAGTTCAACCCGCACCGCCCGGTGCCCGAGGGCGCCAACGCCTGGGGGCTCAGCTTCGGCGCCGGTGCCCACGCCTGCATCGGCGCCGAGCTCGACGGCGGGATGGAGTTGCTGAACGGCGGCGAGCCGGGCGACGATCACCTCTACGGGACCGTGGCGGTCATGGTCGCCGCCACGCTGGCAGCCGGCGGCGGCCCCGACCCTGCCAACCCGCCGGTGCAGGACCCCAACACTCAGCGTCCGCACTTCTCGTCGTACCCCATCGTCTTCGCCAAAGCCCAGGAGCAGCCATGACAGCCGAACGTTCCCTCCTCGTGACCGGCGCCGCCGCAGGCATCGGCGCCGAGATCGCTCGCGCCGCGGCGGACTCGGGCTACCGCGTCGGCGTCTTGGACGTGGACGAAGCGGGGGCGCAAGCCACTGCGTCGCGCCTCGACGACGCCGTTGCTCTCGCCGCCTCGGTGGCCGTGGAAGAGCAGGTCGAGGCGGCCCTGGACACCTTCGGCACCCCCGCGGTGCTCGTCAACAACGCGGGGATCGTGCGCTTCGGTCCCCTGCTCGCCCAGCCCGCCGCTGACTTCCGGGCCGTCGTGGACGTGAACCTGGTGGGCACTTTCCTGTGCGGTCGGGCGGCGGCGCGTCGCATGGCCGCCGCTGGGGGTGGGCGGATCGTCAACGTGGCGTCCATGAACGGAATCGTCCCGGGCCCCAACGCCGGCGCCTACGCCTCCACGAAGGCAGCCATCATCATGCTGACCCAGCAGATGGCCCTGGAGTGGTCGGGCGCGGGCGTCCGGGTCAACTGCGTGGCCCCCGGGCTCATCGACGGCGGCATGTCGGCGCCCATCAACGCCGACCCCTTGCTGCGGGCCGAGCGCGAGACGGTCGTGCCGCGAGGCCGCCTCGGCACCGTCGCCGACATCGCCAAGGCGGTGCTCTGGCTGGCCTCGGGCGACGCCGACTACGTCTGCGGCCAGACGCTGCTGGTGGACGGCGGCGTGACCATGTCGATTCTCTCGCACCTGCCCCGCCCCGCCAGCGTGGACGGCGTGGGCGACGCGGCCCGCACGCCGGGGCGCCCGCCGAGCCGATGAGCCGCGTGCCATGAGGACCGTCGAGGGCATGTCGGTGCTCATCACCGGGGGCGGCTCGGGCATCGGCGAGGGCGCCGCCGAGCACTTCGTCGCCGCCGGGGCCGCGGTCACCGTCAGCGGTCGCCGGGCCGCGAAGGTCGAGGCCGTGGCGGACCGGCTGGGCGAGCGCTGCTGCGCCGTGGCGGGGGACGTGACCGTGGCCGCAGACCGCCGGCGCATGATGCGCGCCGCTGTCGCTCACGGCGGCGAGCGTCTCGACGTGCTTATCAACAACGCCGGGAACATGTACCGCGGCCCGGTGGAAGAACTCCAGGAGGACCGCCTCCTGGGGCTGTTCCACAGCAACGTGGTGGCCGGCATGATGCTCTGCGGTCTGGCGGTCCCCCACCTGCGGCGCACCCAGGGATGCGTGCTGTTCGTGGGCTCGGTACACACCAAGCGCAGCTTCCCCAGCGTCTCCCCCTACGCCGCCACCAAAGGGGCCCTCGAGACGCTCACAGGGGTTCTGGCCGCCGAACTGGGCCCGCAGGGCATCCGGGTGGGCTGCGTCCGCCCCGGCGCGGTGCTGACCGAGATCAACCAGCGAGCCGGCCTCTTCGACGACGAGCAGGCCGCGGCCCGGTTGGCGGCCATGTCCGGCGCCCACGCACTCGGGCGCATCGGCACCGCCGCCGAGATCGCCGAGGCCTTCGAGTACCTGGCGCGGGCCGAGTGGACCACCGGGGAGGTGCTGGTCGTGGACGGCGGGCTGGGGCTGGGGGTCACGCATGACTGACCCCGGCGCACGCACTCCCCGCCAGGTCGTCGAGAACCACCTCGCTGCGGTCCTGGGTGGCGACCCCGCCGCCATGGCAGCCGACTATGCCGCCGACGCGGTGCTGGTCCGCCACGACGCCACCTACGACGGCGCAGCGGTGATCGCCGAGTACTTCACCTCGGTCCCCCAACGCCTCGGAGGCGGCGCAGTGGTCTTCGGAGAGCGACGCGACGCGGGCGATGACAGCGTCTCGGTGCGCTGGCGCATCGAGGGGGGACCCGGCGACGGCACGTCGGGGTGCGACACCTTCACCGTCGCGGGCGGCTTCATCGTCCACCAGACCGTCGCTCTGGACGATGTCGACTTCTGAGGGACTCCCTACCGTGAGACGCCGATTATGAGCACAACCACCACTCCCCGGACCGTCACCATCGACACTTACGCCGCGGCGCAGCAGTGCTACCGCAACCGCGACCTGCGCCAGGGCTCCTACGACGAGGGCGACGTCGTGATGGCCGACGTGGTCATCAACCTCCACGGCGCCGAGCACCGCAACCGGCGCCGCCTCGAGAACCGGCTCTTCCGCCGGGACACCTTCTGGCACTACGAGCAGGACCTGTTCCCGGCCATCTTCGACGAGACCTTGGCGCCGCACCTCGCAGCGGGCCGCACCGAGCTCGTGCGCTTCAGCCACCAGCTGATGATGAACCTGGCCGCCCTCACCGCCGGCGTGGACCGACCCGAGGGCACGCCCGAGGAGACGTTCCGGCTCTACGACTACCTCATGCTGTTCATCGAGGGCGCCACGATCGCCCACCACACCGGCGACAAGGAGGCCAAGTCGGCCGAGGTGCATGCGGCTCTGCAGGCGTTCCACCGGGAGTTCCTGGCACCGGGAATCGAGCGTCGCCGAGCCATCCTGGATCGCATCGCCGCGGGTGCCGCACAGGAGTCCGAGTTGCCCCCCGACGTGTTGAGCGTGCTGGTCCGCAACCAGGACAACCTGGACCTCACACCCGAGATCATCTGCCGTGAGGTGGCCTTCTACCTGCTCGCCGGGGCGCACACCAGCGCCACCGCCTTCACCCGAACGATGCACAACATCTTCAGCTGGCTGGCGGAACATCCCGAGGCGGCGGAGCAGCCGCGGCAGGACCGCCTCTTCTGCCAGCGCGCCACGCACGAGACGATCCGGCTGCAGCCATCGAGTCCCGTGGCCGTGCGTTGGGCGGAGGCCGACTTCGAACTCGCCGACGCCACCGCGGTCCGGGCGGGTGACAAGGTCGTTATCGACCTGCCGGCGGTGAACCGCGACCCGGCGGTGTACGGCGAGGACGCCGACGACTTCAACCCTCTGCGGAAGGTCCCTGAGGGCGCCCACCCGTGGGGGCTCAGCTTCGGGATGGGCATGCACGCCTGCATCGGCCAGGATCTGGCCGCCGGAGTTGTCCTAGACCCGGACACCGGGTTTGCGGGCCACCTGTTCGGCGTCACCCCGGTGGCGGTGCAGACCATGTTCGACCACGGTTGCGTTCCCGACCCCGACGATCTGCCCCAGATGGACGCCTCCACCACGCGGCCCTACTTCGGCCGCTACCCGGTGATCTTCACCCGCGGCGCCTGAGGCGCAGACCCCGACCGACCCGGCGCCACAGCAACGATCCCCCACTGCGACACCCGATCCGACGACCCCCAAGAGCACCAACACACGGAGGACGACCCGATGAGCCTTGCGACAATCGCACCCAGCACAGAGGAACTCGCGGCCATGACCCCGGCGGAGTTCGTGGGGCGCCTCCGCGACGAGCTCAACAAGCCCGGCTGCGGCATGGCCGACCACCCCGTCGTGGGCGCCATGGAGGATGGCAGCATCACCGTCCCGCAGCTGATCCTGTTCTGCGAGCAGTTCTACCTGCACATCTCCCGCATGCTTCCCTGGATCGGGGCCATCTACGTGAACTGCCCCCACGAGAACGTGCGCACCACGCTGGTCAAGAATCTGGCCGAGGAGACCATGGGCATCGAGACCGGCACCAAGGCCCATCCCGAGCTGCTGCTGGACTGGGGCGCGGCCCTCGGCGGCGACACCAAGGCCATGCGCCGCGCCGAGCAGCTGCCCGCGGGGCGGCGGCTCACGGAGTACTTCGAGTTCATGGGCCTGTGCCGCGACTGGTGCGTGCCACTCGCCGCCATCGGCATCGGGCTGGAGTCCTTCGTGCCCGACACTTTCACCCGCATCGTGGCCGCGCAGAAGCAGAACTACGCCATGAGCGACGAGGACCTGATCTTTTGGACGATGCACATCCTGGCCGACGCCGAGCACGGCGACGAGGGCATCGAGATCGTCTCGGAATACGCCCGCACGCCCGCCCAGCGCGACGCCGTGTACCACTGCACCCTCGAGACGGGCCGCCTGTTCTACGACATGTGGAACCTGTACCGGACCGTTCCGGCGTGATCGACCTGACGCCCGAACAGGAGGCGCTGCGGGAGACCGTCGCCGCCCTCGCTGCGGAGCTGTACGCGCCGCAGGCCGCCGCGTGGGACGCCGAGCGCACGCCGTTCCCCGACGCCGAGCGGCGCCGCCTGGCCGAGTTGGGATACATGGGCATGGGCCTGCCGCCGGAGTACGGCGGCGGAGGGGCCGACCTGCTGGACTCCCTCATCGTGATCGAGGAGCTGGCCAAGGCGGCACCGACGGCGGCGTTCGGGGTGTTCGAGGCCAACACCGGGCCGGCACGGGTCATCGACCTGTTCGGCACGCCCGAACAGAAGCAGCGCCTGCTGTCGCCCGTCGCCGCCGGCGAGGTGACGATGGCGATCAGCATCTCCGAGCCCGACGCCGGCTCGGCGGCCACCGACATGACCGCTGCTGCGGTGCGGCAGGGAGACCACTACGTGATCAACGGCATGAAGCGCTGGTGCTCGGGGGCGGGACACGCCGAGCAGTACCTGGTGTACGTGCGCCTGAACGACGAGCGCGGCGCCCGCGCCATCGGGGCGCTGGTCGTGGACCGAGACTCCGATGGGCTCACGTACGGCCCCCAGGAGCGCCTCATGGGCTTCCGAGGCATCCCCTCGGCGGACATGTTCTTCGACGACGTGGCCGTGCCGGCGGAGAACCTCATCATCGACGCCGGCGGCTTCGGGCGCCTCTTCACGGCGTTCTCGATCGAACGGCTCGGCAACGCCACGATGAGCCTGGCCATCGGACAGGCATGCCTGGATCTCTGTGCCGCGTACGTCACCGAGCGCCGGCAGTTCGGCAAGGAGATCGTGGAGTTCCAGACGGTGCAGACCGCGCTCGCGGAGATCATCCTGCAGGTCGAAGCGGCCCGGCTGTTGATCTACCGTGCGGCGGCGCGGGCGGGCCGCGGCGCTCCCCGCACCCTCGAGGCGTCCATGGCCAAGTGCTTCGCCAACGAGATGGCCAAGAAGGTGGCCGACGTGGCCGTGCAGTTGCACGGCGGCTACGGCTACAGCGAGGAGTACGGCATCGAGCGGCGCCTGCGCGACTCCCACGGCTGGGCCATCGCCGGCGGCACGCCCACCATCCAGAAGGTGCGGATCGTCTCGGAATACCTGAACCGCCGCTTCAACCAGCGCACCTGACCGGGTCGCGAAGACCGGCTGAGTCAGGCATCACCGATCGACGCCGTCTTCTTCGGCCACTTCGCCGACGGCGGTCACGAGTACCTGGCTCGGACGTGGCTACTCGATCCCCAACAGGTCGAGGACAAGGCGGCTCGACCGTCGCGCCGCAAGCTTCGCCCGTGGAACGGCCGGGACTTCTACGTGATCCTCGGTCGGGCCGAGCCGGGCGATCCCCGCTGGCCGATCGCCCACAAGTACGGCTTCCTCAACGCGGGCGGCGGATCGTGGTACTGGAAGCCGCTGCGCAACCTCGAACCGGGACATCGGGTGTTCGCCTATGTGAGCGGAGCCGGCTACGTGGGCATCGGCCGGGTCACCGGCAAGGTGATCCCCGCACGAGATGCCGAGGTCGAAATCGAAGGTCGACCTCAACCGCTCCTCGATCAGCCAGATGTGAGCGCGGCGTGGAAGCAGGACGCAGCCTCGGAAGACTCGCAGGTGACCGAGATGGTCGTGCCGGTGGAGTGGCTGGCCGCGCGGCCCGTCAACCAGGCCTTCTGGGAGAAGGGACTCTTCGCCTCGCAGGTCACCGCCTGCAAGCTGCGCGACACCCACACAATCCAGACCGTCGAGTCGGCGTTCGGACTCGACACAGAGAACAGCTAGCTGAGGCGGCGCGCAGCTCGTCATCAGCCCCGGCGGATCCGATCGTGTCGCCAACATGGTCCTCGTCGCCTGCGAGGCCTCCGACAACCACCCGTCCGAGGCGGCGGGCCGGCTGCTGTGCTCCACCGCAGCACTGCCCAGCAGCACCTTCCTGGTCTCCCAGCGTTGCACCCGCGCTGGACCCGCCATCTCCCCGTGACATTCGACGCCTTATCCAAGCGGGGGTTCCCGAGGACCCGTTCAGTAGAATGTCGTCATGTCCGACCTTGCGCCCGTCGACAATTCAGGAAGTAACCAACTCGAACGTCTTGAAGGGTTCGAGTCTGCAATGCTTGATGCTCTCAGCAGCGTCGGTCTGCCCTCCAAAGATGTCCTCGTCGAGATGGACCAGCGCGCGCGAGTGCTTCAGAACTATCAGGGTGCTATCGACCTCCTAGACGCAGAGAAGCGCTCCCGATCGATGTATCTGTCAAAGATGCTCGCTGCGGTTTCAGCAGGACTCTTTGATGCAGCACTGAACTATTTGTGGGATGAAACAGTCGGCGAACTCCGTCGAAGAATCGCCCAATATGATCTTGCCTACTTTTTCGACATCGCAGTGTCATCCCCGGAACGCCGCAAGGCATTCAAGTCGGAGACCGATCTGCCTCAACTCCCCGATCAAGACCTAATTCGCGCATCATACGAGATCGGATTGATCTCCGAGATCGGATACCAGCAACTCGATCTGATCCGCTACATGAGAAACTACGCGAGTGCCGCCCACCCGAATCAGAACGAGATCAACGCCTACCAGTTGCTCGGGTGGATAGAAACATGCATAAAGGAGGTCATCACTCTTCCGGAGTCTAGGGTCGTTGCTGAAACTAGGCGCCTCCTCGAGAACGTACGAAACGGACTAGTGACGGCTGATAGCTCTAACGTCATAGCAGAATTCTTCAGTGACCTACAGCCCGACCAAGCCGATAATCTCGCTGCAGGATTCTTCGGTTTATATGTCGCACCTGAAACGAACGAACCAGCACGTGACGGCGTGAGATTGCTAATGCCCCATCTTTGGATACACGTCACCGAGACTAAGCGACACGACTTTGGCATCAAGTATGGAAAGTACGTCGCAAACGGCGATACGGATCGCAGTGAGCGGGCACGCGAGTTACTCGACGTCGTCGAAGGAGCCGCTTATCTTCCTGAGCAGGTCCGCGTGGCCGAAATCTCCACGGCTATTGATGAGCTCCTCCTCGCGCATCGTGGCTACAACAACTTCTACACTGAGCCGACTCTAGCACGACGCCTCCTGATTCTCACGGGAGAACCTGTCCCGAATTCCGTCAAGATCCCGTATGTCACTGCATTGGTTGAAGCGTTTCTCACGAACGGCAATGGTGTAGCATGGGCAGCGGATCCCCACTATGTCAAGATGCTCTCTAGACTTGATCCAGCCGAGTCTGAGCAAGCGCTTCTAATGCTCTTTCACCCGACAATTGCGAGCAAGCTACGTTGGGAATCCGCGCAAGCAAAGTATGCCGAGTTGCTTGATCTCCTTGAGCCAAAGCTTACACGGCCCGCAGCGAGAGCGGTAATGGAGGAACTCCGATCATTCTCCGGCAGACCCAGTGACCTATCGAAGGACTCGTCTCTCAAGCGACTGATAGCTCGTCTTCCACAGAGGAACTCATCGTAGGAGACGCCGCTCGCTGACAGCCCGGACAGTCTCCGGACTCGACGAGACGTGACTCCCGAGCAACTGAGCCGACGACGCTGACCGATGCATGCCACATGCTTGCTAACGGATTCTCCGCGTAGAGTCTGAAAACGACCACATTCAATTTCGAAGTTGCGGTGCCTGATTACCCACGCTCGCGGCGTCCTGTGTCGCGTCTCGTCCGGCAATCACCGTACGCAACTCAGTCCGACACCCTGACGCCTGCTGGCCCAAGACGCGCTCTTGGTTTGCTATCGGTGCGTTCTCCCTCGGGATCTCAAGACTCTGAATTGCCGAGGATCCCTGTAATGTCTGGCGGGTTTTCTCTAAACCATTCTGTGAGGATTGTCCGTTCCCCGTCCGTCCACCAGCCCAGCCTCCACA
The DNA here is from genome assembly GCA_009840735.1 of Acidimicrobiia bacterium. GTDB lineage: Bacteria > Actinomycetota > Acidimicrobiia > Acidimicrobiales > CATQHL01 > VXNF01. The sequence continues at coordinate 12,476 of VXNF01000036.1, read as the reverse complement.
CGGAACCGTGGAGAAAGAATACTGCCCGTTTTATATCTGGAAAAATGCAGAATTCATTCTGAACGCCAGCGATCTCAGCAAGTTGCTCAGATGCGGACAAGGCTGAATCGATGGCCGACTCGAGTTCGGCCGCCGGTGCGAGTATGAATCCGTCAAGAGATCCACCAGCGGGAAGCTCAAAGCTTAGCGCGAAGATGACGGTTCGTTCCGGCTCCCTACTTCGCTTCGACCATGAAGAGAGCTTAGTAGCGAAAGACTGACCTACCGCTTTGCCAAGTTCATCCAGGAAAGAGCCAACGAAGCGCATTGCTCCCCAGACGACCAGAATAGTTAGGACGTACTCAAGAGGCGGAAGGGCCGCATGGCGCTCAAGAGGTGTAGCCTTAACATCAGAATCTTGCGAGATTTCTGTAGCGATATCTCGCGAAAAGTTGCGGCGAGAGAATGCCGTTGTGACCGAAAGGGCTGGGCAATCAGATGTTTGGAGCGTCGACAGAGTACCGATCAATCGTGGCTCATTCTCGATTACGTACAGTGGTATCGAACGTCCAAAGACATGTAGATCTGCTTCACCGTCTTCAGTCTCATGTATGTCACCTCGTGTCAACCGACCAAGAGGTGGCAAGAATGTGAGATGCTCGTAATTGATCCAGACACAGTTATCTGCGATCTGGCCAACGATGCTGTTAAGTGCCTGTTTCGAGAACCTTGTCAGATGACTATCGCCATGCAATCGGACCGGCCTTGTACTCGCGGCGAGTGCGTGATAGCCCTCTCCTTCGGGAGTCATAGTATCGCGCCGGACGCAATCGTTAACTCTGGATTACCCTCTGATGTTTCTGACTGACATAGCTTCGCCAGCGCTAAGTCGCCGTCTTGCGGGCGATTCCAATCACGAGAGTCCATAGCGTGTCCATTCCGAGCCGTCACGAGTTGGCGAATCGAGGTCAGTTTTTCTTCGTAGGAACAATCATACGGCCGGGTCGGGCCGCTACGGTCAGGCAGGAGGTTCAGTCCTCCCGATGGCGGGCCCAGATACGGCGGTTGGCGGCTTCGGTGTGTTGTTCGAGATGGGGGTAGCTGGGGTCGGGGATGGTGGGGGCGACCCAGAAGAGTTCGGGCGCGCCGGCGGCGTCGCGGGTGTCGATGGAGGTGGCTTGGCGATGGAGGAGGAGGGCGTGGACTAGCCAGGCGGCGGCGAGGGGCGTGACGGTGAGGGCGGATTGGCGGGTGATGGGGGTTGGGCCTCCGCCGGCGACGATTTCGAGGCGGCGGAGGGTGGTGACGGTCTTGCCGACTGCTTCGCGGACGGTGGAGGTGTCGCCCCAGCGGGCGACGAGGCGGCGGCGGAGACCGGGGACGGTGAGGATCTGGTCGTGGGCGAACGAGCGGCCGAGGTGGGCGAGGGCGGTTCCGACGAACGGAACCGTGGCGAGGAGGGCGCCGGTGTGCATGGGGCGCCGGTCGGGGAAGTGCTCGGGGTGGTCGATGGCCCAACGGATCATCTCCGCAGCCGGCTCAGGGGGGTTGGTCCAGATGCGCGAGACGATTTTCTTCAGGCGGGTCTTGGCGTCGGCGTCGGTGGTGTGTTCCCGGAGGGCGATTGTGAGCTGCTGCGATTGCTGCTCGGGGCTGAGGCCCAGGGCGGCGATCCGGTAGGCGGTCTCGAGCAGGGGCAGGCTCAGTGCGCGGTCGAGAGGGCGGGGGGAGCCGGGATCGGGCGCTCGGGGACTCATGCGGATACCTGAGCGACGGGGACGATTACCTCGTCGAGGGAGATGCCGCCGTGGCTGACGCGGTTGGGGCCGGTGTGGTAGCCGGTGCGGCCGGGGGCGAAGAGGGGGTGATAGGCCGCGTCGGCGATGGTGGGCAGGCAGGGCGGGTCCCAGATTTCGCCGTGGTCGGCAGCTTGGGCGCGCAGCGTGGCGTTGGGGTAGACGCGAACGCGGATGCCGGTCTGTTCGACGGTCTGGCCTTCGCGGAGGACCGCTGTAGCGGTGGTGGGGAGGTTGCCGTGGTCGGAGGTGATCCAGGTCTCGTAGCCGTCGGCGGTGGCTGCGCCGATGAGGTTCGTGAGGAAGCCGGTGCGGGCCCAGAGGTCGACGCCGGCGGCGACCTGGCGGTCTGCGAGCACTTCGGCGCCGTGGAGGATGTCGTCCACGGCGTTGACAACGATCGCGGCGGCGCGTCCCCGCACGGCCGGGAGCTGCTCGGCGTCGTGGCCGAGGGTCTTGGTGTAGGAGATGTCCCGGTCGGGGAGTCCTCGAGCCATCCAGAAGCGCCGCCAGAGGCGCTCCTCGGCGGTCGTCGTTCGGAGGGTCGCGGCGAAGTCACGGGGCAGCGCTCCGGCGAAGATGGCCTGGCGGGAGATGCTGGTGAGGGTGGGGATCATCGCGAGGGCGGCGCCGGCGTCGTGGACGGTGAGCCCGGCGGCCCCGTGCAATGGGTGCCATTGGGCGAAGCCGAGGCCGTCGATCACGACGAGGAGGATCTTGGCTCCGTCGTCGAGGCGCCGTGCGAGGTGAGGGGCGACGCGGTGGAGCGCGACGTGGGGCGTTGAGGAGAGCAGCGACGAGCCGTAGGAGTTGCGCAGCCAGGTCCGGAAGCGGTCGTCGAGCCGTGTCCAGACTTGCCAGGCCGCCTCGGTGCCGGGCGGCGGGGTCGGCTGGGCGGCGATGGTGGCTCGAACCTGGCCCCACCACGAGGCAGTCTCGAACCAGCCTGCGAGGTCGTCCGGCACCGGGGGTTGGGCGGTGAGCAGGCCCGTGAGCAACTGCTCCGGGTCGGCGTCGACCGCCCCCGGCGCGGATCGGCCGGCGACACCAACGGGCCTGCGCAGTCGTATGACGTCGGCAGCCTCATGCTGGATGTCCCACGGAAGGTCGGTCGGAGTCGCGAACTCGGGGGCATGGACCACCACCAGGCGGTGAGGCGATTCGGGCCGTCGGCGCACGACGAGGTCCCATGCGCAGCGAAGCTCACCCCAATCCGATACTCGTATGATCTCGCAGTCTTCACTGAGTGCGCCGGTAGATTGCTGGTCGAACAGGCCGCTGGGGTCGAGGACGACGGTCGCGCCGGTCCTACGGCTGGCGGCGTCCCCTAGTTGGGAGGCGACTGAGCCGGGCACGCTCGGCACGATCAGCCCTCCAGAAGCCGCCGCGGCCTCGCCTGCCGGCAAGGGGAATCGAAGCGGGGCGGAGACTGCGAAGCGGCCGATCTGCTCATGGTTCGACTCGTACGAGGAGCCGGAGGCGGGCGTCGGGCAGGGTGATCTTCGCGCTGTCGGCGAGACGCGCAGCGGCCTGGTAGGCGTGGTCCACGCCTTGGTTCACGATGCGTTCCCAGGTGGCGGTGTCGGGTGTGCGATGGTCGGCCACGGTGGCGCTGCGGCTGCAGTGTTCCCAGGTTGTGAGGGCGAGGTCGGGGCGGACGGGTCCAGTGTCGGCGTGGTATACGGCGACCGCGCCGCTGGTCGTGCCGTCGGGGGTGACCTCCCAGATCGAGAGCCAGCCCGCTGTGGCGTCGCCGAGCCGGATGACGGGGCAGGGTTCGCCGGGCGCCATCTCGGGCAGGTCACCGAGCGCGTCGAGCGGGTCGCGTACCGGTCGTCCGAGAGCGGCCAGTGCCGCGGCTGCGGCGTCGACGAATCCGGCGAGGCGCTCGGAGTGCGACGCCGGGGACGCCGGTGCGTCGTCGAGGAGGTCCCCAAGGCGGCCCGCGGCGCCGACTTCGCTGCGGGTGGCCGCCGCGAACTCATCCGCGTGGCGGTGGAAGCCGTCGGGGTCGGTGATCGCCGCGGTCCAGAGGTCGTCTGCCCGGCGGGTAGCGGACTCCAGCACGTCGCCGCGCTTGTCGGCGCCGAGTTCGGTGAGGATCACGTCGAGCTTCTCGCTGAGCACGTCGAGCACTCGGGCCTCTACGGAGTGCTCGCAGACGAGGTTGAAGGCTCGCACCGGCTTGGGTTGGCCGATGCGGTCGACGCGGCCGATGCGCTGCTCCAAGCGGCTGGGCGACCAGGGCAGGTCCCAGTTCACAACGACGTGCGCGAACTGCAGGTTGATGCCCTCACCGCCAGCGTCGGTGCTGACGAGCACTTGGGCGCGCCGCCGGAACGCCTCTTGGGCGAGGATCCGCTCGCCGAGCGTCATCGAGCCGTTGATGGCCACAGCGGCGACGCCGGCCTCGTCGAGGAGTTCGAGCAGCATCTCCTGGGTGGCGACGAACTCGGTGAAGACGAGGATCTTCACGTCGGGGTCCCGCTCGGAGCGCCGGAGTTCACCCAACAGATCGAAGAATGCCCGCACCTTGGCATCGATGCCGCCGGCGGCGGCCTGGCGGGCGAGGCTCAATACCGCGGCCAGTTCGGCCCGCTCAGTGTCCCAGGCCGGACCGCGCGCCGCGGCCAAGGCCTGGTACTGCTCCTCGCCGGTGAGTTCGGCCCAGTCCTCACCGTGGTCCGCAAACAGAGCCAGCTGCGCCCCGCGTTCGCCGAGCGCGGCGGACCGCCGTTCCAGGGCGGCGAGGACGCCGGCCGTGCTGGAGGCGACGAGCCGCTGCATCAACAGGACGAGGAACCCCGCAGCGCCCCGCTTCGCTCGCCGGGCCGCGTCCCAGCCGCTGCGGACATACGCGGTGACCGCGTCGTACAACTCGCGCTCGACGGTCCGCTCGCCGTAGCGGACCACTCGCAACGACGTCTCCCGCGGCCGGAACAGCGCTCGCCCAGCGTGATCCACGGCCCGTCGCTTCTCGATGCGCACCACATGGGGGGCGACCGTCGCCCGGCGCAGCGGCCGGTCACCCAGAAATCCCTCATCCAGCAACCCCAGGAACCGGCGGAACGCATCGCTCTTGCCGGGGTGCGGCGTGGCCGACAGCAACAGAACGTGCGGCGCCGCAGCGGCCAACTCGACCGCTAGGCGGTGGCGGGCCACGTCCTCGCCGGAGCCGGCCACGTGGTGGGCCTCGTCGATGACGACCATGTCCCAGCCGGCGCCCACGAGCGCCCCGAACCGGGCGGCGTTGTGCACCTTGACCTGCTCGTCGCTCCACCCGGCGCGCCGGCGCAGCGGCTTGACGGCATCCAGCGAGCAGACCACCCGGTCGAACGCACGCCACGGGTCCGCACCGGAGTCGACCGGCACGCCCTCGGGGCCGACCCGCACGAACTCCTCGCCGAACCGGTCGGCCATCTCGGCAACCCACTGCAACTGAACGCCCTTCGGGGCGACCACCACCACACGGCGCGCCCGACCGCGGGCCTTCAACTCGGCGAAGATCGCTCCGGCCGTGATGGTCTTGCCCAGCCCGACCTCGTCACAGATCGCCAGGCGCACTGGGTCCGCGGTGAGCGCCCGCTGCAGGGTCGCCGCTTGATGCGGCAGCAGCGTCACACCCCGGCGGGCGGCGACGAGCAACTCGCCCTCGGACGACAGGGCCAGCGCCCTTGTCGCCGCGGCCCGCCAAGCGACCTCCGCCTCCGACCAGCGCCGCCCGGCGAGTTCGCCGACGTCGCGGGCGACCACGCGCCGGCGCCGCTTCGCGGACGGAACCAGAACCTCTGCCAACTCGCGGCCCCACAATTCGGTGACCGACAGCACCTCCACGGGCTCGCCCGCCGAGGCGAGCCAACCCCAATGCCGCTCGGACATCACCGCCGGCGGCCCGCCGAGCGGCCCACGCGAAGCGCCGGTCGGACCGGTGGGCAGTGGATTCCGGCCTGCGCCGGGATGGCGGTGTGGATGGCCCGATTCATCATTCGGCCGGCTCGTGGCCGGAAAGGCGTTCGGCGTTGCGGAAGTAGTGCAGGAGCGCCGAATCCTCCACGAACGCGTCGTCCGGCATGCGCCGCCCAACCACCAGGATCGTCTCGAAATCCCGGTCGGCCCACGCCCGCCTGAACCCGGCGCGCACCGCCTCGCTGCGGAACCTCCGCAACGGCCCGCTGGCCGAGGCATAGGTATCGAACTCCCGCAGCAGCGCCCGGGTGCGGATCTGATCGAGATGCTCGGAGCGCTGCGGGTCGGGCACCGCCCAGCGGCCAGCGCGGTCGTCGACGAAGTTGTCCTCGAGCATCTCCCGCAACTCGGGCAACTCCTCCCACGACGCCAGCCCGGACTGCAACTCGGCCATGAACGCCGGCTGGATGTCGGCGAAGGTGCGCGGCCCATTCGCGAGCAACTGGCGCAGCCACTGCACCGCGGACGACTCGTCGCGGATGAACAACTCCGCGGCGGCCAACTCCCGGAACGTCGTCCGGAACCGCTCGTAGGTCTCCACCTGCTCGTTGAGGAAGTACATGCCGTCGCGCATCGGGAAGCGCCGCTCCAAGCCGCCGTAGAACTCCGCGGCGGTCATCGGCACCAACGTGCTGCGCGCCACGTGATAGGCCACCATCCGCTCGTAGACCCGGTCCGCGGAGCGCTCCCGCACGACGACGGCTCGACCGTCGGAGCGCTCGGTGACCGGCACCCGCGCAAGGTGCCCGCGCACGAACGCCCAGGCGCTGTCGGGGCCACCCGCGGCGAGCACGAAAGACCGCTCCGCCGCCTCCGCCGGCTTGTACGCCGAAATCACCAGATCGTGCTTCACCGCGTTGTCAGCAGTGATCTGCCGGTACGAGAGCTGATCTTTGTCAAACACCCGCGTATCCGCCACCACGAACCCCGCCGACGCCAAGGCGTCCTGGATACGCAGCCACACGTCATTGGAACTGTTCGAGAACTCCACCGTCATCCACCGGCCCGACTTCAACACCCGGAAGAACTCAGCGAAACAACGGCGCATCAACTCCGCGTAGTCATCGATCCCTCGGCCCTTGAAGGAATCCTCCGTGGCCTCCTCAGCAGGTGCGGTGGTGACACCGTGCCACTCCTCGATGACGAGAGCGAGGTCGGAATAGGGGATGTTCTTGCCGAACGGTGGATCCACGAACACGTAGTCGACGCTCGCATCGGGTACCGGTAGCGAGGTCGACGAGCTCGTAGTGATCATCACGTTGCCGACCGCGGCGGCGGAGGACTTCCAGACCTTCACTAGGGACTGCCGCTTGCCCCGCTTCGGCGACGAGCCTTCGAGGTTGTAGCGCACCGAGCACTCTGACATCAGTGACGGTACGTAGAAGACGCCGGTCATTTGGCGATTGACTTGGCTTCCCCCCAGCTTGCCCTGCTGGATCGGCTGGTACCGATTCATCCATGACAGCCCCCAGAAAGCCTGCTCGATCCAGAATCGCAACGCCAGCCGCGTGAGATCGTCCGGCTCATCAGACGTCCATGCCCAGAGCACCGCGAGTGCGGCCAAGGATCTGTCCGGCCAGAGGTGGTGCACGCTTCCGAAGCCCTTGGGTCCGAGCCTCGTTCCGTGGACGAGGTCGTCAAGCGGCAGAGCACGAGTTGGGATGCCTGCGGGTCGGAGACCTCGGACCCTGTCCAGGACGGACCTATCTTTGTCGTCGACCTGCTTTGAGCCCGTCGCTCCGGCCCGACGCCAGGAGATCCGCACAGGGCGAAACTCGACGCGATCCACGATGTCGCCAGCGAGCGTCCGTTCCCGGACGGTACGACGCTCCAAAGCAGGCTTAGTGAGCGCCGCGCCGCAGGCCGAGCAGCAGAAGTCGTCCCGCACGTGCCCGGTCGTCGTGTCGGAGGCGACATCGTAGAATACGACTTCGCTGCCGCAGTGCGGGCAGGTGAACACCTCCGACCAGACGGTGTAGTCGATGCCCGCATCGAACGACTCGTTGCCGATGGTGACCCTCGTGCGGTACATCCAGCCGTACTCGCGGTCGAAGCGGTCGAGCAGTTGCTGGGAGGCCCGGTCGAAGGCGTCGCCGTCGGTGGGCAGGTTCATGCCGGCGGCGATGAACGTGGCCGACGGTCCGAGTTCGCCGAGGATGGCGCGCCGGGCGCCCCATTCGACGTTGTCGGCGCCGAGTTCGGCCTCGATGCCAGCCCTGACTGTGGGTGCGGGGTTGGCGCAGGCCTGCGCGGCGACGCCGGTCATGCCGGTACCGGCGAAGCCGTCGAGGACGACGTCGCCGGGGCGGGTGTAGTGGAGGATGAACCGCATGATCGCCGGGTGCGGCACCTTGGTTGGGTAGGAGTGCGCCCTGTAGAACGCGTCGCCCTTGCCCTCGGTCACATCAGCGGCGAACGGCCCGGGGTCGGCGCGGTCGTCGTCGCCGGGGCGGTCCAGATCAGCCAACCAGTCGGCGATGAACGGGTTGGGGCACGCCGTGTACCAGGGAGGGTGCGACATGGCGAGGATGTCCTCGTCGCTGCCGCGCGGGCAGCCCGGACGGTTGCGCAACTCCGGCAGCCGGCGGCGCAGTTCGTCGCGTGCCGCCTGCTCGGCGGCCGCGCGGTCGCCGTTGCCGTGCACGTCCGCGGCGTCGAGGGGCAGGCTGTCCTGCCCAGAGAGTGGCTGGTTCACGCCGCGTCGCCGCGGCCGCGCCTGCGGCCGGTCCCCCATCCGACGCGTCCGGCCGAGCGGGGCGGCCGTCCGGGGACCGGCGCGGTCACGAAACGTCCCCTTCCCGCGGGACGAGCCGGACCCGCTCCTCAGGAGTGTCGCCGACGTGCGCGTCGATGAGTGCGGCGAGGCGCTGCTTGAGTTCGGCGGGCGTCGCCGGGGCCGCTCGCGGGAACAGGGTGTCCCAGACCTCCCTCGAGCTGATGGGGTGCACCTCGAAGCGGTGGAGAACCTGCCGCACGGCCTCGACGAACAGTTCGCCAACCGGTTCGGGCAGGCGCCCGGACTCCACGAAGGCGTTCACCGCCTGCTGCTCCGCAGCCTTGAGGAGTGCGACCTGCTCGACCATCTCGGTGACCGCCAGGTTCTCGGCCAAGGTGCGTTCCCAGTTCCGGTACAGGTCGTGTACGTCCTCCTCGATGCGCTCGAGCCGAGCCGCGGCGGTGGCACCGCCAGTGGACTGCGGCCGGTAGCGGCACTCCGGGCAGGTGATCGCCCGGCTCATGGCCGCCGGGTCGAAGTTCTTGCACGTACCCAGGTCGATCAGCTTCTGCTCCAGCGCGCCGTGCAACCCACCGGGCAGCAGCTCCAGCGTGGCGAGGCGACCGAGGCTCCGGTAGGTGTCGCTCTCGCGGAGGCGGCGCTTGCGCTCGTCGCCGGCGCCGTCGAGCCGGTCGCGGTCGTGGGCGGCCACCGCCAACTCGGCGAACCGCTGGCGGAGATTCTCGCCCGTCGCTCGCAGACCGCTGGCGCGCGCCCTGTCGGGCGGCTCGTCCGAATCGAACAGGGCGAGCAGGTCTGCGCGCAACGCGTTCGCATCGACGCTGGCCGGATCGTCCTTGCCGAACGTGTCGGCGGCCTCGCGCAGGTAGGCGGCGACGTCGGTGAGGTGCGCGGCGATGGCGGCGGCGTTCTCGAGCCAGTCGAAGGTGTCGCGGCCGTCGCGTGCCGCGGCGATCTGCTCGCTGGTGCGATCGATCCGATTCAGCTTGCCGACCGTGTTGCGTGCCCGGAGGTCGTTCACCACGTCCTCGAAGGCGCGCAGGGCGCGGGAACGCTCGTCCGCCCTATTGAGCACCTCGGCGCCCCAGACGGTGATTCCGTCGGCGAGCGAGGTGCGCGCATTGGCGATCTTCTCGGCGTACTCGGCGCACTTCGTGGCGGCGCTCTGCACCAGCTCCGGGGTCGCGCCCAGCGGCCCGACGTGGCCGGGGGGAATGTCGATCAGGCCGATCGCCTTCTTGAGGGTCGTCAGCGGGAGTTCCTGCGGTGGGGCGACATGGGTGACCGACTCGAGATCCTCAAGGCTCATCGCTGGGAGCCTGTCGAGGCCGACGGCGTCGAGTTGGCCGCCGGCGAAACCGATCTCGAGGCGACCGAGTTGGGTGAGCGCCGCGGCCACGACCACGAACCAGCACGGCTCCAGGTGCCAAGGCCCCCACGTGAACACGCCCCGGTCGCGCTCGGCGAACAACTCGGCGCGGTTCACGGCGCGCCCGGTGGCGCGCTCGACCTGCACGAGCAGGTGCTCGGCGCAGGGGCCGGCGGCGACGAGGTTGCCCTGCACGTCCAGCAGCCCCAGAGCTGTCAGCACCCGGGAGCCCAGGTCGTTCGGGCGGTTGGTGGTGATCTGCAACAGCGCCTGGCGGACGGTGCGCGCGAGGCTGTCGCCGGTCACCTGCACCCCGAAGGCCGGGTAGTCCGGGTAGCGGTCCTCGAAGTGTGTCGCCAGGGCCGCCGCGGCGAGCCCGTCGATCCGCTCCTTGACCGACGCCCCCGGTCCGGTGACCGAGCCCGGCGCCGATCCCACCGGCTGGGTGTGGCCCCGGTAGGTGACGGTGACGGCATCGCCCATGTGGGCACGGAGCCACGAGACCATCTCGCGCAGGTACCGCTCGCGCTTGGCGGCATAAATCGTGCGATGCTGGCCCGTGGACTCGGCCTCCAGCGCCACCGCTCCCGCGTAACGCCGCAGCGCGCCCGTGAAGTCGTCGTCAGGGGCGGCGAGCCGGAAGAACACCTCGTCGGCCTTCTCCTCGTCGTCGAAGTGGGGTGGGGCGTAGGGCTGCAGGAAGTACACGTAGAAGTCCCGCGGCGGCTGAGCGGTGGACCGCTCGTTCGGAGCGCCCATGAACAGGTAGCCCCGCCGGGTGACGTGCTTCGATGCCCAATTCAGTTCGTAGGCCCAGATGCGGTAGCCCGCCACGTATGGGTTGTCGCGCTGCTCGAGCACGGTCTCCAGCGCCCGGAAGTACGCCTCGTCGAGTCGATCGTCGTCCAGCGACTCGGCCCGCTCGTCGATCCGCCGGTCGTAGTCGATGTCCTTGCGGACGTCGAGGTAGACCTGCCCGTTGTCCTCGTTGACGGTGATGAACTGGCCCGAGACGGTCCTGATGATCTCGTCGACGATCGTGCCGACGGTCGTGCCCAGGAAGAACGACTCCCGCTCCGGCAGACCAGGCGGCAGGAGCGTGAGGTCGTCGCGCAGTTCGGAGATCGACGGTCCGATCGGCGCGTCGATGTCCTCTGTGGTGAGCCGATGCACCGCCAACGCGTCGACGATCCGCAGCGCCGTCGACCGGAACTCCTGCGTCGGCAGCGCCTGCTCCACCCTGGCCCGGAGGACCTGCACCTTGTCGAGCACCTCGCGGACCTCGGGGATCGTCCGGTTCGACGGGTCGTCCTGGAGTTGCGCCCGGTACGTGTCGTAGCAGATGAGGCCCGGCTCGTCGTGGGGCACCTCGCAGTCGAGTAGTGCGCGCATCTCGTCAGACAGCGTCGTCAGCACCTTGCGCTTCTCCACGAGCGTGACCTGCTCGAAGATGCGCAGATAGGCGGGATGCACCGGGTACAGCGCCACGAACGTCTCCAGGTACTCCGCCATGCCGTCGTACGCGGGGGCGAAGCCTTGGAGGTGGGAGCGGATCATCGCCTTCTGCTCAGGTGTCTTGCACAGCAGCCGCTCCTCGACCACATAGGCGATGTCCTCGCGAGAGATCCGCACCTGCGCGAACCGCTCCCGCACCCGGACGATCGCATCGGCCGCGCTCGCGAAACGCGGATTGTCGAAGATCGCCTCCTGCACGCCGCCAATGAACCGGAACCGGGTTGACTTGCAGATCTCTCCGATCTCGCGCAGCACGGCGAGGTCCAGGCGGAGTTCGTGGTCGCGCCGACCCGCCAGGTAGTCCAGCATCTCGTCCAGCACGAACAGCAGACCCTGATCACCGTGGACCGCCTCGAACGCGGCCATCATCTCCTCGAGGCTCCGCTTCGTGTTCGTGACCTGCGACAGGTCCGGGAACTCGAAGGCCACACCCAAGCGCGCCAACCCGTCGGTCAGCTCCCTCGTGATTATGTCCCGCAGCCCCATGCTGGTCGCCCCGATCTCGGCGCGGATCACACGGAACCGTCCGCCCAGGGGCGCAGCCGCCTCGCGCACGGCCTCCGAACGCACCGATTCGACCAGTTCGGCGTGCTCGAGGATCGACGACACCACCGACATCAGATGCGTCTTGCCGGTGCCGTAGTTGGCCACCACCAGCAGCCCCTTGGCGTCAGGCGCCGTGTCGAGGTCCATGTTCGGCAGGATCAACCCGGTGAGCTGCTCGGCGAGCCGCGGCGACACCACCAACGTCTCCACATCAAGCCGCGCTGCCGCCAGATCCTCCGCATCTCGCAACACCTTGATTGCCTCAATCGGCTCGAACGACACCAAGTCGCGGTACTTCATCGGCGAGTCCCCTCTGCAGGCCTCGTGGGTCGATCAGACATCGGGAGCCGGATCAGACACCTCATCGGGACATTCTCGCAGGCGCGTGCGACCATGCGGCCGGACTCGGCGCTACCCGATGCCGAGGCCGCCGTTCCCCCGCAGCCTGCAAGCGCCGGTCGGACGATCCGGCCCGAATCGCCGCCACGCCGTGGGGGGGGGGGGGGGGCCGCCGCGGGGGGGGGGGGGGGGGGCGCGGGGGGGGGGGGGGGGGGGGGGGGGGGGGGGG
>VXNF01000004.1 GCA_009840735.1 Acidimicrobiia bacterium | reverse complement strand
CCGCTTGCGCCTGCGCGACCCTCGCACCGGCTGGGGAACCTCTCCGGTTGTCACACCTAGCCGCGACGGCACCTCTGTGCAGTTGAGTCCGCTCGCGCTATCGCTACGATCAACTTGTCAGTGAATACCTGTTGTTTATATTTATTTCAAAGCTTATCATTGTCTTCATGATACGCGGTGGACGCGTCAGAGGTCGAGACGGGCTAGCCTGGCGCGTCCGGTGGCGGAGGGGAGACGACCGTGAGCTTGCTGGCCGATCTAGACCCCGATGTGGCGTACCCCGCCACGCTGCCTGAGATGGCCGAGTCGTGGCTGCACACGGAGGTCCGCATCGCGACCTACGCCGCGCTGCGCGGCCACTTCGCGGGGCGTCCGGGCTGCTTCGTGGGCTCGGACTTCAACGTGTACTACCGCCCGCGGCCCGACTCCGCGTTCGTGGTACCCGACATATTCGTGAGCTTCGGCGCAAACCCCGACGCCATCGAGCGGGCGGCCAGCTACCGGGTCTGGGACTCGGGCGCACCGCGCTTCGTGCTGGAGATCACCTCGAAGCGCACCCACCGCAGGAACCGCGAGGTGAAACCCGCGATCTACCTGGAGATGGGCGTCGAGGAGTACTGGCGCTTCGACCCGACCGGCGAATTCGACACGCCGGCGCTGCAGGGCCACCGCCGCACCAGCAGCGCCTGGGCGCCCATCGAGGTGACCCCGGACGGCGGGCGCACGCTCGGCCGCAGCCGCGCCCTCGGCCTGGACCTGCACGCTGAGGCGAGCCGCTTGCGCCTGCGCGACCCCCGAACCGGCCTCTGGCTGCCCGACCACAACGACACCCGCGTGGAGCGAGACGCGGCCGAAGCCCGAGCCACAGATGCTGAGGCTGCCCGCCGCGCCGCCGAGGATCGAGCCGCAGCCGCCGAGGCCGAGTTGGCTGCTCTGCGCCGCCGGATGAGCGACAAGGACGGCGACACCCCCCGCTAGCAGCAAGGCCGCGCGCAACTCCAGTCTGCGGGAATTGGAGACACAAGCCTGCAGTAGCTCAGTTGGGATGTTTCGGCATTCAGTTGGTCACCTTATTGGGCATTAGGTTGTGAGGGCCGATAAATCCGATGTGAACTTTCTTCGTAACACCCATGGTGTCGTCGTGAAAATATATTCGTGGAATGGTCGTCCCGCCACCTTCAACGGTCTTTACATGTGCAAACATCTCAATTGACCCAGATCCGTTCACTCGTGTGTCTATCGGCAGCAACCGGGCAGACCTGTGGCGGTCATTGTTCCGAACCCACTCGCTTTCATTCATTGCCACAAACTTTGGCGATATCTCGTATCCGCCACCGGACTGTTCGCACCACTGGAGAAACGAGCCCGTAAACTCGTCTGGTTTTGCTTCTGCGTAAGCGTTCAATGCCTGCAAGTGGCGAAGTAGTCGGGCGAACCCCATCGGAGGCGGGCTCGACTATAACCTCGTCTGCGCCACAGCGCCCAACTCCCTCGTCCGGCACCGTGATATCGATCCGCTTGCTATCGAGCCACCGCTGGTATGTCTCACGGCTTGAGGGGATCAGACCAGACGGGTCAACGTGCCACATGGCTCGATATTGCAGGGACATGATGTGCCTCGCAGTCAGTTGCGCCCGCTCGGAGCCGCCATTGCGGCGCATCGTAGTGGCACAAGCAGGATGGCGTGCGTTGGATCGCGGCGGAGGTCAGGAGGCACAGGTAGGCATCAGGCAGGTACTGCCAGCGACGGTTTTCCACATGGCCGCACCGCCGCGAGGGGCGGGGGTCGCGTGGACGGACTGGCAGGAGGCCACTGCCGGTTGCGGGCCACCGCTGAAGCTTGCTGAGAAATGCGCTACCGCCCGAGAGCGCCGCGTCGGGGAACCTCACAGCCCCATCGACCGAAAACGAAACCGGTAGGTCCCGCGCGCCAGCGGGACCGGCTCACTCCTCTCGGAGCGATGGCGGCACTCGGCCACGGCCTCGAACCGCTCCGGCAGATCCAGTCCACCGCCGAGCGGGTGCCGCGCGGGGATACGCTCCACAACATGGCTGCCACCTTGGTAGAGCTGACTCTCCCGTCCTTCAAGAGTCTCCGGCAAGTGCGGGTTCCGCTGCGCCCGCTCACCCTGCTCGTCGGTCGCAACGGAAGCGGCAAGTCGAATGTGCTCGACGCTCTGGCCGTTCTGTCTTCGCTGGCGAGCGGCGGGACAATACGGGACGCGCTCGACGGTGGCCGCTCAGGGCCATTAGTGCGGGGGGGCTCTGAAGGGTGCGCGCCGTTGGGCGAGGACTCATTCTCGGTCGGGTGTTGCGTCCTCGTCGACGGCAACCGCTACCACTTGGACGTAGAGGTCTCGGTGCGGCCGGACGTGCAGGTAATCAGCGAACGGTTGTGGACGCGCCACCGGGGCGGTGCTCGCAATGGAGAGCCGCGAGAGCTATTGGCGACAGACCCGCCGCGGCCCGATTCGGGCGACATCGTCGCGCGGTGGGACAACAAGAAGCGGGGGCCGAACCCTGGGGTGACCTTCCGCGCATCACAGCTCCTCACGGCACAGGTGGCGACCCGGGTGCCCGCGACCTCCCAGGCCGGTCGAGATGTTCGGCGGGTGGCTGAGGAAGTGCTTGCCGCGCTATCGACCGTGTTCATCCTTGACCCGGTGCCGCACCAGATGCGCGACTACGTACCGGAGAAGGATCTCCGGCTCCGCCGGAATGCCGAGAACCTGTCAGCAGTCCTGGCAAGTCTTCTGAAAGATGAAGCGACGCGCGGCGTGCTGCTTCATATGACCCAGTCGCTCACTGAGGCCCAAGTCTCCGAGATCGACGCCGTGAACAGCGACCTAGGCGACGTGATGGTGGCGATCCAGGAGCGGATCGGTTCCAACTTACAGGCGATGCCCGCGCGTCTGATGAGCGACGGCACGCTGAGGTTCCTCGCCATCGCCGCAGCGCTGCTCGACCGTTCGAAATCCGCCAGCGGAACAGATCATTCGGTCGACAGTGGACGACAGCTTGTTGTGGAGGAGATCGAAAACGGGCTGCACCCGTCTCAGGCAGCGTTGCTTCTGAACCGACTCAAGGCGTCGGCACTCACTGGCGTTCACACGTTGGCTACCACGCACAGCCCGGCGGTTCTTGACTCGCTCGACGGCACGGACCACACCAGTGTCCTTGTCTGCAGCCGTGGTTCCGATGGTTGGAGCAAAGCCACACAGCTCACGGACTTTCCCGACTACTTCGAGGTCATTGGACAGGGTACCCTCGGAACGGCGGCCGTGCGCGATCGCCTGCGCCCGAGCGCAAGCACGTCAGGCACCCCTCGATCGCTGGTCGACCTGCTGGGACTCCAATAGCTGATGAACCTTCCAGCGGTGGTTTTCATTGACACTTCGGTCATCGTGCGCCTCATCGGGATCGACGGCGAGAAACTCGCCAGCGAGGCGGCTGACGAGTTCGAAAGACGACGAGCAGCAGGCCAACGGTTTGTGCTTCCGGTGACGGCGCTCATCGAGGCTGGCAATCGTGTCGCTCAGCAGTCGTCCGAACGCCGGCGGTTCGCCGAACGACTACGACGAGTCATCGAGGCAGCAAGCCAGCCGAATCCTCCGTGGATTCTTCATCAGGCGATTTTCGATCAACAGTTCGCGCAAGAACTGCTGGCAGGAGACTCGACTGGCTCAGACCTAACGACGCTTCTCACCGCCGGACGACTCGGAACCGGGGATGTCGCGATTCTCGTCGAGAGGGATCAGTTCAAGCGAAAGATGGCGCATGCCAGCACGAAAGTGTGGACGCTCGACCGGGAGTTGTCAGCATACGCTTGACGTAGCGTTACTTGGTGAGATGCGGCGACCCAAGCCGGGCTGAGTCGTCACTTGCGCTCGGCGGTTGCTCCAGATCCCGAGCGTCGGGCCGCTAGGGCCTCGCGGTCGCTGGGCCAGTTGGGCTGCATGAGATGCCACTGCGTGGGGTCGAGGCGGATCATGTCCTCCAGCAGGCGGGCTAGCTCCTGGGTGGCCTCGGCTACGACGTCCCGCAGGCGCCCGTCGCGGCTTACCCGCATCGGCGGGAAAGTGTCGGCGTGACACTTGCCGTGGCGGCGGCGCACAACGACACCGACGATCGGCGACCCGGTTCGGCGCGCCAACACCGCCGCCCCGCCGGGCAGGGTCGTGCGCTCGCCGAAGAAATCCACCTCCACGCCGCCGCCGCCGATGTCCCGGTCAGTCAGCAGACACACCACATGGCCGTCGTTCAGCGCGCCCGTGAGCGCGCCTAAGGCGCGGGGGCCCGCCGGCACGATCTCCATGCCGATCCGGCGGCGGAACCGCTCCATCCAGGCGAACAGCTCCGGATGGTCGATGGGCTCCACCACGGCGGTCACCTTGACCCCGGGCCGCTGAGCCAACCACACCCCCGCCCACTCCCAGCTTCCGACGTGCGGCAGAGCGAGGATGGCGCCCGGCCCGATCCGCAACGCATCAGAGATGTTGTCGTAGTCCTCGAAAGTGAAACCGGCCTCGACCTCGGCAGGCGACGCAGCCGCCAGCCGGGCGCAGTCGATGTAATAGCGGCCGTAGGCCACGAACGTGTCCCGGACGGCGCGGCGCAGCGCGGCGGCGCTGGATAGCTCGCCATCGGCGCTGCTGCGACGCAGATTGCGCTCCACGATCAGCCGCTGCTCGCTGCGCCGCATCGCCAAGGCGCTCGCCAGCAGCCCTGTGCCACCGTCGACCAGCCAGTCCGGCAGGCGCGGCAGGAACCGGGCGCCAAGCCGGTACTGCTCCAAGATCAGCCGCCGGCGCAACCGCGCCCGCAGGTCCGAACCGCGCCGGAAAGGACCGCTCAGAACTGCCGCCAGATCTTGGCGAAGCGCTGCACCACCGTCACCAGGGTGAGGCCCAGCAGCGCCCACAACACGTACGCCAGCCAGCCGGGCACCAACAGCCCGAAGCACAGCACCACGAACCGTTCGGCCCGTTCGGCCAGCCCGCCGCGGGCGTCGAGCCCCAGCGACTCGGCCTTGGCCCGCAGATAGGACACGAACTGCCCCGAGGCCAGCACCGCCACCGGCAGCAGAGCCAAGATCCCCTCGTCGAGCAGGTGGTAGGCGAGCGCTCCGAGGATCAGCGTGTCCGAGACCCGGTCCGAGACTGAGTCCAGGAAGGCGCCGCGGACACTGACGGTGCCGGCCGCCTTGGCGACCGGACCGTCCAGCAGGTCTCCGAGGCCCGTGAGCACAATGAAGCTGAACGCCAGCCCGAACCGGTCGATGACCACCATGGCGGCGGTGGCTGCCGCGGCCGCCACCCCGAACAGCGTCACATGGTCAGCTCGCACCCCCACGCGTCCGAGCGTCTTGCCGATCGGGTCGAGGACTCGGTCCACCCCCACCCGCCAGCGTCCGTCGAACACTTTTCCGCTCAGCTCCTTAGCTGCGATAGCTGGGGAGACAGGCTCCGGTTTGAGGG
>VXNF01000105.1 GCA_009840735.1 Acidimicrobiia bacterium | reverse complement strand
GGTGGTGAGGCGCGAACTGCGGCTGTGGCTGGAGACGTCCCCGATCGGCAATCGGATCGACGGGCTAGTCGCCGACCTGCTGGGGCAGAGCGGCGCCTGACGGCCCCGCGGAGCGGTGGGACTTCAGGCGCACCCGTAGACGCCGACTTTCAGACCACGGTACCTGCCCCATCAACCGCGTCGAGTCCTCTGTTATCGACTAATCGTGTCGAGGCAGCGTTCTTCCACCACGACCGCCGCTAGCTGCTCGCGTGACTGGCGGAGTCCGGCGAGGGGGAACCGCGGGCGGCAGCGACGGGTCGTGCCGCGTCGGCGCGTTCGACTGCGATAATCGGGAAGCCCCTGTAGCCAAGGCCGGCAAGGCATCGGACTTTTAATCCGCAGACCGTGGGTTCGAATCCCACCGGGGGCACTACGGGCCAGGGTGCGCGGGCCAGCGGGCAGGCAGCCGTAATCTGGCGTCGTGGCACGACTGCGAGCACGCGGCCCGGCACGGCTCGTCGTGGCCGCGTTCGTTTGCGCCGCTCTGGCACCCGCCTGCACGATCAGTTCGGAATCCCCTGAGGCGGCCGGGCTGCGGGGCCCCGCGAGCGGCACGACCACGACCGCCGGCACAGGCAGTGAGGCGGGCGACGTCGCCCCGGCGTCCGGCGGCGACGAGGAGCCGGATCGGGAGATCCCCGCCGACGCCTCGCGCGACTCCGCCCCGGCTGTGCCCGCGGCGTCGCCGGACGGGCCGGCCGAAGCTGAGGCCCCCGACGAAGCCGCGTCGGCGCAGCCGGACTCCATCGAGCCGGCGCCCCCGCCCGCTCAGCCAGCCGAGGAAGAGGCGGCGGAGGCCGGGCCAGCCGCCAGCAGCGACGACGAGGCGGTCGAGGAGGCGCACCCCGCAGCCAGCGCGGGCGGACAAGCCGAGGCCGAGCCGCCCGCGCCGGCAACGCCGGCCAGCGACGGCGCCGCGTTCGGTGCGCGCTCGGCGGTCTCGACGGTCGGCGTCGGCGCGGTGTACTTCGGCATGTCCCCCGAAGAGGCAGCCGAGCGGGTCGGCACCGCCTGGGCAGGCACACCGGCGGGCAGGGCCGACTGCTACGTGATCACCCCGGCCAACGGGCCGCCCGGCGTGGCGCTCTGGGTGGTCCACGGCACCGTCGAACGCGTCGACATCGACACCCCCCTGCTGCGCACGCCCTCGGGCCTTGGCGTGGGGTCGCACCTCGGCGAGCTCCGTTCCAGCCTCGGGGACAAACTGCTCGTGGAGGAGCATCCGTACCTGGCCGGGTGGATCCTCGCCACGTTCGTCCCGACCGACCCGAACGACGCCGCGTTCCGCATCGCCTTCGACGTCTCCGGCGGGGAGGTCATCCGCTACCGGGCGGGGCGCACCGAGATCGTGGAGCTGGAGGGCTGTGCGTAGAGCGCTGCGTCGCGCCGCGGCACCCGAGCGCGTCAGCCTCAGCTTGCCGTCGGAGCCAGCTTCGGTGTCACTCGCCCGCACCGCCGCCGCCGGGCTGCTGGCGCACCGAGACGGCGCCGACGCGCTGGGCGCTCGCTTGGCCTCGGTCGTGGCCGAACTTCTCAGCACCGCCGAGGCACGGGCCCGGCCGCGGGATCGCCTGATCGTCCACTTCGACCTCGCTCGCGACTCGGTGCTCGCGACGGTGGCAATCGACCGGGTCGGGCGCTGGAGGCGAGGCGGGTCGTTCCTGGCGAGCCGCACCGTGGGCCTCGAGGGCCGCGGCGGCTGAGGCGAGATCAGCGGCCGGTCGAGCCGAAGCCTCGGCCTCCCCGCTCCGAGGGCGGCAGCGAGCGGACCTCGACCAGCGCGGCCAGCGCCACCGGCTGGATCACCAGCTGAGCGATCCGCGCACCCCGGAGCACGGTGAACGGCTCGCGGGGATCGGTGTTCACGAGCAAGACCTTCAGCTCGCCGCGGTAGCCGCTGTCGATGAGACCCGGCGTGTTCAGGCAGGTCACGCCGTGGTCGCGCGCCAAGCCGCTGCGCGGCTGAATGAAGCCGGCGAAACCCGGGGGTATGGCGACGGCGATTCCCGCCGGGACGAGCGCCCGACCGCCGCCGGCAGCTAGTTCGGCGCCTGCCGCGGCGCGCAGGTCCAGGCCGGCGTCGCCGGGACGTGCGTAGGCGGGCAGCGGCAGGTCGGCGTCGAGGCGCTGCACGAGCAGCTCGACAGAGGCAGTGTCGAGGCGCTGCAAGGGCACCGTGACGGCCATGGCGGCACGATACGGCCAGCACGGCGAAGGCCCCGCGGCCAGAGCACTCGTCGCAGCGAGCAGCGGCAAGATTCAGAAGATGTTCAGCGCGGTTCCCCAACCCTCTAACAGCTTTGTTCCCGAATGGCCCGACGGTCCATAGCGCAGCCCACCGCGGGGCCAGCCACGGTGCCGATTCGGTCGCCCATCGGCCTCGCTAGCATCCGGGCGGTGCTCGTGTGGATCGATCTCGAGATGACCGGCCTCGACGCCGACCGCGACCGAGTCCTAGAGATCGCCACGGTCATCACCGACGACGACCTCAATCCGGTCAACGAGGGACTCCGGCTAGTGATCTTCCAACCCCCCGAGGTGCTGAGCCTCATGGGAGACGTGGTCAGCAAGATGCACCACGAGAGCGGCCTGACCGACGACGTGCGCCGCTCGACGCTCAGCCTGGCTGAGGCTCAGCAGCAGACCCTGGACTTCATCCGCCAGCACATCTCTGAGCCCGGCAAGGTGCCGCTCTGCGGCAACTCCATCGGCATGGACCGGCGGTTCCTGAACCGCTGGCTGCCCGAGATCGAGAACCTCCTGCACTACCACGTCGTGGATGTCTCCTCGCTGCAGGAGCTGGCGCTTCGCTGGTACCCCGAGGCCGCCAAGAAGCGCCCGAAGAAGCGCAAAGGGCACCGGGCGCTCGACGACATCATGGAGAGCATCGAGGAGCTGCGCTACTGGCGGCGCACCGTGTTCGCCGCCGCACCAACGTCGACCTAGCCGCTGTTCGAGCCGCCCGCGGCGGTAGGTTGACGCGGTGAGTGACGCGGCACCGCAAGGTCAGCCGGCGCCTCGACCGCCCCGTCAGGAACGGGAACCGGCGGACTCCGAGATCACCGAGATCGCACCCGGCGTGCTGCGCTCCAAGCTGCCGGTACACCTGCCCGGAATCGGTCACGTCAACTGCTACCTGCTCGAGGACGAGCGGGGCGTTGCCGTCGTGGACCCCGGCCTGCCCAGTCCGGCCTCCTTCGCGGCGCTCGAGCAACGCCTCGGGGCAGCCGGCTATTCCGTCGAGAACGTCCACACCGCCGTCATCACCCACTCGCACTTCGATCACTTCGGCGGCGCCGAGCGCCTGCGGGCTCTCGCCGGTGCGGAAATCCTCACCCACGAGTCGTTCCGGCCAATCTGGGAGTCCACCGAGATCGCCGAGCCTCCCGAGTTGCCCACGGCCGAAGAGGAGGGCGGCGACGCGCAACGCCCCCCCTGGCTCTTGCTTCAGAAGAACCCCTGGGGCACCGAGCGCGAGCCGCTGCCGCCGGAGGAACTGCGCACCTGGCAGGCGATCGCTGAAGCCGACCCGCGTTGGTTCGCGGCGCCGCGCCCCACGCGCACCGTCGAGGACGCGCAGGTCATCCGCCTGGCGCGCCGCGACTGGCTCTGCTTCCACACGCCCGGCCACACCGAGGACCACCTCTGCCTCTTCGACCCCGCAG
The DNA here is from genome assembly GCA_009840735.1 of Acidimicrobiia bacterium. Classification (GTDB taxonomy): domain Bacteria; phylum Actinomycetota; class Acidimicrobiia; order Acidimicrobiales; family CATQHL01; genus VXNF01. The sequence continues at coordinate 1,999 of VXNF01000105.1, read as the reverse complement.
AGGGCGTCCTGCTGTCGGGCGATCACATCCTGCCGACCATCACACCCCACATCAGCGGGCTCAGCCGCTATCCCGATCCTCTCGACCGCTTCTTCGAGTCGCTGCGCCGCATGGGCGCCATCGAGGGCGTGAAGGTGGTCCTGCCAGCCCACGGGCACCCGTTCGAGGACCTCAGCGGCCGGGCGGAATCCATTCGCCGCCATCACGAGCACCGCCTCGACGTGATCCGCAGGGCCGCCGGGGAGCTCGGCACGGCCACCGTCCCGGAGTACATGAAGCGGCTCTTCGCCGAACGCTCGTGGGGCAACATGGCCGAAAGCGAGACGTTCGCCCACCTCGAGCACCTGCGGGTGCTCGGCGATCTGACCGCCGCCCAGCGCGACGGCCAGACGGTCTTCTCGGAGGCCTGAGGCGTGAAACTCCGCGCCAAACTCCGCCGCCGCCTTCGGGGCGCCTCGGCGATGCTCGCACTGCTGCTGGCGCTCTCGTGCGGCAGCGGCGCCGCCGAGACGGCGAGCCTCCCGCCGCCCAACGAAGGCGCCGAAACGGTCAACGAAGCGTCCGCAGCGGCCGACGAAGGCACCGGGGCCGGCGAAGCGGCGGCGGCGGATCAGCGGCAGGTTCCCGAGGTTCGCTTCACCTACTTCGACGGAGCCGAGGGCACGCTTGCCGATCTTGCCGGCAAGCCCGCCGTGATCAACTTCTGGGCCTCGTGGTGCCCGCCCTGCATCACCGAGATGCCGGCCTTCGAGGCCGTCCACGTCGAGTTGGCGCCGCAGGTGGCGTTCCTGGGCTTCAACGTGGGCGACGAGGTGGGAGCGGCACAGGACCTGGCGGACAGGACCGGCGTCACCTACCCGCTGGCGGCGGATTCGGACTCGGCCATCTTCGGCGCTTTCGGCGGTTTCGGCATGCCGACGACCGCCTTCGTGACCCCAGACGGCGCCATCGCCCACATCGTCAGCTCGCGGTTGCGGGCACAGGACCTTCGGGCGCTCATCGCCGAGCACTTGGGCATCTGAGCGGCGCCCCGTGCGAACAGCCCCCGAAGCAGCCCCGGCGCGCGGCACTGAGCTGGCAGCGCCGTGAACAGCGTCAGCCTCACGGCACTGGCGAGCCTGGCCCTCTCAGCGGGGTTCATCTCCGCCTTCAACCCGTGCGGCTTCGCCATGATGCCCGCCTACCTGTCCTACTTCTTGGGCATCGAGGGCGACAAGCAGGCGAGCGCCGCCCAGAGCGTCTTCCGAGGACTCCGCGTGGGGCTGACCCTCTGCGCCGGGTTCATGGCGGTGTTCGCCGCGGTCGGCGCCCTGGCCTCGACGGTGCTCAGCCGCAGCGTCATCGAGAGCCGGGTGGCGTGGGTGACCTTCGTGCTGGGAATCGTCATGGGGGCTCTCGGGCTGGCGATGCTGGGCGGCTTCGAGCTGAAGCTCCGGCTGCCGCGGCTGCAGCGGGGCGGCGAGAGCCGCCGGCTCAGCTCGATCTTCCTGTTCGGCGTGTCCTACGCCGTCGTGTCGTTGGGCTGCACCATGCCGGTGTTCTTCGGGACGGTGGTCAGTGCGTTCTCCAGTCGGGACTTCTTCGACGGGCTGGCGGTGTTCCTGGCCTACGGCGGCGGACTGTGCGCCGTGATCATGGTGCTGACGCTGGCGATGGCTGTCGCCCGGACCGAGGTGATCGCCAAGATGCGCCGGATCCTTCCCCACGTGAACCGCATCTCGGGCGGCTTCCTGGTGGTCGTCGGGGGCTTCCTGGCCCTCTACGGGTGGTGGGAGGTGCAGGTGCTCAGCGGCAACCTCATGAGCAACGTGCTCGTCGACCTCTCACTGGACGCCCAGACCGCGCTGAGCTCCTGGGCGGCGGCGGGGGGGGCGGGCCCGCGGGGGGGGGGGGGGGGGGGCGGGGGGGGGGGGGGGGGGGGGGGGGTGGCCCCCCCCCCCCCCCCGTGCCGGTCTGGAGACCGGCGTTCCAAGCCGTCGCGTGATCCTGCGGGAGAGCG
>VXNF01000056.1 GCA_009840735.1 Acidimicrobiia bacterium | reverse complement strand
AGGCCCGCCAGGGCCCCCCGGTCCGCCCGCCAGCCCCTAGCAGCGGCGTCGACCAGGCAACGATCCGGCCGGCTCACCGCGCCGCGGCGGCGCAGTCGGCTACCCGCCGTTGGCGCCGTCCGGCGAGCCCTCCGGGGGCGTGGGTCTGGCGCCGTCGGTCTGGATCGTTATCGAACGGATCACCACCGCCGGGTCAGGGGTGCCGCCGAAGTCGTTGCCGGGCTCGTCCACATGGCTGTCCAGAATGTCCACCAGCACGCCCAACCCCTCGGTCACCTGGCCGAACACCACATGGGTGCCGTCGCCGTCGAGCAGCCCCGCCGCCTCGGTGACAGTGAAGAAGAACTGAGCGTCGGCGCTGTTGGGGGCGCTGGTGCGCGCCATCACCAACTGCCCGGGCCGATAGGAGAAGCCGGACCCCTCGTCCCACACCCGGTATCCCGGGCCCGGATCAGATGCGTCGTCGGTGCGCGGCGAGCCGCCCTGGATGATGCCGATACGCGGGTCGCTGCGGTGGATCAGCGTGTCGTCGTAGTAGCCGAATCGGGCGAGGTTCACGAAGTTGTTGACGGTTCCGGGCACCGTCGCCGCATCGAGCGCCACCCGCACCGTCCCTCGGGAGGTCTCGAAGATCGCGACGTGGGTCGCGGCGGCGTCGATGCACAGGGCGGGCGCGTCGGCGAAGCTCAGGACCGCCTCCGCGGCCCCCTCAACAGGAGCGCACGGCCCTGTGCCGTAATCGCCGGCCGTGTAAGGGAAGAAGGTCGGAGGGGTTGCCTCGAGCGCCCCGGCAGCGGTGGTGGGGACGGCCTGCGGCGGCTCAGCGGGGTCCTCGCCGGCGACCTCCGCCGCAGTGGTCTCGACGGTGTTGCCTGCCTCGGCGGCGTCGCCGCTGTCGCCGCGCGGGATGAATATGCCGATGAGGAGGCCCGCGGCGAAGGCGGTGGTTATGCCGATGATCGCCACGATCGTCTGCGGAGTTCGGCCTGCCTCGCCGTCGATGAGCGGCGGCGGCACATCGCCGTTCCCAGGGGTCATGGCATCCACGAGCTTGTCGCCTCCCCGGTGCGAGGTTCCCTCAGAGGGTGGCGGCGACCCGGTCGCGGGCGTCGAAGCAGGCCCGCCGCAGCCGCTCCCGGATCGATTCGCATATCGCGGTGGCCCCCACGAGGTCGTGGTCGTTGAACACCGCGTTCGTGGCGGCGCCCGCGTAGCAGTCGGCCCACAGGTCGGGGTCGCCCAGCGAGCACAACTGCACGATCGGGGCGGGATCCTGCTTGTGGACGCTGCCGATGTCTCGGCCCAGAGCGCGGTAGCAGTCGTCGATCATGTCGGCCCGCACGCCGTCGCAGATGGCGAAGACCGCAGCGAAGCCCTCCGGCCCATAGCTCGTCTGGTCGAGCATCCACGATGTCTGGGTCGCGAAGCAGTCCGCCACGTAGACGTCGGGAACGGCGTTGCACGGGTACACCAGATCGTCTGTGCGCAGATCGGTGGGGTTGCCCTGCTGGCCCGAGATCACGTTCTCCATCAGGGCGCCGTTCATGCACGCGCCCTGCTCCCAGGGGTCAGGGAGCGTCTCGCAGTAGGGGATGGTGCCGAACACGTCCCCGCCGAGGATCTGCATGATCCCGTGTCCGAGGCCGTGGACGCAGTTGAAGTGCGAGAAGGAGTACTCGTCTGTGGCCGGAGTGGCGCAGAACCTGGGTAGCTCGCCGGCCAACTCGTCGTCGCTGAGCCTGCTGATGGCTTGTTCCACCACGCCGTGGTAGTAGCCGGACCAGCAGGCGGTGCCCTCGTAGGTGAGCGCGGTGCCTGCGTCGCCGTACCAGACGACCGCGTCGTTGCCGAGGTCGTGAACGATCTGATGGCAGTCGCGGGCGATCCGCTCGTCGATGCGGGACAGGGCGTCGATCTCGGCCACGGCCACGTCGGCGCCCTCGTTGCGCATTATCGCGGCGAAGTAGTCCCGGTAGCAGTTGGCTCGCCCCACGAGGCGCGCCGCGCACTCCTCGGCGCTGCGGGGCGGCTCGTCGCTCAGCAGCGCCGCGGTGCCGCTGTCGGCCGTTGCGAGCGGCGTCTGGTTCCTCTCGCCGCCGAGTATCGCCGGGTTCATTCCCGCCAGCAGCGCGGCGACGGCCAGAACCGCACCCAGAGCCCAGGCCTCGAGCCGCAGCGTCCGGGACCGAACCCCCAGCGCCGGCCGGCCGCGGCGGCGACGGCCGCGTGCCAGCCAGCCCAGGCGCCTGTCGTGGTGCAGACCCAAAGGCACGACCACCGCGCCCACCAGCGCAAGCTTGACGAGCAGGGCCGTGGTGTAGCCCGAGCCGCTGAGCAGTTCCCGACCGGCCAGCCGCCAGGTGGACCACGCGCCGGTGAGGAGCAGCACCACGAAGGCGCCCGTCGCCACGGGTACGAACCGATTGAACAACTGGGCCAGCGCGGCCGAGCGCTCGCCGGCGGGGCGCCTACGCATTGCCGGGGTGGCGCTCGCCCAGATGGCGATCACCAGCGGCCCCAACCAGACGCTCGCCGCCGCGGTGTGCAGCGCGGCGATCCAGATGCCGAACCGCCCCTCGGCGAGGGTCGCGTCGTGACCGCTGGCGGTGCTAAGGGCGATGAGGGCCAGCAGGCCTAGGCCGGCCTGCAGGAGCGTCCCCGCCGAGGCCGCCCGAGCCCGCCGGCGCGCCCAGATCGCCAGCAGTCCCGTGCCGATCACCGCCGCGAGCAGCGTGGGCCCCGTCCCGTCCACGACGGCTGAGCGAAGGCGCTCCAACAGCGGCCCGTCTCGATAGCCGCGGGCGACGAGCGCGACGATGGCGCAGGTCCGCACCACCACGGCGGCGTGCAGCAGCAGCGATCCGACCCGCAGAGAGCGCCCGGCCGTGGCGACCATGACCCCCGAAGCCACCGAGCGGGAGCGGTCGCTGCGCAGATGCCAAGCCGCCACGAGCATCGCCCCCGCCACGGCGGCCAAGCCCACATACCAGACGTACCGCGCCGCGCCGCTCAGCGCTTCGAGTGCTCGGTCCAGAGGCTGCGTGCGAGCGAAGTCGGCCGACGCCACTGCGCCGCTGTCGACGACCCCCACACCGAGGACCACCTCGCCGGCGACGCGGTGGCCGTCGGGCCCCACGGTCACCCAAGACAGCCCGTAGACGCCGTCGGCGAGTCGGGGCAGGGCGAACTCGACGACGGCGGTGTCCGCGCCGACGGCCGTGAGCAGGCTGGCGCCGGGCACGGTCTCACCGTCGGGGGTGAGGACGTCGAGTTGCACCCGCCGAGGGTCCACAGCCTCCGCGAACACCAGCGTGAGCCGTTCGGGCGCCTCGCTGGCGACGGTGCGGTCGGCGGGGCGGGTCTCCAGCAGCCGGGTGTGCGCCGAGACCGTGCTGGCGCCGGCGGCGAGGAGCAGCGCCACAAGCGTCAGCGCCACCGCCGGGCGCCGCAGCCGCCGAAGCCCGCCGGAGGTTGCGCGAGGTGCTCTGGTCGGCCGGCGGTTCACCGCCGTGAGCTTACGGGCGCGCCCGCGCGGCATTCTGGCGTTCCGCTAGCCCGGTTGGATCGTGACGCTGTGTACCACCACCGCTGGGTCCGGGGCGCCGCCGAGGGGGTTGTCGGGCTGGTCGACGTGGCTGGCGAGGATGTCGCTGAGCACGTCGAGGCCCGAAATCACCTCGCCGAACACCACGTAGGTGCCCTGGCTGTCGAGCAGGCCTGCATCGGTGGTGACGGTGAAGAAGTACTGCGCGCCGGCGCTGTTGGGCTCGTTGCGACGGGCCATGACCAGCTGGCCGGGCCGGTAGGTGAACCCGGTCCCCTCGTCCCAGAGCGTGTAGCCGGGCCCGGGGTCGGCGGCGGTGTTGGTGTGGGGCGAACCGCCTTGCAGGATGCCGATGCTCGGCGCGCTGCGATGCACGAGCGTGTCGTGGTAGTACCCGAAGCGCGCCAGGTTCACGAAGCTGTTCACCGTGCCGGGCGTGTTGGTCACGTCGAGGGCGACCCGCACCGTTCCCCGCGAGGTGTCGAAGATGGCGGTGTGCGGTACCGAGGGGTCGATGCACAGCGCTGGCGCGTCGGCGAAGTCCAGCACCTGCTCGGCGGCGCCCTCGGCCGGCGCGCACGGACCGGTGCCGTACTCGTCGGGCGCGTACGGCGTGTAGTTCGCCCCGGCGAGCCCCGCCGGCGGCACCTCGCCGTCGCTGTCGCTGGCTGGCGGCGCGTCGGCGGTGGTGGCGGGAACTGTCGTGGTGCCGATGGGTTCCTCGCCGACCATGTCGTCGTCGGAGGCGGCGTTACCGGCGGTGTCGCTGGCGGGGTCTGCGCTGTTCATGTCGCCGCCGCCGTCAGCGCTGTCGCCGGCGTCCGTGTCAGTTCCGTCGCTCGCGCTGTCGGCCTCGTCGCCGCCCGCCGCGCTGTCGGGGGCGGTCACCTCGGCGCCCACCGGCGGCGGGGCGGCAGCTTCGGGTTCGTCCTCGCGTCCGGTCAGGGTGATTCCCAAGAAGACGCCGACCACGGCCAGAGCCACCACGCCGACTCGGATGACCGTGCGGCGCCGCTTGGCTTTCGTGGCCGCTGCCCGCGCTGCCTCGCGCCTCGCCTGGGTCCCGGCCTTCTGCCGGGCGCGTTTCTCGGTGCCCATAGGCCAAAAGTTACCGGACCACGGCGCGCATGGTTCCCCGCGACGGCGTTAGCTTGACGACGATGGCTCTGCTGGTCCAGAAGTTCGGCGGCACGTCGGTCGCCACGCCCGACCGAATGCGCGAGGTGGCCGAGCAGGTGCGCTTCAGGCGCCTGCAGGGCGATGACGTCGTGCTGGTGGTGAGCGCCATGGGCAGTGAGACCGACGAGTTGTTGCGCCTGGCCTCGGCGGTCGCCGACCGCCGGCCCGGGCGGGAGATGGACATGCTGATCACAGCCGGCGAGCGCAAGGCCACGGCGCTGATGTGCATGGCCCTGGCCGATCGCGGCGTGGCCGCTGAGTCGTTGACGGGCAGCCAGGCGGGTTTCCTCACCGACACCACGCACCAGAACGCCCGCATCCTGGAGATCCAACCCGATCGGGTGCGCGACGCCGTCGCCGCCCGGCGGGTGCCGGTCGTGGCCGGCTCGCAGGGAGTCTCGACCGACCGCGACGTGACCTTTCTGGGCCGCGGCGGCTCGGACACCACCGCGGTGGCGCTGGCGCACGTGCTCGGCGCCGACGCCTGCGAGCTGTACACCGACGTATCGGGGGTGTTCACCGCCGACCCCCGGGTGGTACCCCGGGCTCGGCGCATCGGTCGGCTGTCTTACGACGAGGCGTTGGAGATGACCGCCACGGGCTGCCCCAAGCCGGCGATGCGGTCCGTGGAGGTGGCCCGCGCCCGTCGCGTTCGGCTGCATGTGCGCTCGGCGTTCACCTGGGAGCCGGGCACTTGGATAGGCGAGGAGGATTCCGCCATGGAGCAGGCCATCGTCTCGGCGGTCACCCACGACACGTCCGAAGCCAAGATCACCGTCGCCGGCGTGCCCGACCGGCCCGGCATCGCCGGGACGCTGTTCCGGCGGCTGGCCGACTTGGACGTGAACGTGGACATGATCGTGCAGAACGTCTCCGCGGGCGGCATCACCGACATCTCCTTCACCGTGCCGCACGGCCAGCTGCAGGCCAGCAGGTCGGTGGCGCAGGCGCTGGCCGGCGAGATCGGGGCGGGCGCCGTCACCTCCGATGAGGAGATCGGCCGGGTGAGCCTGGTCGGCGCCGGCATGAAGACCAATCCGGGCGTGGCGGCCACCATGTTCGAGACGCTCGGCGCTGGCGGCGTGAACATCGAGATGATCTCCACCTCGGCCATACGCATCTCCTGCGTGGTGCGCGAGGCCGATGTGCTCAAGGCGGTGTCTGTGCTGCACGAGGCCTTTCGGTTAGACGCCGCCGGGCCGGGCGGCAGGCAATGAACGGGCGCCGCGCCGGGCGCCGCGCAACGAGCGGGCGGCGGGCGGCGGGCCACACAACGGAGGTGCAGCGATGAGCGGACGCAAGACCCTCTATCTGGCGAACCCCTACGGGTTCTCGCCCGCCCATCGGGCCGGACCCCTCAACGAGCTCATCGACGCGCTCACAAGTGCGGGCGCCGATCCGTGGGAGCCCTTTGCCCTGGGCGATCAGGAGGGCTGGACCGACCAGCCCGGCTGGGCCTACAAGGTCGGCCAGAACGACATGCGCCTCGTGCGGGAGTCCGACGGCATCTTCGCCGTGGTGAACGGCTGCCCGCCCGACGAGGGAGTGATGGTCGAGTTGGGCATGGCTATCGCCTGGGGCAAGCCCACGTTCCTGTACCGAGACGACTTCCGCCGCTGTGCCGACAGCGAGACCTACCCGCTGAACCTCATGCTGTACACCGGCCTGCCGGAGCACGGCTGGCAGGACTTCTGGTACACCAAGCCGGAGGAGATCGCCGACCCCACCAAAGCCTTGGCCCGCTGGCTGGCCGGCGAGGCCCTGTAGCGGCCCCCCCGAGTGAGACCGGGCCGCCCGGCGCGCCAACTCGCCCGGCGCGGCGCACCTCCCGGCGCCGGGCCGGGCGACTGAACCGGACGCCCACCGGGGCGTTAGCATCGCCGCCGTGGAGCACCCGCCCGAGTCGCTGGCCGGGGTGTTCCCGGTGCTGCAGACCACCTTCGACGCCGACGACGAAATCGATGCCGCCGCACTGGCCGCCGAGATCGAGTGGGTCTATGACTGCGAAGTAGACGGAATCGTGCTGGCGATGGTCTCTGAGGTGCTGCGCCTCAGCACCGACGAGCGCCGCCGGCTGGCCGAACTTTTCTGCGAGCTGGGCCTGCCGCACGGGCCGGTCATCGTCTCGGTGGGCGCCGAGAGCAACAAGGTGGCGCTGAACCTGGCCCGTCACGCCGAAGCCGCTGGCGCCACGGCGGTCATGGCCATCCCGCCGATCTCGGTGGCGGTGGGCGACAGCGAGCTCGCCGCCTATTACCAGGGCATCTTGGGTGCCGTCGACGTGCCGGTCGTGGTTCAGGACGCCAGCGGCTACGTGGGCCGGCCGATGTCGATTGCGTTGCAGGCCGACCTGCTGGCGACCTATGGCCAGCGGGTTCTCTTCAAACCCGAAGCGGTGCCCATCGGCCCGCGGCTCAGCGAACTGCGAGACGCCACCGACGGCCGGGCACGCGTCTTCGAAGGCTCCGGCGGCATCGCCCTCGTGGACAGCTTCCGCCGGGGCATCGTGGGCACCATGCCGGCGGCCGACACCCCGTGGGCGCTGGTGGCGCTGTGGCGGGCGCTGCAGGCCGGCGACGAGGCGCGCATCGAGGCCATCGCCGACCCGCTGGCCCGGCTCGTGTCGCTCATGGACAGCCTCGACGCCTTCGTGGCCATCGAGAAGCATCTGCTGGTGGCTCAGGGCGTCATCCCCAGCGCGCGCCGGCGCGGCCCGCTGGGCTATGTCCCCGACGCCGAGACGCTGGCGGAGGCAGACCGGCTCGTCGCCCGCCTGCGCCGAGCGGTCGACGGCTAGCCGGCCGATGACCGCGATGGCGGAGCGGCCGAGACCGTTCGCCCGGCGGCTCTGCGCCCCCGAGGGGCCGGTGGCGGGGCCCGGCGGTTGGATCCTGAACGTCTGCTCGTTCACGCGGGATCAGTCGTGGTCGACCCGCGGCGGGGACATCTGTGCCACCAACGTCGCCGCCCCCGGCACCACCGCGCGGCTCCTCAACACCGGCGTCGACGGCAGCGACGGAATCCCCGCGGCGTTGGCGTTCGGCCCCGACGGCGCCCTTTACGTGACCGACGAGGGCCACCGCGCCATCCTGCGGGTGGGTCCCGACGGCGCCCGCAGCCGCTGGGCGGACGCCTTCGATGGGGCGCCACTGAACGGCCCCAACGATCTGGTATTCGACGCCGACGGGAGCTGCTACTTCACCGACCCGTGGGGCAGTTCGCTGGAGAACCCGATCGGTGCCGTCTACGGCCGGGCGCCCGCAGGCGACTTGTGCCGGATCGATTCGGCCATGGCTTTCCCTAACGGCATTGCGCTGCGCGCCGGGCGGCTGTACGTGGCTGAGACCCTGCGCAGCTGCGTGTGGGTCTACGACGTCGTCGGCCCCGGCGCAGCCGCCGACCGGCGTCTCTTCTGCCAGCTCCCGCCGGTGCCCGAGGCGCCCGTCTGCGGCCCCGACGGCATGGCCTTCGACAGCGACGGCAACCTGCTCGTGGCCCACTTCGGGTCGGGTTTCGTGTCCGTCTACGACGCCGCCGGCACCGGGACACACCGTGTCGCTTGCGGCGGCGCCAACCCCACCAACGTCTGCTTCGGCGGCGCCGGCCACAGCACGCTGTTCATCACCGTGGACGACACCGGCGAGATGGTCGCCGTGGACTGGGAGGTGCCCGGCCAGAGGTTGAACTTCTGCCCCACGGCGACCTCGGGCCCGCACCCCTTCGCTGTGGTGCTGCCGGGCGGGGAAGACGCGGCGACCGAAGGGGCGGCATGACCTCGCTGCGCATCGGAATCGACACCGGCGGCACGTTCACCGACCTGATCGCCTTCGACACCTCCGCCGGCACCGTCGGCTCGCTGAAGGTCGCCTCGACGCCTGCCGAGCCGTTGCGGGCCTTCCTGGGGGCTATTGACGCTTCGGGCGCCGCCGCCACCGACATCGACTTTCTGGTCCACGGCACCACCGTCGCCACGAACACCATGATCCAGCGGACTGGCGCCCGGGTGGGGTTCATCTGCACGGCCGGCCACGAGGACATCCCCTACATCCAGCGCGTCAACCGGCAGTTCCTCTACGACCTGACGTGGAACAAGCCGCGCCCGCTGCTGGCGAGCCGCCGGGACTGCTACGGCGTGGACGAGCGGATCACCGCCGACGGCGAAGTGCTGCGGCCGCTCAGTGCAGAAGCCGTCAACGACCTCTGCGACTGCCTCGCTGCCGACGGAGAGCTCGAGGCCTTGGCGGTGTGCCTGCTGTTCTCCTACCTGAACACCGACCACGAGGCGGCGCTGGCGGCTGCGCTGCGGGAGCGGCTCCCCGGCCTGCCCCTGTCGGTCAGCCACGAGGTGGCCCCCATCTGGCGGGAGTACGAGCGCTCCAGCACCGTCATCGCCGACGCCTACGTCAAGCCGCTCATCCAGGGTTACGTGGCCAGCCTGACCGGCGGGCTGACCGAGGCGGACATCGTCGTCAACTGGGCCATGATGAAGTCCAACGGCGGCCTGATGAACGCTGACGCCGCCGCCGACCACCCGATCCACCTGGTCATGTCCGGCCCGGCGGGCGGTGCGGTGGCCAGCCGCCATGTGGCCGGTCTGCTGGGTCTGGAGAACGTGGTGACCCTCGACGTGGGCGGCACCAGCGCGGACGTGGCGCTCATCCTGGGCGGCGACGTCGGCTACACGACTTCTTACGAGGTGGAGTGGGGGATCCCCGCGGCGATCCCGCTCATGGACATCAAGACCGTGGGTGCCGGGGGCGGGTCCGTCGCCTACCTCAACGCCGGCGGCTTCCTGCAGGTGGGACCCCAGAGCGCTGGCGCCGACCCCGGGCCAATCTGCTACGGCGCCGGCGGCCAGCAGGTCACCGTCACCGACGCCAACTTGGCGCTGGGCCACCTCGACCCGGACTACTTCTGCGGCGGGGCGATGCCGCTGGACGCCGAGGCGGCGCGCCGTGGGATCGCCGAGCTGGCCGCCGCTGCGGACATGGCGCCGCTGGAGTTGGCGCAGGCGGTCGTGGAGATCGCCGATGAGAACGTGGCCAACGCCATCCGCATGGTCAGCATCGACCGGGGCCACGATCCGCGTCACTTCGCCCTGCTGGCCTTCGGCGGGGCCGGCCCGCTGCACGGCGCCGCGGTCGCCCACAAGCTGCACGTCCCGACGCTTGTGGTGCCGCCGTTCCCCGGCAGCTTCTCGGCGCTGGGGCTGCTGCTAGGCGACTTGCGCGTCGACAAGCTCTGGACCCAGTCGTTCCGCTCCGACCGGGCCAGCCCCACCGAGGTGTCCGAACGTTTCGCCACCATCGCCGCCGCAGCCGCCGAGGAACTGCGCGCCCAGGGCTACGAAGGCGACTGCGAGCTGCGCTACGCCATCAACATGCGTTACCTGGGTCAGAACTACGAGACCGAGGTGGAGGTGCCGCCCATCGACGCGCTCGACGCCGCCGGCGCCGCCGAGCAGCTCCAGCGGGCGTATGCGGCCTTCAGCGACCGCCACCGCCAGATGTACGAGTACGTGATCGCCGACGCGGTCGTCGAGATGGTCAGCTTCCGGGTCTCGGCCGTCGGTGCCATCCCGCACCCGCGGCTGGCCCAGGTGCGCCCCGAGTCGGGCCACCCCGAGTCCTCCCGGCCGGTGTACTTCGCCGAGGCGGGCATGGTTGACTGCCGGGTTCTGCACCGGCGGGCGTTGCCGATCCTCGCAGAGATCGACGGGCCCCTAATCGTGGCCGAGGAGGGGTCGACGACGCTCGTGGCACCGGGAATGCGGATTCGCCGGACCCCCGAGGACGTGCTGATCGTGGAGTTGAGCTCATGACCGCCCCAAATGCCGCTACCCCGCCGCAGGCCCCCCCGGCGGCTGCTCAGCCGGCCGGACGCCCCGCCTCCGACCTCAGCGCCGATCAGGTCACGCTCACGGTCATCGACAACTATCTGGCCACCACCTGCCGCGAGATGGGCATCGCCATGATGCGCACCGCCTACTCGCCGATGTTCAACGAGTCGCTCGACTTCTCCTGCGTGCTGTTCGACGCCAAGGGGCGCCTGATTGCCCAAGCCGAGTTCTGCCCCTCCCAGATCGGCACCATCAAGTTCACCGTCGAGTGGATGATCGACGAGTTGGGCCCCGACGTGTACCGCCCCGGCGACGTCATCATCATGAACGACCCCTACCGCGGCAGCGGCCACATCCCCGAGCACACGCTGCTGAAGGCGGTGTTCGACGGCGGCGAGATCGTGGGCTTCGTGGCCAACTGCGCCCACCTGGCCGAGCCGGGCGCCAAAGCCCCGGGCGGGCTGGCCGGCGACGCCACCGACATCTTCCAGGAGGGTCTGCGCATCCCCCCGCTGTGGCTGCACCGCGAGGGCGTCCCCCAGGAGGACGTCTGGAAGATCATCTTCGCCAACCACCGCACGCCGAAGACCACCTACGGCGACCTCATGGCGATGGTGGGCTCGCTGAACGTGGCCGAGCGGCGGCTCATCAGCCTCATCGACACCTACGGCCACGGCACCGTCACCGCCGCCACCGAAGACCTCATCGGCATCGCCGAGCGCCGCATGGCCGAGGAGATCCGCCGCATCCCCGACGGCGAGTACCGCTTCAGCGACATCATCGAGGACGACGGCGTGGCGGAGGGGTCCTACGTCATCGACTGCACCGTCGTGGTGGACGGCGGCGACGTGGCCTGCGACTTCACCGGATCGTCCTCCCAGGCCGCTGGCCCGATGAACGCCACCTACGCGGTGACCGCCTCGGCGGTCTACAACGCCTTCATGCACATCACCGACCCCACGATCCCGCGGAATGAGGGCTGCTACCGCCCGATCAACATCGTCGCCCCGCCGGGGACCATCCTGAACTGCGAGTTCCCCGCCCCGCTGGTGGGCGGCAACACCGAGGTCTCCCCCCGCATCACCGACATCATCTTCGGCGCCCTGGCCGACCCGCTTCCCGAGCGCATCCCCGCCAGCCTCGGCGGCACGTCCTGCTGCTTCCTGTTCGGCGGGCAGCACCCCGACACCGGCGACCTGTACTCGCATTTCCACTTTGAGGGCATCGGCTGGGGCGGGCGTCCGGCAGCCGACGGCAACAGCCAGATCATCGTCATCAACGGCAACTGCCGGAACACCCCCGTCGAGGTCTTCGAGACGCGCTACCCGCTGCGCGTGGAGTCCTATCGCTTGCTGGAGGACTCCGGCGGGCCGGGCCTGAACCGCGGTGGGCTCGGCATCGAGCGGGTCCTGACGATGACCGCCGAGGAGGTGACCGTCAGCGCCATCTTCAACCGCATGCTGGTCGACCCGTTCGGGATCCACGGCGGCAAGCCGGGCGCCAACAGCGGCATCTATGTGCGCCTCGCCGGCGAGGAGGCCTGGAGCACCTTCAGCGACCGCTTCGGCACCATGTCCCCGTCGAAGTTCTCCAACATCCGCTTGCGGAGGGGCGACCAGGTGCGCATCGTGGCACCGGGCGGCGGCGGCTGGGGCGACCCGCTGCAGCGCGCCGCCGAGAGGGTGGTGGCCGACGTGGCGGAGGGCCTCGTCACCCCCGAGGCGGCCCGGCGCGACTACGGGCTCACCGTCGAGCGTCGCAACGGCACCTGGGGCGCCACTCCGACGCCGGCGAGGGCGGCGGCGCCATGACAGGCCGCTGGATCGAACGCGAGCCCATGTACCTGTCCTTCGACGTGTACAGCTGCGCCTACTGCGGCAAGAACGTGCCCCGCTACGTCTGGCTGGAGGACATCGACGGCGACGACGTGCCGTTCTGCGCCCCCGAGGTGGCCGACATCCACCTGCGGACGCGCCGACGCGACGACGCCACCGCCCGGCGTGCCGACTCGGACCTGGGGCTCACCGAGCAACTCCGAATGGTGCGGCAGAACTGCCAAGCCCTCCGCCAGGATTAGTCGCTTGAGGCTGCCGGGAGGGGCGAGCGGTCTTGCCCCGCTGTTTGGGGCGCTGCCTAGGATTGCGCTGGTGCCCTGACGGGGAGGTAGCAGGTGAGGTCACCAACAGACGGCGAACTGGCTGAGCTCTTGGCGGCCGGGGAGTCGGAGCGGGTGGAATTCAAGAGGTCGCTGTCCACAGGGACGTCCAACACCATCCGCGAGGCAGTTTGCGCGTTCGCCAATGATCTGGCTGGCCACGGCCTCCCCGGCGTCCTGTTCGTCGGGGTGGGCGACGATGGGACGACCACGGGCGTGCCGGTCTCTGACGAGCTGCTGCGCCAGCTCGCCGACATCAAGACCGACGGCAATATCGTCCCGCCTCCGTCGCTGACCGTTCGCAGGTTTGCCGCCGCGGGCGACGTGGCCGTTGTGATCGTTCTGCCTTCGGACTCCCCCCCTGTTCGCTACAAGGGCCGTATCCATGTCCGGATTGGACCGAGGCGCGGCGTTGCGACCGCGCAGGACGAGCGCATCCTCAACGAGCGCCGCCGCCGCGGCGACGCGCCGTTCGATGTCCAGGCTGTGCCGTCAGCAACCATCGATGGGCTGGACCTTGGAGTCTTCGTCCGCGAGTACCTTCCACGGGCGTTCGCCCGCGAGATCCTCGACGCCAACGACCGCAGCTCGGAGGAGCAGTTGGCAGCCACGAAGATGATCGCTGGCGCGGATTGTCCGACTGCGACTGTTCTAGGTCTGCTCGTGCTCGGCAGAAATCCGCAGGACTACCTTCCCGGCGCCTACGTGCAGTTCCTGCGATTCGCCGGCACCGAGGCGCATGACGACATCGTCGACGCCGCCGACGTGCGAGGCTCGTTGGCCGACGTGCTGCGCGGCGTTGACGAGAAGCTGAAGGCCCACAATCACACTGTCGTCGATCTCACGTCGGGACCCACGGAGCGCCGAAGCAGTCACTACCCGCTGGCGGCGCTGCAGCAGCTGATCCGAAACGCGGTCATGCATCGAACCTACGAGGCGACCAACGCGCCTGTGCATTGCCGCTGGTTCTCGGATCGCATTGAGATCATCAGCCCCGGCGGACCGTTCGGGCAGGTGACGGTTGAGAATTTCGCAAAGGCGGGGGCCGTGGATTACCGCAACCCGAATCTTGCCGAGGCACTGGCCACCCTCGGGTTCGTTCAACGCTTCGGGGTGGGAATCTCTATCGCGCAGCGTCTGTTAGCCGAGGCTGGGCACCCACCAGCCAGTTTCGCGGTGGATCCGACGAGCGTGCTCGTGACAGTCGCCCCGGCGGAGTCGCGGAGGTCCTTCTGAGATGACCGTGCCCGTCATCACCTTCTTCAACAACAAGGGTGGAGTCGGCAAGACGTCGCTGGTGTATCACATCTCGTGGATGCTGTCGGAGATCGGCGAGAGGGTGCTGGCCTGCGATCTGGACCCGCAGGCCAACCTCACGGCGATGTTTCTTCCCGAGGACCGGCTTGAGAGCATCTACGGGGCGGGTGCCGAACTGCTAGGACGGCCCGAAACAGTTTTCGAATGTGTGCGGCCGCTCATGGAAGTAGGCGATCTGCATACACCTGTTCTGTCTGAGGTAAACGAAAATCTGTGGTTGATACCCGGTGACTTAGCCTTGGCCGGCTTCGAGGACACGCTCTCGGCCGAGTGGCCGAACGCGCTCGGATCACGCCAGCTGCACCGCCCCTTCAGAATCCTCAGCGCCTTTCACACTGTGATGCAGCAAGGCGCTGAACAGATGGAGGCCACGATCATTCTCGCCGACGTCGGCCCCAACTTGGGCGCGATCAACCGCTCTGCCATCATCGCCACCGACCACGTTGTGGTTCCGGTCGGTGCCGACCTCTTCAGTCTGTTGGGACTGCGGAACCTCGGTCCGACGCTTCGGGATTGGCGTGCCGATTGGCGCAAGCGCCTCGACAACTGGCGGGAGCCAGCGTTCGACCTTCCCACCGGCCGGATGGCGCCTGTCGGCTATGTGGTCCAACAGCACGGAATCCGGCTGGGTCGACCTGTGCAGGCCTACGACAAGTGGGTGAATCGTATGCCAGCGGAATACGCCCGGAGCCTGCTCGGCGACCATGATGGACCGTATGCGCCGACACCGTCGCAGGATTGCCACGCTCTCGGCACTACCCGCCACTACCGAAGCCTCGTACCCATGGCTCAAGAGGCCCGTAAGCCTGTGTTCAAACTCACAGCTGCGGACGGGGCCATCGGCAGTCACGCCGCCGCCGCCGACAGCGCCTACAGCGACTTCGGCGAACTCGCCCGCAAGCTGCTCGAGCGCACAGCGTGTCATAGATAGGACGGGGCTGCCCCGGTCGGTGCGACCGAGGCGATTCCCCAAGTGCGCCGCCAGAAAGGGCCAACACGATGCAGATCTTCGAGCCTGATGACCTGAAGTTCACCTACAGCGGCGCGCACACGCCCATCGGCGCGGTGGCGGCGGGCGAGCGGTTCGTCGTTCAGACCGAGGACTGCTTCACGGCGCGCTTCCGCCGGCCAGACGGCTTCACCCCGGAGAACCTGGCGTGGGTGCTGGAGAACCTCGACGGCGTGACCGGCCCGATCGCCGTGGCGGGCGCCGAGCGCGGCGACGCCGTGGCGGTCACCCTGCACAAGGTGGAGGTAACGACGCCGGGCAGCGTCGCCTGGAGCCGCTGCGAGGCCGCCTCGCCAGCGGACTGGTGGGGCGAGTGGTACGCCTGCGACGGCCTCGCGGTGGCCGACGGCCACATACACGTCGCCGGCCTGCGCATCGCCGCCCGCCCGCTGGTGGGCTGCATCGCCACGGCGCCGGGCCGCGAGACGGTGCTCTCCAAGATGCAGGGCCCCTACGGCGGCAACATGGACTGCAACGAGGTGCGCGAGGGCGCCACGGTCGTCCTGCCGGTGGAGATCGACGGCGCCTACCTGTACTTCGGTGACAGCAAGGCCCGTATGGGCGACGGCGAGGTGGTGCAGTCGCCGGAGGTCGGCACCCGCTTGGAGGTGTCGGCGCAGGCGGGGCCGCGTCCGCCGGGGATGCGCTGGCCGCGGGTGCTCAGCGACGAGAAGTCAACAACGGTCGTCTCGGCGCGCAGCATTGACGAGGCGTCCAAGCTGGCCTTCGCCGAGATGCTGGCCTGGTGCGAGGCCGCCTCGGGCTTGTCGCGAGCCGACACCGCGCTGGTGCTGGGCATGATCGCCGACGTTGGCATCTGCCAGGTGGCCAACGCAATGCCCACAGCGCGTTGCACCGTCGCTCGGGCGGAACTTCCCTGGGAGCTGGCGGCGCTCGCTGGTCACGAACTGATCCCGAGAAGTTCCTTGTAGCGGGGGGTCGTCATGGGTCGCCGGCCCAGCAGACCGGCGATTCCCGAGACGGTCTGCAGCGTCTCCAGATTGGAGTGTACGAGGTCGTCCCGGTGCGGATACTGCCACACGGTGTCCTCCATCCCGATCCGCACGTGCAGGCCCATGAGCATCGCCAGCGTTACGAGGTAAACCGACGCCCGCCCGGCCGCGCAGACCGAGACCACCGACTCGGGGTCGATGTCATGGATCGAGTCCACAATGCGCATGAGGCCTTGGATCATCTGACGTGGGTTGTGCATCGGGCTGCAGCCCGGCAAGGCGGGAAGCACGACCCAATACAGCGGTCCCCGCACCAGCCCCGACTTGATGAGGTAGCGGTCGGCGTTGTCCACGTCGGCATCGGTGTACACGGCGATCTCGGGCTTCACGCCGGCGTCCTGCAGGATGCGCGCCTTCTCGATCATGACAGCAGGCGGCTTGGCGAACAGCGTGTCGCCCACGAAGGTAGCTGTGGTGTTCACGGGCGAGCCGGTGACCAAGCCCGACTCGCTGAGGCGCTGCATGTCCTTCCAGTCCTCGGGACCGATCGCCACCTCGCCTGCGGAGATGTAGAGGCCGTCGTACTCGGCGTGCAGCGGCTCCAGCACGGTGACGAAGCGCTCCAGGTCGAGAATCGAGAACTCTTGCTCGTTGCGCACATGGATGTGCAGCGAAGTTGCGCCGGCGTCCATGCACTCACGGGATGCCTGCAGAATCTCCGCGGTGCTGATCGGCTGGGCCGGGTTGTCCCTGCTCATGAAGAAACCGCCGGTGACGGCCACCGAGATCGCCACCTCCTCGGGAATGGGCCAGCGGGGCGCCACGTCCACGTCCGCGTAGCGCGAGGTGAACGGATTGGTGATGTCGGGGAGGCCGTAGGGCTTGAGTACGGCGCGGGTGTTGCTTCGGCCGATGTATTGCTGCACCCGGTCCCAGTTGATGCGGTCGTCTTGCACGAGAGCTCCTTTCGATTCCAGTGCTTGGGTGTGTCGTGTCAGACGGCGCGGCGATGGGCGAACGCATCTCCCGCCGCCGGTCAGTCCAGTTTGTACGGGCGGAAGCCGCCGTCCACCTGCACGATGTCGCCGGTGACGAATGACGCGGCGTCGGAGAGCAGGAACAGCACGACCTCGGCGATCTCCTGCGGTGTGGCGAATCGGTCCACTGCGTGGGTGGCTTGGGCGGCGTCGCCGTCCACGAGCCCCGACGCCACCGCCCGCTCCAGCAGCGGCGTGGCCACCATGCCCGGTGCCACACAGTTGACGCGGATGTTGTTCTTCGCCCACTCCACGGCTAGGACCTGCGTGAGCCCGCCGACGCCCGCTTTCGAGGCGGTGTAGGGCGAGCGACCGGGGAAACCGAACCACATCGCAATCGAGCCGACCGTCACGATCGAGCCGCCGCCTGACTCCCGCATCGACCGGCCGGCCGCCTGACACCAGTAGAAGGTGCCCGACAGGTTCACGTCGATGACCTTCTGCCAGTCCGCGGCAGCCATCGTGAAGCTGTCGCCGGCGATCTGGATGCCCGCGCAGGTCACCAGGTGGCCGATGGGCGAGCGCCACGAGAGGATCTCCTCGGCGGCGCCGGTCACGGCGTCCGGGTCGGTCACGTCCGAGAGCACGAGACGCACGCGGGCGCCGTGGAGTCGTCGGAGTTCGTCGGCTTGGCCTGCGTCGCGGTCTACCAGGGCGCAGGAGACCTCCGGCCGGCGATCCAGCAGGCTCTGGGCGACCTGCAGGCCGATGCCGCTCGTGCCGCCGGTGATGACCGCCACACTCATGAGTCGCCTCCCAGGCTCCGGGCCACGATCGCTCGGTGAATGTCGTTGGCCCCGTCCACGATCTGATTGACGGCGGCTTCCCGCGCCAAGCGCTCCACGGTGCCGCTCTCCAGGAATCCCCAGCCCCCCAGCAGATGCATGGCTTCGTGCGTGACGTGCTGGGAGGTCTCCGCGGCAAGAACTTTGGCCGCCGACACCGCCGGCTCGGCGGAAGCCCCGTCGCCGTCGGCCGCGGCGTCCAGTTCGCCAGCGGCGGTGTGCAGATATGCGCCGGCGGCGCGCACCCGCACGGCCAAGTCGCCCAGACGCTGCTGCACCGCCCCGAGCCGGTTGAGCGGCCGCCCGAAACGCTCGGTGCGGGCCGTGTAGTCCACCGCCAGATCCAGGGCCTCCTCGGCGCCTCCGAGCGCCAGTCCGGCGGTGTTCAGCCGGCTGCCCAGAAGATGGGGGCGCAGCTCCGCCATGCCCGCACCGGGCGTGCCGATGAGGTGCTCGGCCCCGAGACGGCAGTCACCGAAGGTCGCCTCGCAGAGGTCGAGGCCGCGCAGCGCCAGCGTGGGACCCATCGATGCGATCCGCACGCCGGGTGCGTCCGTCGGCACCACCAGCATGGAGGTGCCCGCGCCGTGGGCCGCCAGCACCAGCAGGTAGGGCAGCCGGTTGGCGTTGGGCAGGAAGGCCTTGCCGCCGTCCAGCCGCAGGTCTGCGCCGACGGGGGTCACTGTGCTGGCCAGGCGTGACAGGTCGTTGCCCGATCCCGCCTCGTTGATCGCCAGCATCGACAGGCAGCGGCCCTCGTGGATGGGCGCCCCCCAGCGCTCCCACTGGGCGTCGTCGGCGTGGTCGCCCAGGTAGCCCGCCACCACGTTGTTCACCAGCACGGCCCCGAAGGCCCGGTACACCCGTCCGAGGGCTCGGGCCACAGACACGACCTCGGTCCACGGCAAGGGTTCGCCGCCGCGCCCCCGCGGTGTGCGTAGAGCGCTCAGCCCCAAGTCCCGCGCCAAGCCCTCGAAGGTGCCGGCCGGGACGCCGCGGCCCTCCCAGTCGGCCACGTTCGGGGCGACCGCGGCGCGCGCTGCGGTGCACAGATCGCTAACCGCCGCCGGAGGCTTCACGCCGTGCGGTTCCAGTCGATCCGGCGCGTCACGCCCTTGGACAGGCAGAACCCCGAGAAGAACACCGAGTGCGAGGCGTTGCCTTCGGTCCCTCCGGCCACGATCAGGTTCAGATCTTCGGGAGACTCGCAGATGAGCACCCGATCGCCGTCGGTCGTCCACTCTCCCTGCGGGATGTTGCCCTCGGGCGGGAAGTCGCCGAGGGGCACCTTGGCTGCTTCCCAGAGTTCGGCGCGGAGCCGCTGCTGGCCGTAGCCGGCGCGCACGAACACCCCGACGTGCGCCGGACTCATCATCAACGTGGGCGTGCCCCGCGAGAAAAACTGGCTGGTGGCAGTGCTGCGCATTGTCTTGGCCAGCATCTTCAGTAGCGAAGGGGCCGTCCACCAGACCGCCGTGCTGTTGATGACCGACTCGACGCCGACCACGGTGACCGTCGAATCCGAAGGGTCGTAACCCTTGGTGGCGTGCAGCGGCGCCCAGGGGCTGGACTCTTCGTCCTCGGCCACGCAGAGCGAGTACTTGGCGGGGCTGCCGTGGGTGGCCTGATCGATGCCCACGTAGGCCCCGCCCACGTTGCGCATCGCCAGGCGGATGGCTCGCCCGATGGTGGCGTTGGCGCGGTTTCCCGGTCCGAGGAGGTTGCGGTCGGTGTTCATGCCGATAGCTCGGCGGATCGGCCCGTTCACGATCAGCAGCGGCGTAGCCGGGTTGGTGGTGGCCTGGATGGCGTGCAGGTTGAACAACTCCTCGCACATGGCCGAGACCGCAGCGGTGATCACCGGCATGTAGTCAGGACGGCAGCCCGCCATGACCGCGTTGACGGCCAGCTTCTCCACGGTGGCCACGCCGCGCTCGGGGTCCATGACACCGATCTCGTGGTCGCCCCGCAACCCGGCGCCGGCCACCATGTCGGCCACGCGCGCCGGCGTGGGCATGATGACCGGCAGCCCGTCGCTGAGGTCCTGCTCGTGGAAAAAGTCCTGGAGCTCGTCTGGCCCTGCGTCCGCAGGAACCTCCAGGCGGCGAGACGTCAGCGGTCCGGTCGCCATGGCGGCCTCAGGCAGCGCATGAAGCCTCGATCATGGGCAGCAGCTCCTGCTGCACCGCATCGACGACGATTGGCCGCAATTCCTCCATCGGGAGCACTTCGGTGTCGTGCGGCAGCACGATCATCGGCAGCGCAGGCATCCCCCGGCTCTGCATCGTTGCCTCGGCAAGTTCGACGAATGCTTCGGTGACGATCACCACCGTCGCGATACCGCGCCGTCTCAGTTCTGTTCCGTCGTGGCAACTCCACGCTGTGCAGGCACCTCAATTGCCGAGGCCGAGGACGGCGTAGTGGCTGCTGTCGGTGACTTCGTCCAGCACTTCCGGGGGCGTCGGCTCAGAGTGCTTGATGCGCCAGTGCCGAACCCGTCCGATCCGAGGGTGGGCGAGGAGCTGCTCGTCCATGATCTCGGCGATGCGGGTCATGCTCGCCCAGCGCGAGTTGAGGATCGAGACGTTGATCTCCAGCGCCTCGACGGGCTTCAACTCGTCGGGTTCGTCGAGGCGGCGAAACTCCTCCGCCCTGGGGTCAAGGATGACTGTCATTGGCAACTCCTCTCGGGGATGGGGACATTTGACAGTTGCAGGTGTTGGTGGGCGCCGAACACGTCTTTGCAGTCCGGGTCCGAAGACGGGATGTCCTTCACGATGGTCACCTTGAAGGCCATCGCCCCGTCGAGGAAGTAGATGCCGAGCACCTGGTCTGGTTGGATTCCGTACATGGCCGCGATGTCGGCGGCGTTGATCGCTCCTGATTCCTTCACTCGACGATACGTGTGGGGGTCGTCGAAGAACACGTCGAAGGTGGTGTTGAAGGGGTCGCAGTTCTTGCTGCGCAGCGTCTTCGCCAGGTCTCGCAACGTCTCCATCAGGTGCTCCTCGGGAACGAAACCACCTCTGTGGGGAACAGCTCCAGAGGATCATCCACCTCCAGCAGGTGCCAGACGTTGAATGAGAACGCTGGACCCACGTTGATGGTAGGGGGGGCGAAGCGCGTGGCCAGGTTGCCGGCCGTGGTCTGCCGGCGCGGGTACGGCTTGATCCAGAGTTCCATGCAGATGTAGTAGGCGAGGTTCTCGGCCAGCGCCTGCGACTCGGCGATCACATCCACCAGCAGACCGATCTCGTGGGGCACAGCGTCGATCAGAGGCTCGTTGGCCCCCAGCACACCGTTGCGACCGTACTGATCGAACGTCACGGTGTAGTGCTTGCCCTCGTCGAGGTGGCCGAACCGATCCGAACCCTTGATGCTGGACCGCACGTTCTCGAGGAATCCGTCCAACTCAGCGATGAAGCGCGGCTCGCGGACCCCGAAGAACGCCACCGTGCGGTATCCGCTGCGCCGGGCGCCCTCGAGCTTGACCGTGTACGGCTCGTCTACCCACACGGCGCCGGTGGAGAACACGCCGTCGCCGTCCAGCGACTCGTAGGTGGCGTGAGTCAGGTCCAGATAGCCGCCCGGGTTGCGCTCCTTGAAGGGATTGTCCCGCTCGTACATGGAGTGGCCGGCGATCGACCGCGGGGTGGCGCGCTGATTGGCGCTTAGGGAGTACACCTCGATGCCGTCATGGCGCAGTATCCCGTAGATCGGCTCGCTGGGGTCGCCCGGCGTGAGCGCTAGGCCAGCGCACTCCAAGACCTTCGCCATATGCGTCGTCGGGCCGCGCGGGAAGCCAGCGGCCAAGGGCGGCGCCATGTACACGCCCACGTCCAGCGCCCGGCCGGTGATGACGCCGTCCACGCCGAGGGCCAACGCGGCCATGATCGGCTCAGGCCCCATCTGGGCGACCACATGGCTGGACTGCTCCACGTCCTCCGCCGTCAGCCACTCCGACAGGGCGGGGCTGTCCACAGCTCGGCGCGCCCTAGCCCCGTCGCGCAGCCGCTGAGTCAGGTCGGCGCGGTCCAGTTCGCCGTCGATAACGCCGACGGTGAGAGCCAGGCCCTCCTCGGCTGCCACTTCGTCGACCCGCTCCAGGCAGGCGTCAAGCTGGATGCGGCCGCCGGCGATGCCCACCGACAGCACGAAGGGAATGCTCCGCTCGTGGGCGAACCGCAGGTAGGGGCGAATGTTCTCCTTGAAGTTCTCGGTGGTGAACTGCGTGCCGCTCCCCAGCATGTACGGGCCGAAGTCCATGCCGGTGCCCTGCGAGCAGACGGCATCGACGCCCCGCCGGTCGGCTTCGGCCAGCAGCTCCTCGACCTGGGGGTGTACCGGGATGTGGTTGACGAACGACAGGATCCGGAACGTCCCATTCGTCACGACGTCCGTGTTCACGATGTCGCGGCTCATGATGGCGCGGTCCATGTATCTCGGTTCATGGTGTCTCGATTCGGGGGTTTCGGCGGAGTCGGCGGGCGTTCGGGCGACGGCGGTTCGGCGGCGGGTCAGTCAAAGAATAGATCCACCGGCCCGAGAACGAGGCTCGGCACGAACGCCACGATGAGGGCGTCCACGATCAGGATGCCCACGAACGGCAGCACTGCTCGGATGAGCTGCGCTGATGGGATCCCAGCGATCTTGGAGTTGACGAAGAGCAGCACCCCGTAGGGCGGCGTCAGCAGGCCCACCGCGATCGACGCCATGAACATGACGCCGTAATGCGTGGGGTCCATGCCGATCTGCGCGGCGATGGGTTCCAGGATCGGGTACAGCACCAGCACGATAGGCACCGTCTCCAAGAACGTGCCGATGATCAGCAGCAGCAGGATCATCAGCAGGATGACGACCGTCCGGCTGTCGGAGATGCCCAGCATGAAGTCGGCGAGCTTCTGCGGGACGCGGGTGTAGGTCAGGTACCAGCCGAAGGCCTGCGCCGTGGCCACGATCACGAAGACCACCGAGGCGAACATGGCCGAGTCGCTCAGCGACTTCATGAGGCTCTTCCAGCCGAGCTCCCGGTAGATGAACGCGGAGACCGCCAAGGCGTAGACGACGGCCACCGCGGCCGCCTCGGTGGCGGTGAACACCCCGCCGAGGATGCCCACCATGATCACCACGGGGAAGATCAGCGCCGGCAGCGCACGCCAGGTGAGCTGGCCCATCCGCTGCCAGCTCCAGGTCATGCGCTGCGCCTGCCACTCGCCCCGGGGGCGGGTGAGGTACCCCACAGTGGCCAGCGACAGCGCGATCAGCAGGCCCGGGAGGTACCCCCCCACGAACAGCTTCGTGACCGACACGCTGGTCGCAGCGCCGGCCAGGATCATGGGCACGCTGGGCGGGATGATGATGCCGATGGAGCTGCTGGCCGCGGTGACCGCGGCCGAATAGGCGGTCGGGTAGCCCTGCCGCTTCATCTCCGGGACCAGCACCGAGCCGATGGCGGCCGAGTCGGCGGTGGCCGAGCCGGAGATTCCGCCGAAGAACATCGAGCCGAACACGTTCACGTACACCAGACGCAGACGGCTGAAGCCGAAGAGGTTGTCCACCCAGCCGATGAGTCGCTGTGACACCCCGCCCACCAGGATGAGGTTGCCGGCGAGCACGAACAGCGGCGCCGCGAACAGCACCAGCGAGTCGATGCCGATGATCGAGTTGCGGACCACCTCCAGGAGTGTGAGACGCGGCTCCAAGAGGATTCCCACGATGGTGGCCCCCGCCAGCGAGGCGAAGATCGGGACGCGCAGGATCAGCAGACCGAACAGGGTGAGGAAGACGAAGAAGAGTTCCACGGCGCGCCGGCGCCTACTCCGCGCCGGGCGAGGCGTCGTCGTTCAGGCCGGCGGCGGACAGCACGCTCTCCATCGCGGTCACCTCTCGGCCTCGGCTGCGGATCAGGCCGACTATCTCGTCGATGCCCACCACGGCGGCCAGACCGGCGCCCACCGGCGCCGCCACGTACTGCCACGCCCGCGAGATCTGCGTGACCGGCATCTTCTGGCCGGCCACCCGCTCCACCAAGTCGATGCCCTCGAATAGGAAGAAGACCAGCACGGCCCACTTCACGCCGGTGCTGAGGAACCGCAGCCAGGGGCGGTCCTTCAGCACGTCGATGACGAGCTGCTGGCCCTTCACCGTGGGAACCAGCCCGAGGAACACCAGCCAGATCAGGATGATGCGCGGGAACTCCTCGGCCCAGGTGATGGGGTTCGTGAAGACGAACCGCATCACCACCTGCAGGAAGAGAATTCCCGTGAGGACGGCGAGCACGAGGCCCAGCAGCACTCGGAGGGAGCGCTCGAGCCTCGTGCTCGCGATGTGAAGCGCCTCGGCAAGCCCGTCCAGAAGCCCGATCAACGGACCGGTGCCTCTGCTGGCCCGCGGTTGTCGCGCCTCGCCGCGGCCCTATCCGGCGACGCCGCGGATGCGTTCCACCCAGCCGGCCAGGCCGGGGTTGGCGTCGTACAGCGGGGCGACCGCGTCGCGGAACGGGGCCTTGTCGACCTCGGTGATGCTCCAGCCCTGGTTGGACAGCTCGGCGATGTAGCCCGCGTCGTCCTCGATGGACCGCTGCCGCTGATGCGCCACCGCCTCGAGGGCCGCCTGTTTGATGATCTCCTGCCCCTCAGGGCCGACCCGCTCCCACATGTCTTGTGAGCCGACCATCATCAGGGCGGCGTAGATGTGCTCGGTCAGGGAGAGGTGCTCGAGTGGCGTCTCGTAGTACTTCTGGGTGACCGCGGCGAAGATGGGCGCTTCGGTGGCGTCCACGACGCCGTTCTGCAGCGACGTGAAGATCTCCGGGCCGGGGATGGGCGTCGGCGTGGCGCCGAGGAGCTCCATCGTGTTGATGTAGAGGTCCGACTCGGGGACGCGGATCTTGATGCCGTTGAGGTCCGCGGGGACGCTGATGGGCCGCGGCGCGGTCATCATCGAGCGGAACCCGAACTCGCCGAAGGCGAGCCCCTTGAGGTCGACGCCGTCGAGCAGCGCCAGGAGGTCCTCGCCGACGGGGCCGTCGAGGGTGGCGAAGACGTGGTCGCGGTCGTCGAAGAGGTACGGCAGGTTCAGCACGCCGAACTCGGGCACGAAGGACTCCATGATCCCGGCGAGGACCACGGCCACGTCCACCGAGCCGATCTGGGCGCCCTCCACGAGCTCGCGCTCGCCGCCGAGCTGGCCGCTAGGGAACACCTCAACGCTGATCTTGCCTTGGGATCGCTCCTCGATGATCTCCTTGAACTTCACTGAGGCGATGTCGGCGAAACCGTCGGGCGCGCCCGAGTGGCCGACGCTCAAGGTCAGCTCCGGCAGCGCATCCACGTCCGTGGCCGGCGATGTGCCGCCCACCACGCCGCGGATGCGTTCCACCCAGCCGGCCAGGCCGGGGTTGGCGTCGTAGAGGGGGGCGACCGCGTCGCGGAACGGGGCCTTGTCGACCTCGGTGATGCTCCAGCCCTGGTTGGACAGCTCGGCGATGTAGCCCGCGTCGTCCTCGATGGACCGCTGCCGCTGATGCGCCACCGCCTCGAGGGCCGCCTGTTTGATGATCTCCTGCCCCTCAGGGCCGACCCGCTCCCACATGTCTTGTGAGCCGACCATCATCAGGGCGGCGTAGATGTGCTCGGTCAGGGAGAGGTGCTCGAGTGGCGTCTCGTAGTACTTCTGGGTGACCGCGGCGAAGATGGGCGCTTCGGTGGCGTCCACGACGCCGTTCTGCAGCGACGTGAAGATCTCCGGGCCGGGGATGGGCGTCGGCGTGGCGCCGAGGAGCTCCATCGTGTTGATGTAGAGGTCCGACTCGGGGACGCGGATCTTGATGCCGTTGAGGTCCGCGGGGACGCTGATGGGCCGCGGCGCGGTCATCATCGAGCGGAACCCGAACTCGCCGAAGGCGAGCCCCTTGAGGTCGACGCCGTCGAGCAGCGCCAGGAGGTCCTCGCCGACGGGGCCGTCGAGGGTGGCGAAGACGTGGTCGCGGTCGTCGAAGAGGTACGGCAGGTTCAGCACGCCGAACTCGGGCACGAAGGACTCCATGATCCCGGCGAGGACCACGGCCACGTCCACCGAGCCGATCTGGGCGCCCTCCACGAGCTCGCGCTCGCCGCCGAGCTGGCCGCTAGGGAACACCTCAACGCTGATCTTGCCTTGGGATCGCTCCTCGATGATCTCCTTGAACTTCACTGAGGCGATGTCGGCGAAACCGTCGGGCGCGCCCGAGTGGCCGACGCTCAAGGTCAGCTCCGGCAGCGCATCCACGTTGACTTGCGGCGGTGCTGTCGGCTCGGCAGGCGCCGGATCGGGTGACGGCGCCGGGGCCGGCGCCTCCGCTGGCTCCACCGGGGCCGGACTCGCCGTCGAAGAGCTGTCCTCGCCTCCGCAGGCACCGGCGACTAGGGCGAGCGCGAACAGCAGAAATCCAATCTTCCGCACAGGTCTTCCTCCTCAGATTGCGGCTGTGGGTAGGCAGCGGACAATAGCACTGGGGAGGAGGACGCCAAGCAACCGTCCGGTCGTTTCCGCCGTGCCGTTCGTGCGCTGGGGCTGTGCCCGGCGCTCGGCCGTGCCGCTGGGTCTGGCCCGGTCTGATGTCTCGTTCCTACACTGGCGCTGTGACGCTAAGCCCTACCGCCATCACGGTGGCCGAGACGACAGGACCGCCGCCGGGCGGCGATTCGCTGGGCGAGCGCTTTGCCGCGGTGCTGTTCGACGACGCCGAGCCGTTTGATCTCTACCGCGAGGCGCGCCAGTCCTCGCCGGTGTTCTGGAGCGACACTGCCGGAAGCTGGGTCGTGACGCGCCACGCCGACGTCAGGACGGTCTTCGAGGACGGGGAGCGGTTCAAGCCCTTGGCGTTCGGCCCCGGATCCTCGATGATTCACGGGCGCGTCATCCTGCACATGGAGGGCCGCGAGCACAGCTTCCACGCCGGAATCCTGGGTCGCTGGATTCGCAGCCGGCGCCGCATGGAGGGCGACCTGCGGGCCTTGGCGGAGCGGATTGCTGACCGAATCGTGGTGAGCCTCCCGACCGGCGAGCCTGTCGATCTGCATGAGGTCCTGAACACCGAGATGCCCATGGAGATGACCGCCACGTTCATGGGCATCCCGCAGGTGGCGGCCTTTCGACACTGGTACGACGCCATCGGCAAGGCGAGCGTGTCGAACATCCGCAACGATCCCGACGTGGAGCGGCGAGGCCGTCAGGCCCGCGCCGAATTGGGGGAATGGCTGGGGTCGGTCATCGACGCCAAGCGGGTCGAGCCCGGCGAGGACCTGCTGTCGGACTTGTGTGTGGCTCGATTCGACGGGGCGCCGCTGAGCGACGAGACGATCGCCTCGGCCTGCTCGCTGCTGCTGGCCGCCGGGACCGAGACCACCTCCCGCGCGCTCTCGAACCTGCAGAAGGCGCTGCTGGTGAACGATCTCTGGGAGAGGCTGCGGGCCGAGCCCGATCTGGTCGTGCCGGCCTGCGCGGAGTCGCTGCGATACAACGCGCCGGCCCACGGCCTGGTGCGCCAAGCCGCCATCGACACGCAGCTTGGCGGTGTGAATCTGGCTGCGGGCGCCAAGCTCTTCGCCCTCGTGGGCTCGGCCAACCGAGATCCGGAGGTGTTCCCAGATCCGGATCGCTTCATCATCGACCGCTTCAAGGAGGACGCGTTCAGGCAGTTCACCCCCAAGGCCGACATCCTGCCGTTCGGCGCGGGGGCTCACCACTGCACCGGCTCGTTGCTGGCGCGCCTGGAGATGGAGGTCGTGATGTGCTGTCTGCTCGAGCGCTTCGAGCGGGTGGAGTTCGCCGGCGAGGTGCCCGACGACACCGGCTACGTGTTGCGAGGGCCTCGCCACGTGCGCGTCGTGCTGGGCGGTTAGCACCGGCTTACAGCGCCGGTCTGCCCGTGAGC
This sequence comes from Acidimicrobiia bacterium, assembly GCA_009840735.1. Classification (GTDB taxonomy): domain Bacteria; phylum Actinomycetota; class Acidimicrobiia; order Acidimicrobiales; family CATQHL01; genus VXNF01. The sequence goes on along the minus strand of VXNF01000056.1, from coordinate 23,571 downwards.
CCGGTTCCGCGTCTGCTGCGGGACGCCGCGGCGAAGGCGCCGCAGCGACCGGCGGTCGTCATCGATGGCGGTCCGACGCTCCGCTACGCGGAGTTGCTGGCCCGCAGCGAGAATCTGGCGGCTTGGCTGGCGGGTCGGGGGGTTCGGAGGGGCGACCGCGTGGTGGTGCGGGCAGCCGGCGGCGTCGTTCACTTCGACGCCTGCCTGGCGGTCGCGCACCTCGGCGCCGCCTGCGTGCCCGTGCCGGCCACGATGGCCGAGGCAGCGGTGGCGCGCCTGGTGGAGGACGCGCGGCCTGCGCTGGGGTTGAGCGACGCCGGCGGTGCGACGGCACTGCGCCGCTCTGGGCTGGAGACTTTGGTGGCGGACTCCGCCGACTACCGCGCCGCGGTGTCGCCGCGGCAGCCGGATACGACGCAGGCCCCGTCCTCGCCTCCCGCGCCGGGGGACACCGTGTTGATCAGCTACACCAGCGGCACCACCGGCGACCCGAAAGGGGTGTGCCTAAGCCAGGCCACGGTCGCCCGCAACGCCGCCATGACCGAACGCGATCAGGGCTTCGGCACTCATGAGGTCTACCTCAGCGCTACGCCGCTGTACCACGCCTCGGCGGGGCTGCGAATCTTCACGATGCTCCACGGCGCGCACACGCACGTCGTGCTGCCTCGCTTCTCGCCGGAGGGTTGGTTGCGGGTCGTCGAGAATAAACGGGTCACCAGCACAATCGCAGTGCCAACCCAGATTCAGCGCATCCTGGACCACCCCGAATACGACCCGGCCCGACTGAAGTCGCTGCGGCTGCTGGTGTACGGCGCCGGCCCCAGCACGCGCTCGCTGATCCTGCGCATGCGCCGGGAACTGCCCTGCGGTCTGTACCACGGCTATGGGCTGACCGAATCCTGCGCCGTCGTCTGCGGGTTCGACGCCGCGGACCACCAGGCGTTGACGGGGCCAGACGACCCCCGTCTCGGCTCAGTCGGTCGCCCGCTGCCCGGCGTGGAGGTTCGGCTACGCAGACCCGTCGGAGGCGATGCCGCCGCCGGGGAGGTGGGTGAGATCTTGATCCGGGCGCCGAAGCTCATGTCGGGGTACTGGGGCAACCCCGCGGCCACCGCGGAGGCCTTGTCCGACGGTTGGCTGCGCACCGGAGATCTGGCCACCGCCGACGGCGACGGGTACCTCACGCTGGCGGGTCGCAGCAAGGACGTCATCATCTCCGGTGGCGTCAACCTCCATCCCGCACAGATCGAGCGCGTGCTGGTGGGCCATCCCGGCGTCGCTGAGGCGGCAGTGTTCGGCGTTTCCCACCCCGAGTGGGGCGAGGTGCCGGTGGCGGCGGTCCGCCCCGAGCCGAACGCCGACCCGCCAGCCGACGAGCTCGCGAACCTGGTCGGCGACGAGCTCGACCGCCGCAGCCGGCCTCGCCGGGTGGTCTTCGTCGAGGACTTCCCACGCACCGCCACCGGCAAGATCCGCCGCTCTGACCTACCGCTGCTGCTCGATTGACCTGCGGTCCGCGCCTCGGGGACCGCAGCACCGTACGAGCGGGTCAGCCCGTCGAGCAACGTCCGCACTCTGACCTGGCAGCGAGCAGCGCGGTGGCGAGATAATCTGGCTTGCGCAACACCGCGAACAGTAGCTACATTGAAAGTACAATAAAATGACGGACACAACACCACCATCTGACGAGCAACGAGCGGCTGAGGCGCTCCTCGACCGCAAGCTCGACAAGCGCTACCCGGCCGGAGAACCATTGCACGAGTCGTCACCTCATGAGATCGTGCGCGGCGACGTGGCCATGGTCCTGCGCCAGCACTTCGCCAGCCGCGACGACATCTGGGTGGCCTCGAACCGGAACCTCTACTACCTCCGAGGCATCCGGAGAGCCGTGGTGGAGCCCGACGTGATGGTGGTCAGCGGGGTTTCGAAGGCTCGCCTCGACAAGCTCGCCAGCTACCGGAGGTGGCAGCACGGCGGCTCGATCCGCTTCGTGCTCGAGGTGGCCTCGCAGAGCACGCTGCGGGCCGATCAGCACCACAAGCGATCTCGCTACGCCCGCCTACGCGTCGCCGAGTACTGGCGGGTGGACCCCACAGGCGGGACGCTGTGCGCGCAGGTCCTGGAGGGCGAACGCCTCGTGAAGGGCCGCTGGGCGCCGATCCCGGTGACCGAGAGTGAGAACGGATCGTGGTGGGGTCGGAGCGACGCGCTCGCGCTGGATCTCGTCTGGCAGGACGAGGAACTGCTGCTCTACCGGCCCGGCGAGGAGGTCCCGAAGCACAATCTGGCCCGCGCCGAAGACGCGTTGGACGACGCGGTGGTGGACCTGCGCGACGCCCAAGTGCGCCGCGACGAGGCCGAGTGGCTCTGGCGTCGGGCCGAGTGGCGCGCCGATCGGGCCGAGCAGCGCGCCGACGAGGTCGAGCAGCGCCGCGACGAGGCCGAGCAGCGCGCCGCAGCGCAGGAGGCGGAAATCAACAGGCTGAACGAGTTGCTGCGACGCGACCCGCCCGTCGAAGACAGCGAGGGCGATGACCCGCAGCCGCCGGGGGCGACGAGTTAGCCGCTCAGGCGCGGAGGCCGCCGTCGAGCACCCAGCAGGCGCCGGTCATGTAGTCGGGGGCTTCGCAGGCCAGGTAGCGGACCGCCTCGGCGACCTCCTCGCCGTCGGCGTAGCGACCCAGCGGCACCGCATCCCGGTAGCTGGCGGGCTGGCCCAACTCGCCGAGGGTCGCCGCGATGCGATCCACCATGGGCGACTCCACGAAGCCGGGGCAGACGGCGTTGACGACGATCCCCGCTGGCCCCAACTCCCGCGCCAGCGACCGGGTCAGCCCCACGACGGCGTGCTTGGAGGCGTGGTAGACGCTGGCGAAGGCACCGCCGGCCAGACCAGCCCCCGAGGCCATGTTCACGATGCGACCCCCACCGGACGCCTTGAAGTTCTCCGCCGCGGCACCGCAGAGCCAAAACAGGCTCAGCACGTTCACCTCGAAGGTGCGGCGCGCCTCGGCGGGATCGAGCGTCTCCACGGTGCCGGTCGGCCCCTCGATCCCATGGGCGTTGATGAGTACGTCCAGTCCGTCGAGCCGCTCGTGTGCCTCGGCGACCACCCCGGCGGCGCACGCCTCGTCGGTCACATCTGCTGGGATTGCCGCCGCCTCGGCGCCTGCGCTCAACCGGTCGTCGCCGGTCATCGGGGCGCCGTGTCCCGCCGCGGCGTCGGAGAGTTCCCGAGCGAGCGCCGCCAGACCGGCTCGGTCCTGGTCACAGAGCGCCAAGTCGCAGCCTGCCTCCGCCAATTTCGCTGCCGTCCGCCGTCCGAGGTGCCCCGCCGCGCCGGTCAAGAGAACTTTGCGGCGGCGCACCGGCTGGCTCACAAGGTGCCGAGGGCGCAAGGTCGCCTTGGGTGCGCCCCGGATCGTTGATCTATAGTCGGCATCCGCTTGTGGCTCTCCCTTCGGGATCGTCGAACGATGCTACAGCGCCGGAGTTTCGGCTCGGCGGGGGTTCGCTCCCGGCGCGGTCAGGGACTTCCGGTTGTTCGGGGAGGCCCGCCAGCGCAAACGACGTCGTCACACCGAGAGGGGAAAGACGAATGAAACTGTTGAGGAGACGGGGATCGGCCCTCGGGCTGGTGCTGTTGGCGGTCTTGGGGCTGATTGCGGCCTCTTGCGCGGCCGACACCGGCGACATCGAGGCGTCAGCCGACGCCGCCATGAGCGCGGCCCAGGGCGCGGCAACCGACGCCGGAGTGGCGATCGCCGACGCCGGGGCGGCGTCCGCGGATGCCGCGGCGGCGTCGGCAGAGGCTGGGGCTGCTGCTGCTGACGCGGCGGCTGCGTCTGCGTCTGCTGCTGCTGCACTAGCAGCAGCGGAGGCAGCCCAGGCTGCAGCCGATCTTGCCCAAGCCACCGCGGAAGGCAACGAGGCCGCGGCCGCGGCGGCCGAAGCCGCCCTGGCAGCGGCACAGGACGCGGCCGACGCGGCGGCGGCAGAGGCGTCGGCGGCCCGCTCGGAGGCTGCAGCCGCGCAAGCTGAGGCGCAGGCCGCGCAGGATGAAGCCGACGCAGCCAGAGCAGACGCCGAGGCCGCCCAGGCGGAGGCCGCGGAGGCGATCGCCGCGACGGCGCGTCCCTTCGAGGGTGTCACCCTGAAGTTCGGCAAGGCGCCGCACGGTGAGAACGAGATCGAACTGTTCGAGACCTGGTTCGCTCCCTTCGAGGAGGAGACCGGCATCACCATCGAGCACACGGTCGTTCCGTGGGGCGACGTCGAGTCCACCTACACCGCCAGCTTCGCCGGCGACGACCCGTTCGACGTGACCTACCAGGTGAGCACGCACCTCACGCTGTTCGGCGCGCGCGGTGCCTTCACCGACGTCCTTCCGCTGATGAGCGCCCCGGAATACGCCTCCGAGCGCGCCCACTTCATCGACAGCGCCATCGACGCCAGCCTCTACCAGGGCAAGCTCTACGGCGTCCCGATCATCATCGGCAGCACGGTGATGTTCGTGAACCTCGACCTGCTCGAGCAGGCCGGCGTCAGCGAGATCCCGACCACCACCGAGGAGCTCATCGCCGCGGCCCAGGCCGTGGAGGCGAACACCGACGCCACCGGCTTCCATGTGCCGATGACGACTGTGGACTTCAACTGGTACTTCAACCTGCAGAACGTCCACAACTTCGGCGGCGACATCGTCTCGGACGATTACACGGCGGCGACGCTCGACTCCGACGCGGTCCGGCAGGCGACGCAGTTCGGCGCCGACCTGATCTGCACCCACGGGGTGCAGCCGCCGATCGGTCAGTACAACCGTGAGGAGGGCATCTCGCTGTTCAAGGGCGGCCAGCTGGCGATGCTGCTGGACGAGCCGCTGCGGGTCACGGCCTTCGAGGAAGAGGGCCTGCCCTTCGACTGGGACATCGCCCCGCCAGTCGGGTCGCCCGACGGCACCCAGACGATGTTCTCCACGACGGGCCACTGGTCGGTCGCCGCGGAGTCCGACCATCCCGAAGCCGCCTGGGAGCTGGCCAAGTTCCTCAGCTCGGCCGAGTTCATGACCGCCTACAACGAGGTCTACGGCTGGATCTCGCCGCGGGACGACATCACGACGTTCCTTGGCAATGACAAGCTGCAGAGGAACCTCGAGTGGGTTCTGGCCTCCTGGGACGGTCTGGTCACGCACCCGAACATCGCCCAAATCCTGGACGAGTACGGCCAGGCGATCGAGGCGGCAGCTTCCTGTGAGGTCTCCGTCGACGACGCTCTGTCCGAGGCACAGGCCCGCGCCACGGAGATCCTCGAGCGCGGCTGACCGACGCCGCGACCGGCCCTGACGGCGAGAGCCGCGGGCCGGCCGCCGACGCTCAACGGTTCGGGCGTCGGCAGGTACCGATGAGGGCCTGCCGGCGCCCGGACACACCGACCGCTTCGCACAATCTCGACATCGAGGCAGGCACGTGAAGGTGCGACCTCCAGCCGAACTCAGCGCCGCGAGGGCCTTGTGACCACGGTCGACGTGGCACCGCAGACAGCGAGCGAAGACTGGGCGGCGCCCATTCTGAGCGACGCCGAGTACCGCTGGCGCGCCCGCCGTTATCGCTTTCGCACCGTCCGGCGCGCCGCGGGCTTCCTGTCACCCTACCTCATCATCTGGGGCGTCTTCCTAGCGGTCCCCGCCGTCTGGGGCGTTTTCTTGAGCTTCAATCAGGGCGGCCTGATCAGGGGCGATCCACGGGTCTTCGTAGGATTCGACAACTGGTCCCGAACGCTGAGCGACTCCGAACTCCGCACCGCAGTCCGCAACACCAGCATCTACGTCGTCATCGCCATCGGTGTGGTGTTCACCCTGGCCATCTTCCTGGCCTCGCTGCTGAACCACTACCGCAAGGGCAGCAACTTCTTCAAGGTGGCGCTGTACTTCCCGCTGCTGGCGCCGCCCATCCTCGGCGCCCTCATGTGGTTCTTCATGGTCAACTTCGACTTCGGGATCCTGAACCTGCTGAAGCGGGGGATATTCGGCGGAGACGGCATCAGATTCCTGGGCGACAATCCGCACGCGCTCTTGACCATCGTGGCCGTGGAGGTCTGGCGCGGCCTGGGGTTCTGGGTGCTGTTCTACCTGGCGGGCCTCCAGAGCGTGCCCGAAGAGCTGCAGGCCGCGGCCAAGGTGGACGGGGCGGGCAAGTGGCGGCGGTTCCGGCGTGTCACCGTGCCGACGCTGCGCCCGCTGCTGCTGTTCGCCCTCGTGATCGCCGTCATCTTCAACTTCCAGCTCTTCGACTCGGTGCAGGTGCTGACCGACGGCGGCCCCAGACTCGGCACCGCCACGGTGGTGTGGTTCATCCACAAGCGATTGTTCAAGTTCCAAGACACCGGGCTGGCGTACGCCTCCAGCGTCGGAATGCTCATCGTGGTCTTGATCCTCACCGGTCTGTCGTTCTGGCTTTTGGGCAAGCGACGCCAGCGCGAGGCGTGAGATGACGGAGAGCACCGCCACCGACGTGGGCGCTGACATGACCGACGACGACGTGATCACCGACGGCCCCACCGACCTGGCCGCCCCGGACGCCCCGGACGCCCCGCCGCCCAGCGAGGCCGCAGCCATGGCGGCGCGCCTAGCCGAGGCGGGCCGCGCCAAGCGCATCAGCGACCGCAGCCGCAAGGTCGTCGCCTACGTGATCCTGTCGCTTTTCGTGGTGATCGCCATCGGTCCGGCCTTCTACCTCATCTCACCGGCGTTCCGCGACAGCGTCTCGCTGTTCACCTACCCGCCGGAGTGGATCCCCAGCGAGCCCACACTGGAGAACTACCGCTTCCTGTTCTCCAGCACCAGCTACGTGCGCTGGGCCATCAACACGCTCATCTTCGCCGGCTCCACCACCCTGCTCACCCTCGTCACCAACTCCATGGCCGGCTACGCCTTCGCCCGGCTGCGCTTCCCGGGTCGCAACCTGCTGTTCTTCGTGATCTTGGCGACGCTCATGGTGCCGGTTGCCGCCGTGCTGGCACCCACCTACCTGACCGTGAACACCATCGGGGACTGGCCCGTCATCGGCGACTGGATTGACATCGACACCTACTTGGGCTTGATCCTGCCGAGCGCCGTGTCCCCACTCGGCGTATTCATGATGCGACAGTTCATCGAGACGCTCCCCGACGGCCTCTACGAGGCGGCGCGCCTCGACGGCGCAGGTGAGTGGCGCATCTTCACCAAGATCGTGCTGCCGCTCATCAAGCCGGCCCTGGTGGTGCTGGGCATCTTCGTGTTCATGCTCACCTGGGCGAGTTACCTGTGGCCCCTCGTGGCTGCCACCGACAACGAGTTCCGGGTGCTCACGGTGGGGATCGCCTCGCTGAAGGGGCAGTTCGTGACCGACTGGGGCATCCTGGCGGCGGCGTCGCTTCTGACGATCGTGCCGGTGACCATCATCTTCCTGTTCTTCCAGAAGTGGTTCGTGCAGGCGTCGATGGCCGGCGCCTTGAAGCAATGACCCGCAGAGAGAATCGGAGGCACCATGGCTGAGGTGATACTGCGGCAGCTGACAAAGCATTTCGGCAGCGTCGAAGCTGTGCAAGACGTGACGCTGCGCATCCCCGACGGCGAGTTCTTGGTGCTGTTGGGGCCGTCGGGGTGCGGCAAGAGCACCATCCTGCGGCTCATCGCTGGCTTGGAGGACGCCACCGGCGGAGAGATCCTCATCGACGGCGAGCTCATCAACTTCCAGGACCCCACCAAACGCAACGTGGCGATGGTGTTCCAGAACTACGCCCTGTACCCGCACATGACCGTGTACAAGAACGTGGCGTTCCCACTAGAGACGGCCCGAATGGGCAAAGCCGAGGTGGCCGAGGCGGTGCAGCGGGCGGCGGAGATGCTGGAGATCGAGGCGCTGCTGAAACGCCTGCCCGAGCAGCTCTCCGGCGGTCAGCGCCAGCGGGTGGCGCTCGCCCGGGCGATCGTTCGCCAGCCGTTGGTCTTCTTGATGGACGAGCCGCTCTCGAACCTCGACGCCCAGCTGCGCCTGCAGACCCGCTTCGAGCTGATGGGGCTGCACGAGCGTCTCGGCATAACCACGATCTACGTCACCCACGACCAGGTGGAGGCCATGACGATGGGCCAGCGCATCGCCGTGATGCGCCACGGTCGGATTCAGCAGATGGGCGACCCCACCGAGGTGTACGACGTGCCCGCCAACACGTTCGTGGCCACCTTCTTGGGCGCCCCTCCCATGAACCTCGTCGAGGGATCGCTGGTGCGGGACAACGGGCAGGTCAGCTTCCGCTTCGAGGGGTACGAGCTGGCCGTGGACCCAGCGACCGCGGGGATCGCGCCCGACGTGCTGGCCGACGCCACCGGCGAGGCGCAGCTCGGTGTGCGGCCCGAGCACCTCACGCTGGCCTCCCCCGATGCCGAGGGTCTGCCGGGGGTGGTGCGGTTCCTCGAGCCGGTGGGTTCGGACCTCTTCGTGAGCGTCAACGTGGCCGGGCGCCCCGTGCAGGTGCGGATGCCCCCGGAGACACGCGTCTCCACCGGCGCCAACGTGCGGCTGGCGTTCGACCCAGCCCGCAGCCACCTCTTCGGCGCCGACGCTCAGAACCTGCGGGCCTGAACCGTCTCGCAGGCGATCGCCACGCCCAAGACGAGGACGTGACCGCGCCCGATGCATGACCTGGTGCTGGCCGGCGGCCACCTGGTGGACGGCACCGGCGGCGCTCCCTTCCGCGCCGACGTGGCGGTCAGCGAGGGCCGCATCGCCGCCCTTGGGCGCGCCGGGGCGGCCCGGCGGGTGATCGATGTGTCGGGGCACCTCGTGGCGCCGGGGTTCGTGGACATGCACTCCCACTCCGACTTGGCGCTGCTGGCCGATCCCGCCGCCGCGGCCAAGGTGATGCAGGGCGTGACCGGCGAGGTGGTTGGCCAGGACGGCTTGGCGTACGCGCCGCTGGACGACGTCACGCTGGCGACGGTGCGCACCCAGACCGCTGGCTGGGTGGGGGACCCGCCCGGTCTGGACTACGGCTGGCGCTCGGTGGCGGACTACCTGGGCCGCTTGGAGGCCTCGCCGCCGTCGCTGAACGTGGCGTTCCTCGTTCCCCACGGGAACTTGCGCATGATGACCGTCGGCACCGAGGACCGCCCCGCAACCGCGCTCGAACTGGAACAGATGCGAGCCCTCGTGCGTCAGGGCATGGCCGAAGGGGCTCTGGGGCTGTCCACCGGCCTCACCTACACGCCCGCCATGTACGCCGGGGCCGACGAGCTGGTGGCGTTGTGCGCCGAGATCGTCGCCGGCGGCGGGTACTTCTCGCCCCACACCCGCAGCTACGGGCGGGGCGTCATGGAGGCCTACGACGAGATGATCGACGTCTGCCGGCGGTCGGGCGCCCCGTTGCACCTCACCCACTGCCAGGTCAGCTTCCCTGGCAACGAGGGCCGGGCGGGCGAGCTGGTGGATCGGCTGGCGGCCATCGATCCCCGGACTCTGGAGATCAGCGCCGACAGCTACTGCTACGTGCCTGGATCCACCTACATGGCGGCGTTCCTGCCGAACTGGGCGTGGACCGAGGGTCCCGAGGGTGTGCTGGCGCACCTGGCCGATCCCGCCGCCGCCGAGCGGATCCGCGTCGAGTTGGAGGAAGTCGGCACCGACGGCTTCCACGGTGCGCTGATGGACTGGTCGGCCATCGAGATCTCCTCGGTGGGCTCAGAGGCGGGCCGGCGCTGGATCGGCAGGCGCGTGGCGGAGATCGCCGCCGAGCTGGCGGTGTCGCCCTGGGAGGCGGTCCGTCGCCTGATGCTGGACGAGCGCCTGAACGTCAACATCCTCACCCACGTCGGCCACGAGGACAACGTGCGGGCCATCATGCAGCTGCCGTTCCATATGGGCGGCAGCGACGGCATCATGACCGGCACCCGCCCGCATCCCCGCGCCTGGGGGACCTTCGCCCGCTATCTGGCGCACTACGCCCGCGACGAGGGCCTGTTCGGCTGGCCCGAGATCGTGCGCAAGCTGTCAGCGCTGCCGAACCTGCGGTTGCGGCAGTTCGACCGGGGCCTGCTGCGGCCCGGCTACTGGGCCGACATCGTCGTGTTCGACCCCGACGGGGTGCGCGACACCGCCACTTTCGAGAATCCCCGCCGTCACCCCGAGGGCATGCCCTGGGTGCTGGTGAACGGCGAGCTGGTGAAGGACGACGATGCCCACACCGGCGCCCGGCCCGGCCGAGTGTTGCGCAGCCAGCTCCGAGCGGCGGCGTGACCTCGCCTCGCCCGGCTGCTGCCCCTCGTGGTGCCGTGGCGCGCCGACGCGTGCCACCCGACGTGCGCCGGGCGGCGTTGTGAGCACCCCCGTGCAGCGCCTGGCGGCTGCCGGTTGGAAGATGCCGCCAGCGCCGACAGCGAAGGGTCTGTATGTGCCCGCCCGCCGCCACGGCGACCTGCTGTATCTCAGCGCCCACGGCCCGTTCGGCCCCGACGGCGGCTTCACCCATCGCGGCACCGTGGGCGAGGCGCTCAGCGTTGCCGAGGGCCAAGCCGCGGCGGCTGCCTGCGCCCTGAGTCTGCTTGCGTCGACGGCCCGGGCGCTCGGAGACTTGTCTTCGGTCAGCGGCGCGCTGGCGATGACCGGCTTCGTGAACGCCGCCGCCGGCTTCGAGGACCACGCCAAGGTGCTTGACGGCGCCAGTGAAGTGTTGGACGCGGCGTTCGGCCCCGAGGCTCGACCGGCCCGCTCGGTCGTGGGCGTGGCGAGCCTGCCGTTCGGCCTGCCGATCGTCGTCGAGGCGACAGTCGTGATCGGAGCAGACGATGGGTGACCAGGCGATCCCCGCAGGCGGTCTGCTGGACATCCCAGACAGCATCGAGACGCCCTCGCTGGTGGTGGACCGCGCCCGGATGGAACGCAACATCGCCGACATGGCGGCTTACGCGGCGGGCCGAGGCATCGGCCTGGCGCCCCACGCCAAGACCCACCGCACGCCCGAGATCGCCCGCCTGCAGATGGCCGCGGGCGCCGAGATGCTCTGCATCGCCAAGCTGGGCGAGGCCGAAGTGCTGGCCGACGCGGGCCTCGACAGCTTCGTCATGGCCTACCCCATCGTGGGCGACGCCAAGATCGCCCGCGCCCGCCGTCTCATGCGGCGGGCAAGCATTCTGCTCTCGGTGGACTCCTTCGCCGGCGCCGAGGCGCTGGGGGCCGGAATGGCCGCCGAGGGCGCCGTCGCCGACGTGCTGGTCATCACCGACACCGGCTATCACCGTTGCGGCGTGGCCGCCGCCGAGGCCGTCGACTTCGCCGCCGCGGTCGCGCCCCTGCCGGGGGTGCGGCTGCGCGGCCTGATCACCCACGAGGGCCACGCCTACTCCAAGCCCGGCGAGGAGGGCCTGCACAACGCCTCGGTGGACGCCGGGCAGGCCATGGTCGACGCCGCCGCCGACCTGCGGGCGCGGGGGCTCGAAATCGACGTCGTGTCGGTCGGCTCCAGCGCCACAGCCCGCCACACCACCGCCGTGGACGGCATCACCCAGGTCCGCCCCGGCATCTACGCCTTCAACGACTACGGCCAGGTGCTGCGCGGCGTGGTGGGCCTCGACCGCTGCGCAGCCCGCGTGGCGGCCACGGTGGTCAGCCACGCCGAGGCCGACCGGGCCATCCTGGACGCCGGCTCCAAGTCTGTCAGCCACGACCGCCTCGGCATCCACGTGCCTGGCGCTCCCGGCGGCTACGGCCTGGTGGTGGACCTGCCGGGCTGGGAGCTGTACCAGCTCTCCGAGGAGCACGGCTGGCTGCGCTGGACCGGCGACGGTCCGCCCAGCGAGCTGACCATCGGCCAGCGCGTGCAGATCCTGCCCAACCACATCTGCTCGGTTTTCCACATGCTCGGCCAGTCCGAGATCGTCGAAGGCGGCCAGCACATCGCCACCTGGGTCGCCACCGGCCGCGGCCAGAGCCGCTGAACCCATGAGGCTCGCCGGCAAGGTCTGCATCATCACCGGGGCGGGCTCCGGGCAGGGCAGGGCCGCGGCGCTGCGTTTCGCCGAGGAGGGCGCAAGCGTGGTGATCGCCGAGTTGGACACGGCCACCGGCGCCTCCGCCGCCGAGGAGATCACCGCAGCGGGCGGAGCAGCCCTCTTCGTGCAGACCGACGTCAGCAGCGAGGAGGACTGGCGCCGGGTCGTGGCCGCCGCAGCCGAGCGCTTCGGAGGCGTCGATGTGCTCTACAACAACGCTGCGGTCGCCCCCGCCTCTGACGGTTCGGTGGTGGACGTGCCGCTGGAGGTCTGGGACAGCGTCTTGGCGGTGAACCTCACCGGTCCGATGCTGGGTTGCCGCCATGCCATCCCGCAGATGCTGCGCCGCGGCGGCGGTTCGATCATCAACACCTCCTCCATCCGGGCGTTCGTGGGCGGCAGCCAGCCGATCGACTCCTACACGGCCAGCAAGGGCGCGCTCGTCTCCCTCACCCGGTCACTGGCGGTGGTCTACGGGCCGCAGGGAATTCGCGCCAACGTCATTGCCCCCGGCACGATCCGCACGCCCATGGCCCAGGTCCACGACGCCCACGGCGATGCGGGCAGCCAGATGCGTCTGGCCCGCTACCCGGTCGGGCGCTTCGGCGAGCCCGCCGAGATCGCCGACCTGGCGCTCTATCTGGCCTCCGACGAGTCGGGCTGGACGAACGGCGCGGCGATGGTGATCGACGGCGGGGCGATGATCAACTACGTCTGAGCGCCGCGAGCGCGGCGGCGAGCCGTCGAGTACCGCCGCAGCGACGATGATCGACGACGTGCAAGAGCAGCGAGTTCAGCGAAAGGACCAAGGATCGAAGATGCGCAGAGCCGAAGGATACGACAAGAGCCCCTACCGCTCGGAGCGCCGGCGCCGGGAGCTGCTGGGCTACACCGACCCGCTGGTCGTACATCCCGGCGACGAAGTAGCGGTCATGGTCAGCAGCGAGTTCGCCACCTATGAGTCGCAGGTCGTGCGGCTAATCCACGGCGACACCTCGCCGGAGAGCCCCGGCTTCAAGGCCGAGCCGGTGGCCACGTCGTCTGACGGCGCGCACCCCGGGCGCATCCAGGACACCCACGCCGGCTCGTACGTGGAGGTGCCCGACGCCCCCGAGATCTGCGGCAGCTTCACCGTCGCCGCCTGGATCTGGCCGACGATCCCCGAGGCGGGAGTGCAGACCATCGTGGCGCACAGCAGTGGCTTCACCGGTTACAGCCTGGGCTTTGGTGTCCCGAGGGGGATGCCGACCGGCCCGGATGTGGACAGCGCCGGCTGCACGCTCCCACCCGAGGGAACCGACGACGGGCTCACCCTGCGGGTCGGACGCACGGCGTTCTCCCTCGGCGCCTGGCCTGTCGCGGGGCGCTGGCACTTCGTGGCGGGCGCCTGGGACGCCGAAACCGGCGAGGCCCGCCTGCTGCAGCGGATCTGCGAGCGGGGCACGGAGCCTTCGCTGACGGCGGCCACGAACCTCGGGCCGCTGGCTGACGGCAACGCCAATCCCGTCGCGGGCGAACCCGACACGCCGCTGCTCATCGCCGCCGGCTCGCGCATCGACGGCACCGAGGCAGGCGCCCACCACTGCTTCAACGGCAAGATCGAGCGGCCCGCCCTGTTCGACCGAGCGCTCAGCATCGACGAACTGGAGGCGCTGGCCGACGGCGCCGACCCGCGGGCGACAGACGGCGCAGCGGCGGTCTGGGACTTCGCCGCCACGCCGGCCTCAGGCGTCCACATCGCCGATGTCACGGGTTCGGGCCACCACGGCACCGTCGTGAACTACGCCATGCGCGGCCTCACCGGCCACAGCTGGGACGCCACCGCCTTCACCCGTGAGCAGGCGCCGGAGCAGTACGGCGCCATCCACTTCCACGACGACGACTTCGACGACAGCCGCTGGGAGGAGGACTTCAGGTTCACGGTCCCCGAAGACGCCCGCAGCGGCTATTACGCCGTGGCGCTGCGGGCCTCCGACGAGGCCGGCGGCGAGGAGGACAACATCCCGTTCTTCGTGACGCCGGCGCCGGGCGCCCGACGGGCGAAGGCCGCCTACCTGGCGCCCACCTGCAGCTACCTCGCCTACGCCAACGAGCGGGTGCTGTTCAGCGGGGGACACGACTTCAGCGACCTCACCAACATCCCCATCGTGGTAGACCCCTACGACGACTACCTGGGCGCCCGTGTGGAACTCGGCGGCTCGGTCTACGACGTCCACACCGACGGCAGCGGGGTGTGCCACTCCACGACCCGCCGCCCGCTGCTGTCGATGCGCGCCACGGCCCGCCACTGGGTGACGGGCGCCCCGCGGGGCTACGCCTTCGATCTGTACCTCCTGGACTGGCTGGAGACCCAGGGCGCCGACTACGACGTCATCACCGACGAGGACCTGCACTTCGAGGGCCTCGGCTGCCTCGCCGACTACAAGGTCATCTTGACCGGCTGCCACCCCGAGTACTGGACGGGCCCCATGCTGGACGCCCTCGAGGCCTACCTGGACGGCGGCGGGCGGCTCATGTACCTGGGCGGCAACGGCTTCTACTGGGCTACCGCGTATGACCCGGAGCGGCGTCACGTCATTGAGGTGCGGCGCGGCTTCGCCGGCAGCCGGGCCTGGGAGTCGCACCCCGGCGAGACGCAGTTCGCCTCCACCGGCGAGCAGTGCGGCATCTGGCGGCACCTGGGCCGCCCGCCGAACGCCATCGTCGGCACCGGGTTCTCCTGCCAGGGCTGGGACGCCCACACGCCCGGCTACCGCCGCCTGCCCGGCAGCTTCGACCCGCGGGCGGCGTTCATCTTCGAGGGCGTGGGCGATGACGAGACCATCGGCGACTTCGGCCTGGTCATGAACGGCTGCGCCGGCGACGAGCTGGACCGCGTCGACCACGCCCTCGGCACGCCGTCGCACACGCTGGTCTTGGCCACCTCGGCGGGCGAGCACTCCGCCTACTACCTGGTGTGCCACGAGGACATCTTCGTCATGCAGGCCAACACCGACGGAACCAACAATGACAACGTCCGGGCCGACATGGTGTACTTCGAGACCGCCAACGGCGGCGCCGTGTTCTCGGTCAGCTCCATCAACTGGTTCAGCGGCCTCTCCCACAACAACTACAAAAACAACGTCTCCCGCATAACCGCCAACGTGCTCAACAACTTCCTCGCCTGAGCCGCCGCTCGGGGGCGGGTCGGCGGATCCGGCGCGGTGCCGACGGTTCCTGGGGCCCCGCCGCCGCCCCGAGAGCGGAGAACGCCTTGCCGGCGGTTCGCGTTGCGCAGGGCTCTCGGCACCCGGAGTGCAGGACATAGGATGTTGCACGCGTGTTGAGGTTCCCTTACAGCGACGACGAGATCAGGCGGCGGTTGCGGCTCGGTGAGGACAGCTCATGGGAGTTCAAGGCCGTCGAGTTCCGAGGCGACTCGGACAGTCCTCCGGCGCACGCCAGGGTTAGCTGGGCAGAGGAGATCGTCGCATTCGCCAACGGTTCCGGCGGCGCAATGCTCGTTGGGGTCACCGACGAGGGTGAGGTGCAGGGGATGTCTCGTCGTCGCCTCGATGCTGTGGAGCGGCTTGTGGTGGAAGTCTGTACCGAGGCAATCAAGCCGCCTGCTCGCGTTGAGGTCCACAGGTTCGAGCTTGACGGGCGCTCGCTTCTGCTTGTTGACGTGCCCGAGGGCGACGCTCAGCACGAGGCCCACGGCGACGCCTTCATCCGATTGGGATCGACCAAGCGGCGGATGGGGCCCGAGGAGCGGGTCCGGCTGGCGCAGCGGCGGGGGCTCGCGCGTTCGCTTGGCTATGACGAACGGACGGTGCCCGGCACCGGCATCGGGAGCCTTGATGAGCGGCTCTGGCGGCGCCTGTTGAGCGCCGAGGCCCTCCGCGCGCCTGAGGTGGGGCTGAAAAAGCTCGGACTGCTGGCCGCCGACGATCAGGGCGTCGTGCGGGTGACGGTCGCCGGGGTTCTTCTCTGTGTCGAAGAGCCTCATGTTCACCTACCCAATGCGTGTATCACAGCGGTGCGGTATCGGGGCGCGGACCCATCGACGGGTCAGATCGACGCCCGAGAGATTCAAGGGCCGATCGATCGTCAGATCTCCGGGGCGCTGACCTTCGTCACGGGCAACATGCGGGTGGGTGCTCGAAAGGACCCCGCGAGGGTGGATCTGCCGCAATACAGCCTGCGGGCAGTGTTCGAGGCGCTCGTCAACGCAGTCGTGCACCGTGACTATTCGATTGCGGGCAGCCGGATACGTCTGCGCATGTTCTCGGACCGCCTAGAGGTCTGCTCGCCGGGGTCGCTGCCGAACAATTTGACTGTTGAGTCGATGTCGGCGAGGCAGTCAACCCGCAACGAGGTCCTCGTCTCGGTCCTCGGGCGGCTGTCTGTAGGCGAACTGCCCGGCGCCGGCGGCCGGAGCTACTTCTTGGAGCGACGCGGGGACGGCGTACCCGTCATCTTGCGCGAGACCCGCGAGCTAGCTGGCAGGAACCCTGAGTTCCGGCTGGTCGACCGAGCCGAACTGCAAGTAGTGGTTCCTGCCGCCGCGACGGACTCGGCCCGCGCTTCCGTCGTCGTCACGGCGCGCTGTGGCGGCATGCCGCTGCAAGGCGCGGACGTGCTGGCGCTGTTCCCCAACAACACCTGGAAGCGGGCCACGACCGACCGCTGGGGTGAGGCGGCGATCGAACTGCACTCGGTGCATCTGCCGATGACCGTGTTCGTGGCGGCGAACGGATGCAGCGCGTACGTCAAGCGTGACTGGATTCCCGCTAGCGGTCCACTCGCGGCGGAACTGGAGCCTCTTCCCGAGGGCGGTTCGGTGCTGTTCCCCGAGGCTTCCGGGCGGATTCCGGGCCTGTCGGGAGGCTTGGACCTCGGTTTGGACTCGCATGGGCGCACCTACTTCTACGCATCGAACATCGCGGTCAACGACGGCCAACTCCAGCCTGTCACCTTCACGCCGGGCAGCGAAGAGCTGCGCCTCACCGACGCGGAGGGAGTCACTGTCAAGGCGACGGTCACCGCGGTCGTCGGACGGTCGTCGCTGCTGGAATACAGACCCGCCTGACTGTGCGCGACCGCTGAACTGATCGAAGAGGATTCTCACGGCCGCGCGAGTGTGCGCAGGGTCGTTGCCTGGTGATCGAGGACGGCCCGGACCTTCCACTCGTCCACTCCTGGGAACCAGTCCAAGAACTCCGCCACCGTGGCCCCTGGTGGCTCGAGTACGTGAGCGGGTCAGTTAGATGTTGTCGGGTTGAAGAGCCGCTCGATCCAGGACAGGAAGCGCTGTGCTGTCTGGTCGGAGGGGTCGAGGTCGCCGGAGGTGATTCCGAGACCCATGGGGCGTGGGCGTTGCTGCGCGGCGAGCCAGGCATGCACCTTCGCTCTGGTCGACTTGTTTGGGGCGAAGCGGCGGTGATCGTCGGGGATGCCGTTGATGTAGCGCTCCGCTCGAGGCCAGATTGGATCTGCCGTCGGGATCATCAGGGCCACGAAGTCCTCGATCTCGCCCGGCTGTTCGTTGTCGGGCATGATCCAGGCACCTACACGGGTGTCGCCGGGAATGACGGTGCCGGCGGGGTCGGCGGCAGCGGGTGCGGCGATGCCAGCGCTCTGCAGCCGGGCGGCGAGCGACTGCCATCTGCCTGCGGGGCTCGTGTTCGCGTCGACGACGATGCCCAGAGCCGTCAGTCTGGGTGCCCCGAGATGGTTCGGGATGGACTTCAGCAGCGCGTCGATGCCGTTCTTGCAGACTGTCGAGAAGCGTCTCGGGAGTCCCTCCCGCTCGCAAAGGTGACGGATGACGTGCGCGTCGTCGCTGCCCTCGACGAGCAGAACGCGCGCGGCCTCCTCGGCGGGCGCGGCCACGTCAGCGGAGTTCGATCTGTTGTTCGGCGGCGACGGTGAGCATCTCTTCGTCGTACTCGACGGCTCGGAGCAAGTCGCCGCGATGCTCGATGCGGACGGCCCGGCCCTCCACGTCGTCCAATTTGGCTGAGGCGCGGGCGAATCCGGTTATGCAATCCCAGCTGTGGGTGGTGGCCATCACCTGGACGTTGTTGTCGGCCGCGGTTTGCAAGACCATGCGCCAGTAGTCCTCTTGGAGCAAGTGATGGAGCCCGTTCTCGGCCTCGTCGATGAGCAGCAGCCCGTCTCGGCTGTTGGCGAGGGCCAACGCCGCGGCGAGCACTCTGACCGCGCCGTCGCCGAGGTTGCGGAGAGGCACCGGGTTCTCGTGACCCTTCAGCTTGACGATCGGCCTCGAGTCGCGGTTCATGCGACCACCGCCGATGAACGCGACTCGCTCCACGTCCGGACCGTGCACAATACGCAACGCCTCGATCGCGCGTTCCTCATCCGGGCCGAGGGCGACGTTCGCCCAGTGGTCCCGCATGGTCCAGTCGTCGGCGGCGCCAGGGCCGATCGACACGCACTTGATCGCGCCCGGGAACCCGTCTGTCTCAATGGCTCGCCGACGTTCGGGAAGGTGTCTGGGGCGCAGGGCACGATACGGCATCGCCGCCTCAGGGCCCGGCACGGGAACAACCATGTGCTCCGCGCCGACCGTGACGAACAGTGCCGGGGCGTCCGACTCGCTCAGCTGGCGGGGAAGCTGCAATCCCTCGACGGCGGACAGGTCGTCGAAGGCTCGAATCTCCAGCCTAAGCGGCGGCGGAGAGCCGTTCGGGCCGATCACCGCGGAAAACTCCGAGGGTTCTGCCAACCGTCCGAAGAGTTGCCGGTAGTCAGGAACCTCCAGATGCGTCGCGCCCTCCTCGTCGGGGACTGTCACCATGTCGCTCCGCGCCGCGAGAATCGATTCGCACACTGCCGGAGAACCGCGCCCCGCGTAGAGCTGCACCGCCTCGAGGACCGTCGTCTTGCCGGTGCCGTTGAGCCCCGCGAACAGAGTGACCTGCCCTAGTCGCTTGACCGACAGACCAGAAATGCCTCGGAACCCCGAGATCTTAAGACCCGGCAGATGTAGGCCCCCGCCGGTCCCGCGACGAGCCACAGTACGCCTCCTTCGCCTCCGCGCTGTAACCCAAGGCCAAGACTAGCGGCACCACGGAGCTGGCCACGGCAAAGTTCCGTGTGCGGCGACGGCGCCCTCGGCGTCCTCTGGGGCGTACTTGCCGGTCAGCAGGCCCGCCCACCAGCCGCCGCCGTTCGCTACGGACACGGTGCCGGGCCGCCCGGCAGCGGTCCGGCGGACCTCGCGGCGCACCCCGGCAGTAGGATCGCGGCGGTGGCTTCTGCAGCTGAGACGCGGCCTTCCGGCGAGACCGACTGGCCCTACGGCGGCGCTCGGTGGTGGAAGTTCGACTTCCACACGCACACGCCGGCCTCGCGGGACTACGGCAAGGGCCCCGACCGAGCCGCCGAGCGCAGCATCAGCCCACGGGACTGGCTGCTCGGCTTCATGGGAGCGGGCATCGATTGCGTGGCGGTCACCGACCACAACTCCGGCGGATGGGTCGATCCTCTCAAGGCGTCACTCGCGGAGCTGGCGGCGCAGCCGTGTCGCGGGTATCGCCCGCTCTGGCTGTTCCCCGGCGTGGAGATCACCGCCAACGGCGGGACCCACGTACTCGCCGTCTTGGATCCGTCCAGGAGTTCTGCCGACGTCGACAACCTGATCGGCAGCGTCGGGTTCCGAGGCGCTCGCGGCGCGAGCGACACGACGGCCGACTGCTCGGCGATTGAGGTGATCGAGGCGATCCACAAGTCCGGCGGCGTCGCGATCCCCGCGCACGTCGACGGAGAGCGGGGCCTATGGGGCCTGAGCGGGAACACGCTCGATGGGCTGTTGCGGTCAGACAAGATCTTCGCCGCGGAGAGTTCCGGCACCGTCGAGGCGCCCGGCAAGCACGACAGGCCGACCCGGTACAACGAGTTGGGGGTGCGCTGGGCTGACGTGCTCGGGTCAGATTGCCACCGCCCGCACGGCGTCTCGTCTTCGAATCAGATCGGGGATCGATTCACCTGGGTCAAGATGGCTGAGCCTTCGTTGGAAGGTCTGCGACTGGCTCTCCTCGACGGCAACGAGTATTCCGTCAGGCGCAGCCTGCCGAGCGGGTCGTTCGACCCACCAGAGTTGCCCCAGCATCATGTGCGGGAACTGTCGATTTCTGACGCTCGGTTCATGGGCCGGGCTGAAGCGGCCAAGGTTGTCTTCAGCCCGTGGCTCAACGCCATCGTCGGCGGACGCGGCACGGGAAAGTCAACAATCATCCATGCTCTTCGTATCGTTGCGCGCCGCTCCAGCGAGCTGCAGAGGTTGGATGACAGCAGCTCAGCGAAGCGCACGTTCGCGCGGTTTGATCGCGTTCCGAAGAGCAGGTTCGACGAAGGCTGCCTGAGTGAGCGCACCGAGCTCAGCCTGGTCGCGGTGCGCCATGGGGTCAGCCATCGTATCCACTGGCGACAGGACCCGGCACCGACATCCGGCGAGGCGGCACCGGTGCCCACAGTCGAAGAGCTCACTTCAGGCAGCTGGGCGGCCTCCGAAGTGCAGGAAGTATCTCCCGCGAGGTTCCCCCTGCGGATCTTCAGCCAAGGCCAGCTGGCCGAACTTGCTGACGGCAGCCAGCAGGCTCTGCTTCAGATCATCGACGAGGCAGCAGGAACCGCGGCCCAGCAAGCGAATCTCGTGCAGGCGACGGCCGCGTTCTTGCATACCCGAGGACGCATCAGAGACCTGGACCAGCACTTGAAGCGGCGTGCCGACACCCGAGTGAGCGTCGCAGACACAGAGCGGAAGTTGCGGCGCTTCGATGACTCGGGCCATGCAGAGGTCTTGAACAGCTATCGGCATCGTTCGCGCCAACGCCAAGAGGTGGACAGACACTTCGAAGTCGTTACCCGAGCCGCGGAACTCATTGAGAGCACAGCCGGTCAGGTGCTCGCCGAAGACGTCGACGCGCGGATCTTTGCGGAGGACTCTCCAGAGAACCTGAGTGCTGTCTCGGCTATCGCGTCGCTGGCAGAGGCCATGGCCAGAGCTGCCAGCGAGTTGAAGCGAACAGCCGCTGATCTGCGGGCCGAGGCCGAAGCCGAACGATCAAGCCTGGCGCGAAGTCAATGGCACACGGCCGTTGATCAAGCGAAGGCTGCTCACCAAGAGATGGTCGAGGCGCTCGGCGCGGACGGAATCAGCAGTCCGAGCGAGTACGGGCGGCTGATCCAAGAGCGCAGTCGCCTCGAAGGCGAGCTCGCGGCGCTCGAGTCTCAAGCAGAGGAGCGATCTCGCCTGATCGAACGATCCGAACACGAGTTGGAGACGGTCTTCGAGGCCCGCTGCGCGCTCAGCGAGGCCCGCCGCGCCTTCTTGCGTCAGACGCTGGAGGGCAATGAGTACGTTCGCATGGAGTTGAGAGAATTCGGAGACTCAGGTTCCTTGGAGTCTGTCGAACGGTCCCTGCGCGGCGCACTCGGGGACGAGGACCACTTCGAGAATGATATCCTCCAAGTCGACGGGGACGAGCGCAGCGGAATCGTGGTCGACTTGGTGGACGCGCTTCCCTCGGAGCAGGCCGAGCGCCGACATGTGTTCAAGCACCGGATCGAGGACCTGCGCAGGCGTTTCATCGAGGCGTGCATGGGTCGAGGAGAATTCGGCGGTCACCTCAACAACTTTTTTCGGCGCCGCCATGACGAGGCACCGGAGTTCTTGGACAGGCTCCTCACTTGGATTCCTGACGACGCGCTCCGCGTCGAATACGACCGTTCGGGGCGAGGATCGGAGTTCGCTCCCATCGCACAAGCCTCGGCCGGGCAGCGGGCCGCGGCCATGTTGGCGTTCCTCCTGGCTCACGGCGACGAGCCGCTGGTGCTCGATCAGCCGGAGGATGATCTCGACAATCATCTGATCTATGACTTGGTGGTGCGGCAGATCCGCCAGAACAAACTCAGGCGCCAAATCATCGCCGTGACCCACAATCCCAACATCGTGGTCAACGGCGACGCGGAGATGGTGCATGCTCTCGACTTCGTCGGCGGCCAGTGCCGCGTCGTGAAGTCGGGTTCTCTGCAGGATCTGGAGATCCGTGACGAGATCTGCCGCGTGATGGAAGGAGGGCGAGAAGCCCTCGAACGCCGCTACCGGCGGATCGCCGTCAACCTCAGCGATGTTTGACAGCATCCACGAGCTCTCCGACAAGATCGCCCTGGGTGAAAGCACCTATCTCGAGCTGAAGGAGGTCCGGTTCGCAGGCGAGCGCGTCGCCGGACCGTCGAGGGACCGCCTCGCCGACGAGCTGGCCGCGTTCGCCAACAGCCGTGGCGGTGTGCTGGTGCTCGGTGTCAGCGACCGTACCCGAGAGATCGTCGGAATCGACGATTCCCGCCTCGACTCCGTAGTCGACCTGGTCAGACACGTCTGCACGGAAAGCATCGACCCTCCCTTGGAGAACGTGCTCGTGGACAGGCTCCGGCTCCCCACAGCCGCCGCCGAGCGGGTCTCGGTGGTCAAGGTCGAGGTGCCGAGGAGCTTGTTCATCCATCGAAGCCCCGGCGGCTACTTCAATCGCTTAGCAGATTCGAAGCGCCAGATGTCCACCGACTTCCTGGCCCGGATGCTGCAACAGCGTAGCCAGACTCGCCTCGTCAGATTCGACGAGCAGCCGGTCGCCGGAGCGACGGTCGAGAGCTTGAGCAGTGACCTGTTGGCCCCATTCCGGTCTTCTCGATCAGACGCCGACGACGACACTTTCCTGCAGAAGCTCGGAATCGCCACATCTGGGGAAGCGGGGATTCTGCGTCCGACCGTCGCGGGCGTCTTGGTTGCCAGCGTCGAGCCGCGCCGCTGGCTTCCGAACGCGTACATTCAGGCGGTCGCCTATCGCGGCGTCTCCCTTCAAGCCGGATCAAGTCGGGAGCCGTATCAACTCGATGCGAGCGACATCGACGGACCGGTGACAGCGCAGGTCGCGGACGCATGCCGCTTCGTCTTCAAGAACATGAAGACCGCAGCGGTCAAGTCGATAGGTCGTCGCGACGAGCCGCAGTACGACATGGCCGCAGTCTTCGAGGCGATAACGAACGCAGTCGCCCACCGCGACTACTCGATTCACGGGTCGAAGATCAGACTCCGCCTCTTCGAGGACCGCTTGGAACTGTATTCGCCGGGCGCGGTGGTGAATTCGATGTCAGTCGATTCGTTGCGCTACCGGCAGGCGGCCCGCAACGAGACCCTGTGCAGCCTGTTGGCGAAGTGCGCGCTGCCCCGTGCCGACTGGCTCGAGACAGCTCGCACGCACATCATGGAGAAGCGGGGCGAGGGCGTTCCCATCATCTTGGACAACAGCACGGCGCTGTCTGGCAGAGAGCCGCGCTACCGGCTCATCGACGACTCTGAGCTGTCGCTGACGATCTACGCGGCCCATACCGACTGACCGCGCGGTTCGCCGCAGCCGCCCGGGGTGTCCGCTTGACTGCGGGCGCGTCGCGCGGATGCGGGTCGGCAGGTTTGGCGCGGTGCCTCCTGGGTGCCCGGCCCCGGTCTCTGAGAGCGCTCGGAGGGTGTTGGGGGGTCCGCCGGGGGGGGC
>VXNF01000054.1 GCA_009840735.1 Acidimicrobiia bacterium | reverse complement strand
GCACTCACCGACATCCCACGCTCCTCGCTCACAGACGCGGCCCTCCGGCCACAACCAATCCGACGGCGAGCAATATTACCGATCAGCGCCGCGGCGAGCAAACAACCAGCCGAGCGGCAGCAGGGGACGCCGCGGGCGCCAGCGCAACAGCAGCCACCAGGCGGCGGCGCGCCGCGCACCTACGGACAGGCGCTGCGCTGGGGCAGGTCGGCGAGCTGGGACAGGACGCTGCGCACCTCGACGGACCGCACGGCGTAGCCCACGTCCTCCCGATGTCTTAACGTGGCGAAGACCATGCCCACGACGGCACCGTCGCTGTTCAGCACGGCCGCCCCGGAGTCGCCGTAAGCACCGTCGAAGCTCAGCTCGAGCGCGCGTCGGCTGACCCGGCCCGCCAGGTAGATGTCGTCTATGTGAGCCCGGATCCGCCGGGTCACGCGAGCCGGCTTCGCCACCTGCTCGCCATCCTCGGGGACCGCCGCCACCACCCCGACGCTCCCGGGCGGGGCCAGGCTGGCGGCGTCACCGACGCCGAGGACGACCGGGGCGGCAGCGAGACCCGGGACCCGCACCGCGGCCACATCCAGGTTCGGATCCAGCGCCACGACGAAGCCGTGCCTGCTGCGCCCGGCGCTGTCGGTGACGACGACCTGGCGGCGCCCCGCCACCGGGTGCGCGGCGGTCACCACCAAGTCGTCCGCCACGGCGAACCCACTGGCGTTCGCCCGACCGCCGCAGCCCACCGCCGTCACCGTCACAAACGGTCCCACAGGCGGCGCCGCCCCAAGCGTCCCCCACAGCGTCAACCCCACAGCGAGGGCAGCAGCGGCGAGCGCTGCCCGCCACAGCGGCCCTCGGGCGCGTGGGCTGCTCTCTGCACCCGGTACGTGCGGCCGTCCGACCAGCATCGACACGACTCGACCCTACTTTCGAGCCCGGCGGACGCCCTCGGCAACCCGACGCCCATCGATCCGACGAGATCGCTTTCGCCGCCGGGTCACGACACTCTCGCCGGGACGCATGGCCGAGGCCTGCCGCGCCCTCGCCGCGGCAACCGGCTGCTGAGAGAGCGTCGGGATTGACAGCGGACCCGGCACGACAGGGTTGACACCGATAGATTTGTAGATACACTGAAACATTAGTAATAGGGTGACCAGTGATTCACATGCCGGTTACCGACTCATTCGGGAGGGGGCCTGCCATGGCGTCGTTGGTGATGATCGCGGGGTATACGTCGTTCGGACTGGCGTGTTTCAGCTTGGGCCTGCTCACCCCACTCGCCCGGGCCAGATGGTGCCGCCGGCGGCTGGAGCGCGGCCGAGCCGGCGGCGGCGGGACCGTCACCAAGGACGACATCCGCGGCGAGTTGTGCCGCGACCCGATGGCGGTGAGCATGTTCGTGAGCGACGACACCCCAGAGGACGTTCAGCGGTACCTCTACCTGGAGGCCGAGCGGCGGGCGATCATGCGCAAGCGCAAGCAGCTCACCAACAAAGAGAACGACTTCTTCGCGCCGCCCCGGCGGCCCGGCCCCGACCCAGGCTTCACCGGCTGCCGCAGCTAGCCGCCCCCGCCCCGCCGCCCGACCGCTACGGCGGCGAGTTGAGTCAGACCGGCAAGCGCGCGACCCGTCGACTCATGCACGCTCCTTGCGATTTAGAGTTACCGACAACGCATCGTGCAAAGTTTGCAATCGTCCGGCTGCAGCCTTTGGCGATCAAGCACCGGGTGTGCAGCCCACAGCAAGGCCTGCGGAACCTATCCCCAGCTAATCGCTCTCTATTCGAGGGGGGGTACTCAGCAGGGTGTTGAGGCTCTGACCTGGGGATTCGCTGCTATCACGGCAGCGGCGCCGCCTATTCGCCCGCTAATGCCCCACTAAACAGGGGGGGTCACGTCAGGTGCCAGCGCGCCCCTCGCCCGTGCCCCTCAACCCGCACCACGCCACGGTCGCGCAACTCGGCCAGCATCTCACCGGCCGGGGCGGCGCCAACCGCAGCGGCATCGGCCAGTTGGCCACGAGTGGCCGGACCCGACGCCAACTCGGCCAGGATTGAGGCCTGCTTAGTGCTGACCGCAACGGGAGTCCCATCTGACTTGAGCCAATGGCCTTGCCGGGGCAGCACACAGGTGACCGCCGTGGCCGACGCCAGAAACGCCGGCCGGCCGAGACCAGCGCGCACGCAGGACCTCGCCATTCGAGTCGTGCCCGTTCCGAGTTGTTCCACTATGCCTCGGCGGTAGAGGCACCCCACGATGTTGGGGTTCCAAGGGTGAGACGGATGAGGCCCCAACAGGTCGGCCGGAGTCAGACCGAACCGCAGCACGCCGGGCGAAAGGACTTCCAGACGGTCGGCGAAGATCCGAACCTGCACCTTGCCCGGCAGCGAGTAGTCGCGGTGACCGAAGGCGTTGGCCAGCGCCTCGCGCAGGGCCAGTCGAGGTATCTCCAGATCGGCCTCAGCCTGCAGACCGCCGTTGATCCGAACCGGATGTCGCAGATTCCGTTCGCAGAATGCAATCGCCCGCCGCATCGCCAGAAACGAGTTGCTTTCCAGAAGTTCGTCGTCTTGGAGTTCTTCGCCAATCTCGACGCCGGGCACAGCCACAAGGCGACACCCAAGGCTCGGGAACCGACCAGCGAAGGCCTCCGCACGGCCGAATAATGTGACCGCCCCCCGGTTGGGTGCGCCCTCATCGGTCAGCAGGTTCAACGACCGAAGCACCTCAGCGACCGAGGCGTCAGCATCAAATCGACCCCGCGACGACTCGATCGCCTCGTCGCGGAAATTGCGCACCTCTGTTTCATCGAGCGCCTCCCCGTCGAGATTCGAACCCTCCAGCTCCCAGCGCCTCAGACTGTGCGCCCGGTCCAGCACCAGCGAAAGCTGAACTTCGTCGGGCATGTCCACCGTTGTGGCGCCGGAGCGAACGAAGTACCGGCCCTTGTGGGAGTACGGCTTGGCCCCGCCAGGAGGAACCGACACCGCCAGAACCTCGAGCCGGTTGTTCTGTGGCGCAGCGATCCGCTCGACCGACGGGGGATGCGCCGGGTTGATCTCGGCACAGGCGTTGGTTATGTCACCCATCGTCTTGTCCGAGACCGTCTGGCCGACGATCCGCCCCCCCGGGCGGACACCGAACAACACCATCCCGCCCTGGCCGTTCAGCATGGCCGCGAGAGTCCTGGCGGCCTCGGTTCGCTGTCCGGTGGTGGCTTTGAACTCGACGGTCTCGGACTCGCCGCCTGCAACGAGTCGCTCGATGTCACCGATCGCGACCATGGCCCAAGTATTGCCCACACCTGCGGCTCTTGACGCCGTGGGGCGCGACGGCACTTGCCCCTGATCTCTATTCGACTCCTAATACCCTTCTAAAGCAGGGGGGTGTCGAGACGAGCGAAACGTCGTTGACCTGGGGATTCGCTTCTAGTCCGGCAGCGGCGCCGCCTATTCGCCCGCTAATGCCCCACTAAACAGGGGGGTGTATGGAGGTGTCGGACGACAAGCCGCGGTCCGCCGCCCGGCGGGTGGGACGGCTAGCTTGGGCGGAATTGTGTCGCCTATCCGGGGGAGAGCCATGCAATCCGGCCCCATCGACATTCACGCGCACGTGCTGCCCGAGAACTGCCTCGCCATCCCGACCGCGACCGGGGAGCTGCAGCTGCGCGAGGTGAACGGCGAACTGCATCTGGGCAGCCTGTCGCTGTCGATCCGCACCGTGACGATGTACGACATGGACATGATCCTGGACGACATGGACACCTACGGGCTGGCGGTGCGGGCCATGTCGCCGCCGCCGTTCACCTTCGCCCTCGACGCCCCCGCCGACCGGGCGGCCGCCTTCGTCGCCGAGGTGAACGACGGGCTCGTGGCGATGTGCGAGCAGGCACCTGAGCGGCTGCGGGGCCTGGGGTCGCTGCCGCTGGCCGACCTGGACGCGGCGGTGGCCGAACTGCGGCGGCTGGCGGAGATTGACTGGGTACGCGGCGTCACGGTGCCGCCGCTGGTGGGCGGCGTCTCCTTCGAGGCCGACCCGCTGGGGCCGATCCTGCGCGAGGCGCACCGGCTGGGCATGTGCATGATCGTGCATCCCATGCAGCTCCCCGGCCCTGGCCTGGGACATCACTACCTCATCAATCTGCTCGGCAACCCCACCGAGACCGCCGCGGCCATCGGGGGGGTGATCCTCTCGGGGCTCGCCGATGAACTCGACGGGCTGCGGCTGGCGTTC
The DNA here is from genome assembly GCA_009840735.1 of Acidimicrobiia bacterium. Taxonomy (GTDB): domain Bacteria; phylum Actinomycetota; class Acidimicrobiia; order Acidimicrobiales; family CATQHL01; genus VXNF01. The sequence goes on along the minus strand of VXNF01000054.1, from coordinate 1,519 downwards.
CTGCACGGCGCCGGCTGCGCGCCCGGCGTGCTGGGACGCTGGGACCACGGCTGGGGCGCCCGTCCCGACGTGTCCGCCGACAGCGCCCGCCGCCCCAGCGAGGTGTTCGCAGACCGCATCTGGGCCGACAACTTGACCCACAGCGCCGACCACCTGCGCTTCCTGGCCAGCGTGGCCGGCACCGAGCGGCTGGTGCTGGGCTCGGACTACCCGTTCGACATGGCCGCCAAGGACCCGGTCGGCGCTGCGGAGGCCGCCGGCCTGGACGTGGAGCAGCTCACGCGCAACGCCCTCAGGTTCCTGGGCTATTGACCCGCCAGCCCGGCGACAACGACACACCGCCGCCAGCGCCGCCGGGTGCCGAGGCCGCCCTGGGTGCCGAGGCCACTCCGGCTGCCCCGCCCGCGCCCGCCGCCCCGACTCCCGCAGCGCCGACATCGCCGGCGGCCGATCCGCACCGCTGGCTGCTGCTGGCGGGGCTGTGGGCCGTGTACACCGCGTTCGGCTTGGTGGTGTCCTCGCTGGCGCCGGTCCTGACCCCGCTCGGCGAGGACCTCGGACTGAGCAAGTCCCGCCTCGGGGTGATCCTCGGGATCTGGCCGGCGGTGTTCGTCTTCGCCTCGGTGCCCAGCGGCTGGTTCCTCGACCGCGTCGGGATCCGCTGGGCGCTGTTCGCCGGCGGCGCGCTGATGTGCCTCTCCGGGGTGCTGCGCGGCCTGGCCACCGGCGGGGCGACCCTGTTGGTGGCCGTAGCCGTGTTCGGGCTGGGCGCCCCGATGATCTCCAACGGCGCCCCGAAGCTCGTCGTCAGCCGGTTCCCGGAGCAGGAGCGAGCCAAGGCCACGGCGCTGTACCTCACCGCCCCCGTCGCCGGGCAGATCATCGCCGTCGCTGCCGCTAACAGCGTGATCCGGCCCTTGGCGGGCGGAAGCTGGCGGAGCGTGCCACTGGTCCTCGCGGCGGTCACCGGTATCGTCTGCGTGCTGTGGCTGACGCTAAGCAGCCGGCTGGAGTCCCGCTCCCCGCAGCCACCGGGGCCCGCGAGACTCCGGATCGACAGCGCTGGCCGCCGCGGCGCCCGCGCCCTGCTGCGCGAACCGGTGATGCGGCTCGTCCTTGTGATGGCGGTCGCTATCTTCTTCGTGAACCACGGCCTCAACAACTGGCTGCCCAAGATCATCGAGGACAGCGGCGTCTCGGCGGAGACTGCCGGCTACCTCGTGTCGGCGTCTTACGCGGCGGGGCTCCTCGGACCGCTCTCGGTCACCTGGTTCGGTTCCCGCCGGCCGCTTGCGGCGCCGGTGGCGACGTCGCTCTGTCTGGCAGCCGCCGTCGCCTGCCTGACAGTGCTCTCCGGGGTGGCCGCCACGCCGTTGCTGCTGCTCATCGGTTTCCTGCGTTTCGGACTGATCGCCCTGTGCGCGCTCACCGTGATGGCGCTCCCCGGCGTGGACGGGCGCAACATGGGCATCGCCAGCGGCCTGTTCTTCACCGCCGGGGAGATCGGCGGCTTCGGCGG
>VXNF01000087.1 GCA_009840735.1 Acidimicrobiia bacterium | reverse complement strand
CTCCCGATCCCCTCCCGCCCGATCACATATGACCGAACCGGTACGCTCGCAGGCGTGAAGGTCTCGACCCGGGCCGACTATGCCAGCCGGGCGCTGCTGTCGCTGACCCTGCACGAGGCCGACGCCCCCCAGTCGGCGCGGGACATCGCCGACCGGACCGGCCTGCCCCAGCCCTACCTGGAGCAGATCCTGCTGGCGCTGAAGGGCGCCGGCCTGGTGCTCTCCAAGCGCGGCGTCGGCGGGGGCTACCGGCTGGCCCGAGGGGCCGGGGAGATCTACCTGAGCGAGATCGTCAGCGCGGTGGAGGCCCCGATCGTGGCCGACGACTTCGGCGAACCGCACAAGGACGGGGCCTGCGACCACGAGGGGCAGTGCGTGCTGCTGGCGGTCTGGGCCGCCGTGGGCACCGAGATGCGCCGCCTGCTGTCCTCCTTCAGCTTGGCCGACATCGCCGATATGGCCAGCGGCACCGTCGCTTGGCCCGACCGGGTGGAGACGTTCTCGGGGGACCAACCCTGAGCCGGGCGGCTATGACAGCGCCGCGAGGACCGCGGTCAGGTCGGCGGGCAGGGTGGACCCAAAGAGCATCTCCCGGCCGCCGACGGGGTGGCTGAATCCCAACAGCGCGGCGTGCAGGGCCGGGCGACTGAGCCGCAGCGGCAAACCCTCGCCGGACCGGCGCCCCGGCGAGCGCCCCGGTACGTGAGCGCCGTACGCCTCGTCGCCGAGCAGCGGGTGGCCGATGGCCGCCAGATGCACCCGGATCTGATGCGTTCGACCGGTCTCGAGCCGGCACGCCAGATGGCTCACCGCCGCGGGCGAACGGTATCGTCGGCGCACCTCGTAGAAGGTGCGGGCCGGGCGCCCGCGCTCGCTCACCGCCATCTGCACCGGTCGCCGCCGTGAGCGCCCGACGGGTGCGTCGATGAGCCCTCGGTCATCTTCGAGCGAGCCCCAGCACAGCGCCTCGTAGCCGCGGCGCACCGTCCGGTCGGCGAGCTGCGCCTGCAGCGACTCGAATGCCGCGGCGCTGCGGGCCGCCACCAGCAGACCGCTGGTGCCGACGTCGAGCCGGTGCACGATCCCGGGACGGGTTCGCTCCCCGACGGCGGCCATCTCGGGATAGCGGGCCAACAGCCCGCCGCACAGCGTGCCCTCGGTGCGGCCCGCGCCCGGATGAACGACTACTCCGGCCGGCTTGTCCACAACCACGAGGTGCGGATCCTCATGCAGCACCGCGAGCTCCACGGTGGGTTCGGGTCGCGGCTCGCCGGCGCTCCGCTGGGAGGCCAGCGCCGCCGCCGCCACGCTCAACTCGTCGCCGGGGGCCAGCCGAGCGGCGCGATCGGTGCGCACCGCGCCGTTCACCAGCACCGCGCCCGACGCCACGAGGGCCGCGGCCGCGGACCGGCTGGTCTGGACGAGCAGGGACACCGCCCGGTCGAGCCGCTCGCCCGCCAGCGCCTGCGGGATCGGCTCGCTCACGCCCGTTCCAGCAGCGGATCGCCCCGCAGGCCGGCACGGGTCCCCAAAACCAGGAACAGCACCACGCCGACCGATATGGCCGCGTCGGCCACGTTGAACACCGGCCACCACTGCGGGTCGACGAAGTCGATCACGCTGCCCCCAAAGAAGCCGTCGCCACGGAAGGCGCGGTCACCCAGGTTGCCGAGCGCGCCGCCGAGCACGAGCCCCGCCAGCGCCGCAGTGCGCGAGCGGGTCGTCGACCAGGTAAGGGCCAAGAGCAGCACCGACACGATCAGCGCCGCCACGGTGATGACGGGGGCGAACGAACTGCCCAGCCCGAACGCGGTGCCCTGGTTGAAGACAAGCCGCAGGCGGATCGTCCAGAAGAGGTGGATGTCGCCGCCCTCCAGCGCCCGCAGCGCCCAGAGCTTCGTCAGCTGGTCCGCCAGCAGGACCGCCGCCGCTATCGACGCCAGCCGCAGGCGATTGTTCCGCAGACGCGTGTTCCGCAGACGCGTGTTCCGCGGTGGCGTGTTCTGCAGTCGACCCGAGCCGGCGCTCTCAGCGTCGTCTGAGGCCACCGGCTTTGTACTCGACCCGCTCGGCCGCCCACGGGATGGCACGGAGACGCTCCTTCTGAATGAGCTTGCCGGACACCGCGCAGACGCCGTAGGTGCCGTCGTCGATTCGCTTCAAGGCCGCGTCGATCAGCTCCACGGCGGCCTGGGCCGCGGCGCTGAGGGCCAGGTCCCGCTCACGCTCCACCGCCCAGCTGTCGCCCTCGCCGGACTCCTCGTCGAACTGCAGATCACCCGGCTCGCGGTCGTCCAACAGGGCCGCCGCCTCCGCCGCCATGGTCTCCGCCGAGCGGACGTACCTCTGGCGCTCGGCCAGCAGCTTCTTGCGCTGCTCGGCAAGGAACGCCTCGTCGAGGCGCCGCGTGGCGGCAGCGTCCGGGCTGCTCTCCGGTGACGTGCCGGCTGGGGCCACCTGACCCTCCTGGTTGAACGCTGGGTACGCGCTGCTGTCGGCCGCGCCGTCCCGGCGGGCCGGGCGCGGGTGCGCCGATTCTACCTGCCGGGTCTCGTAGCCCCGCGGGGCGCCCCGCCGGCGCGCATCGGCGGTATTTTCTTCCGCCATGGAACCCCAGCCGGCGCGCTACCCGGACGTGGACCCACAGCCCGACTTCGCAGCCATCGAGGCCGAGGTGCTGCGTCTGTGGGAAGCCGAAGGCACCTTCAAGGCCTCCGTGGCGAACCGTCCCGCGGGCCCCGGCGGCGCCAACGAGTACGTGTTCTACGACGGCCCCCCGTTCGCCAACGGACTCCCCCACACCGGCAACCTGCTCACGGGGTACGTGAAGGACGTGATCCCGCGCTACCGCACGATGCGCGGCCAGCGAGTCGAGCGGCGTTTCGGCTGGGACTGCCACGGCCTGCCCCCGGAGATGGAGGCCGAGAAGGAGCTCGGCGTCTCGGGACGCCGGGCGATCACTGACTACGGCATCGAACGGTTCAACGCCCACTGCCGCAGTTCGGTCATGCGCTACACCGACGAGTGGCAGCGCTACGTCAACCGCCAGGCGCGCTGGGTCGATTTCGACAACGACTACAAGACCATGGACCTGCCGTTCATGGAGAGCGTGCTGTGGGCCTTCAAGCGCCTCTGGGAGAAGGACCTCATCTACGAGTCGCACCGGGTCCTGCCCTACTCGTGGGGGGCCGAGACGCCGCTGTCCAACTTCGAGATCCGCATGGACGACGCCACGCGACCGCGGACCGACCCCGCCATCACGGTGGCCTTCCGGCTGCGCGCCGCCCCCGGCGATCCGGCGCCGCTGCACCTGTGGGCTTGGACGACCACGCCGTGGACCCTGCCGTCCAACCTGGCGCTGGCGGTCGATCCCGACACCACTTACGCCGTGCTGGAGGAGGCGACTGAGAGCGGCCCGCGCCGCCACGTCCTGGCCGCCGAAGCCGTCGAGCGCTACTCCCGCCAACTCAGCGGCGCCCGACCGGCCGGCATTGTGCGGGGCCGGGACCTCATCGGCCGGCGCTATGAGCCCCTGTTCGACTACTTCGCGGAGGCGCCCGGCGGGTTCGCCGTCCTAGGCGCGGACTTCGTGGACACCGCCGAGGGCACCGGGATCGTTCACATGGCGCCCGGCTTCGGCGAGGAAGACCAAGCGCTCTGCGCCGAGGCCGGCATCGGAGTGGTGGTGCCGGTGTGCGATCAGGGCCGATTCACCGCCGAGGTCACCGACTGGGCCGGCCAGAACGTCTTCGACGCCAACGCCGGGATAATCGCAGCGCTGAAGGCCCGCGGGCTGATCGTCCGCCACGACAGCCACGTCCACAACTACCCCCACTGCTGGCGCACCGATACGCCGGTCATCTATCGGGCCGTCAACTCGTGGTACGTGCGGGTGACCGCCATCCGGGACCGCATGGTCGAGCTGAACCGCCAGATCAACTGGATCCCGGCCCACGTGCGCGAGGGGCGCTTCGGCAACTGGCTGGAGGGCGCCCGCGACTGGTCGATCAGCCGCAATCGCTTCTGGGGGTCGCCCGTGCCGGTGTGGCGCTCAGACGATCCGGCCTGGCCCCGCACCGACGTGTACGGGAGCCTGGAGGAGATCGAGCGCGACTTCGGGGTCCGCCCCGACGACCTGCATCGGCCCTTCGTGGACGCCCTGGTGCGGCCCAACCCCGACGACCCCACGGGGAAGTCGGTCATGCGCCGGGTGCCGGAGGTCCTCGACTGCTGGTTCGAGTCCGGTTCCATGCCCTATGCGCAAGTCCACTATCCCTTCGAGAACAAGGAGTGGTTCGAGAGCCACTTCCCCGCCGACTTCATCGTGGAGTACGTCAACCAGACGCGGGGCTGGTTCTACACGCTCCACGTCCTGGCCACCGCGCTGTTCGACCGCCCGCCGTTCCGCAACGCCGTCTGCCACGGGGTGGTGCTGGCCGCCGACGGCGCCAAGCTCTCGAAACGGCTGCGGAACTACACCGACCCGGAGGTCATCTTCACCACGCAGGGCGCCGACGCCTTGCGCTGGTACCTGATGTCGTCGCCGGTGCTGCGCGGCGGCGACCTGCGCATGAGCGACGAGGGCATCGACGCCGTGGTGCGCGGCGTGCTGCGCCCGCTGTGGAACTCCTATGTGTTCTTCTGCCTGTACGCCAACGCGGACCGATCCCGGGGCAACTGGAACCCCGGCTCGCGCGAGGTGCTGGACCGCTACGTCCTGACCAAGACCCGCAACCTGGTGGTGGATGTGGCCGAGCGGCTCGACTCCTACGACTTGGCGGGCGCCTGCGCGGAGATCGAAGCCTTCTGCGGCACCGTGAACAACTGGTACATCCGGCGCAGCCGCGACCGGTTCTGGGCGCCAGCCGCCGAAGCCGACCCCGAGAACAAGCAGGCCGCCTACGACACGCTGTACACGGTCCTCGTGACGCTCGTTCAGGTGGCCGCGCCGCTGCTGCCGTTGGTCTGCGAGTCGATCTACCGCGGCCTCGGCGGGGCGGCCAGCGTTCACCTCTGCGACTGGCCCGATGCGGCGGCCCTGCCCGACGACGACGAGCTCGTGGGTGTCATGGACCGGGCGCGCGAGGTCTGCTCGGCCGCGCTGGGGGTGCGGGTCGCCCGCGGGCTGCCGGCGCGTCAGCCGCTGCGCTCGGCGCGGGTGGCGGGCCGCGACGCTGCGGCTTTGGCGCCGTTCACCGAGCTCATCGCGGCGGAGCTCAACGTGAAGTCGGTCGTGCTGAGCACGGAACTCGACGAGGGCGCCCGCTTCGTGCTGCGACCCCGCGGCGAAGTGCTCGGGCCGCTGCTGGGGCCGGCCACCCAAGCGGTGATGGCCGCGGCCCGCTCCGGCGCGTGGCGCCGCGAGCCTGACGGCACCGTCAGCGTCGCCGGCCACAGCCTGAGAGTGGGCCAGTTCGACCTGGTGCTGGAGACCGCCGAGGACCGCCCCAGCGCGGCGCTGGCGACGGCTGACCTCGTCGTGACCCTCGACGTGGAGCTGGACGACGAGCTGCGAGCCGAGGGGGCGGCGCGGCGCCTCGTGCGGGTCCTGCAGCAGAGCCGGCGCGACCGCGGCCTGCACGTCGCCGACCGCATCGACCTGACCCTGGACCTGCCTGCCGACCTGGCCGCGGCGCTGGCGGCGCACCAGAGCTATGTGGCCGACCAGGTTCTGGCCGCCGAGGTGCGCCACGGCGACCTCGTGGGCGCCGCCGAGGCGGCGACCGCCAGCATCGACGGTCAGGAGATCCGTTTTGCCATCGCCCGCAGCCGAACCGCGACATAACGGCGCGGCCTATCGAGGCGAACTGGCGGTGGGGCCTGGCGGTGGGGCCTGGCGGTGGGGCCTGGAG
>VXNF01000066.1 GCA_009840735.1 Acidimicrobiia bacterium | reverse complement strand
TAGGCCTCTGTCAAGGAAGAGCTGCTGGGTCTGGCTTCTCAAGTTCCTAAGGCATCGTAGGATGTCGTCCTTGTACCGCTCCGGTTTCATGGACACACAGAGCTGATCATCTTGTGGTGGCTCGGGCTTGGGTGGCACCTCACTCACGAGTCGTGATTCCCGGTCGTCCGCAGGCGGTTCTGGCAGATAGAAGCGCCAGTCAGCGTCAAGACGCGATTCGACAAGCTCGGGCTCCTGGGAGAACTCCAAGGAACGGCTCCGAGTGTGGTTGAAGCAAAGGAGGCGGTTGCGGCCGGTGAGGTCGATGAGTTCATCGGCCCAGCGGTCGATCTGCTGGTCAATCACCGTCGATCAGGCGAAGGGGTGCGGCGAGCGTTCAGGTGCGCTCGGGGATGGGGATGTAGTCGCGCTCGGGGTGCCCCACGTAGAGCTGGCGGGGTCGGGAGATGCGTGAGCTCTGCTCCAGCATCTCGCTCCAGTGGGCGAGCCAGCCGGCGGTGCGCGGGATGGCGAAAAGCACGGTGAACATGTTGGTGGGGAACTGCAGCGCCTCATAGATCAGGCCCGAGTAGAAGTCCACGTTGGGGTACAGCCGCCGGCTGACGAAGTAGTCGTCGGCTAGGGCCGCCTCCTCCAGCTTCATGGCGATGTCCAGCAGCGGGCTGTGGCCCGCCAGGTTGAACACCTGCTCGGCGGCCTCCTTGATGATTCTCGCCCGCGGGTCGTAGTTCTTGTAGACCCGGTGGCCGAAGCCCATGAGCCGGTGCTTGCCGGCCTTCACCGCGGCGATGTACGGCCCCACGTTCTCGTAGCTGCCGATCTGGCGCAGCATCGCTAGCACCGCCTCGTTGGCGCCTCCGTGGCGGGGCCCGTAGAGGGCCGCACAGGCGGCGGCCACCACCGAGTAAGGATCGGCGTGCGCGCTGCCCACGACGCGGGCGGTGGTGGTGGAGCAGTTCTGGCTGTGGTCTGCGTGCAGGATGAACAGCATCTCCAGCGCCCGGCGCACCGCCGGATGGCAGTGGTAGCGGGGCTCGGCCACCCGGAACATCATCGAAAGAAAGTTGGAGGTGAAGTCCAACTCGTTGTCGGGGTAGACGAACGGCATGCCGATCGAGAAGCGGTGCGCGGCGGCGGCCATGGTCGGGACCTTGGCGATGAGCCGCACGATCTGGCGCATCCGCGCGTCGGGGTCCTCCACGTCCTTGGCCTCGGGGTAGTAGGTCGAGAGCGCGGCGATCGAGGAGACCAACACCCCCATCGGGTGGGCGTCGTAGCGGAACGACTCCATGAAGCGCTTGCGGAAGTTCTCGTGGATGTAGGTGTGGAGGGTGATCTCCTCCCGCCAGTCGTCGAACTGCTGGGGCGTCGGCAGCTCGCCGAAGAGCAGCAGATAGGCCACCTCGAGGTAGGTGGATCGGCGCGCCAGCTGCTCAATGGGATAGCCCCGGTAGCGCAGAATGCCCTCGGCGCCCACGATCTGGGTGATGGCGCTGTCGCCGATGGCGGTGTGGCTGAAGGCGTCGTCGGAGAACCACACGTTGCCCAGCAGCTTCGCCCAGCCGCCGGCGTCCACGCCGCCATTGAGGATCGGGATCTCGACCGATTCGCCGGTGCGGTTGTCGGTGATCGTGATGGACTCGGTCAAATTCCGTCTGCCTTTCCGGTTCTGCGGTCCGGGCGTCCCGTGGCCGGCCCCCGCCAGGCCCGCCGAGCGCCCCGCTGGCCGACGCGCCGCCGACGCGGCCTGCGGTGGCGGGGACATCCGAACCCAACCGATGATACCGAGATTCGCAACCTCGGGAAAAAGCGCAGGCTAGCGGGCTACAGCGGCGTGTTGCTGTGGCGATTGGCGGGGATCTCCTCCCGCTTGGAGGCCAGCAGCGCCAGCGCGTCGGCCACCTCGCGGCGCGTGTCGGCGGGATCGATGATGGCGTCCACCGAGCCACCTTCGGCGGCGCGGTAGGGGTTCAACAGCCGCGCCGCGTAGTCCTCCTCGAGGGCGGCCCGCTCGGCGGCCTCCGCCTTGCGGTGCAGGATCTCGGTGGCCCCCTTGGCGCCCATGACCGCAATCTCGGCGGTCGGCCAAGCGTAGGCCATGTCGTTGCCCATGTAGCGGGAGTCCATCACGATGTAGGCCCCGCCGTAGGACTTGCGCAGCGTCACACAGATCCGCGGCACCGAGGCGGCGGCGTAGGCGAAGGCCAGCTGCGCGCCGTGGCGGATCATGCCCCGCCACTCGAGGTCCTTGCCGGGCTGGAAGCCGGGCGTGTCGACGAAGGTCACGATCGGCAGGTTGAAGGCGTCGCAGAACGACACGAACCGCGCCCCCTTCTGCGAGGCGGCGATGTCGAGGGTGCCGGCGAGGTGCTGCGGCTGGTTGGCCACCATGCCAACGGGGTGGCCGTTGATGGCGGCGAGGGCGGTCACCAGGTTGGGCGCCCAGCCGGCGCGCAGCTCGGTCACCGCGGCGTCGTCGGCCACCGACGCCAGCACGGCGCGCACGTCGTAGCCGCCGACAGCCGACTCGGGGATGACTTCGGCCAGCTCCGGCACCGCGCGGTCGGGCGGATCGTCGGTCGGCAGGCGCTGGGGGATCTCGTCCACGTGGGAGGGCAGGAATCGCAGCAGTCTCCCGACCGCCTCGGCGGCGGCGCTGTCGGCCACCACGAGGGCGGCCACGCCGCTGCGGGCCGCGTGCATCGCCGCCCCGCCGAGGTCGTCTGCGGCGGTAGGGACGCCGGTGAACTGCTCCACCATGGCTGGCCCGCTCACGAAGGCGAAGGTCTCTTCAGCCATGACGACCAGGTCGGCGACGCCCAACAGCAGCGCCGGCCCCGACAGCATCGGGCCGGTCACGCACAGCAGGATCGGCACGACACCCGAGGCCGAGACCAAGGCGCGCGCCGCCACGCCCCAGCCGTGGACCGAGGTAATGCCGCCGGCCACGTCGGGACCGGTGGCCGAAACGAACCCGACGATCGGCAGCCGCTTCTCCAGCGCCAGCTCGACGGCCGCTCGCAGCGCTTCGCCGGCGTCCAGCGTGATGGCGCGGTCAGACTCCTCGGCACCGAGCCGCGCCACCACCGCCGCCCGCCCGGCCACCTCGCCGACCGCCGCGGTGAACTGCGAGCGGGAACGGGCGCGTGCGCGCAGGTCGACCGGTGACATATCGCTCGGCCCGAGGCTACCCGCGCCCCTCGGCGGCCCCGGCGGGCGGGGGGCGCGCCCGCTCCCTAGAGTGGAGCGTCGGCGCTGGGGCGAACAGGGACGGTAGCTGCGACCGTGACGGTGGATGCACGAATCAACGACTGGGTCCTCCAGCGTGTCATCCGGCGTGTCATGGGCCCGTTGGTACCGCTGGCCGCCACCGCCGCCGCGCTGCTCGTCGGAGCGGCCATGGTCTGGGGGTTCGGCGGCGATCCCGTCGAGGGCTACCGCGCCATGTTCACCGGCGCCTTCGGCGGCATCAGCGAGTTCGCCGACACCACCGTCAAGGCCACGCCGCTGCTGCTTGTGGGCGTGGGCATCTGCATCGCCTTTCGGGCCTCGGTGATCAACATCGGCGGGGAGGGACAGATCATCGCCGGCGCGCTGCTGGCCACCGTCGTGGTGCTGGCGCTGCCGGGGCTGCACCGCGGGGTGCTCCTGCCCCTAGCGCTGATCGCCGGCGCGGTCGGCGGGGCCTGCATGGGTTTCATCCCCGGCGTGCTGAAGGCCTACGCCAACGTGAACGAGATCCTCTCCACGATCATGCTCAACATCGTGGCGGGGTACATGATGCAGTACCTGCTGCTAGGGCCGATGATCGACAAGGCCGCCGTGGAGGCCGGCAACCACATCGCCCAGACCAAACGGCTCTCGCCCAACTCCGACCTGCCGATCCTGCTCGGCGACACGCAGATGAACCTCGGCATCGTCATCGGCGCCGCCGTCGCTGTGGCCGTGTTCTTCCTGCTGTGGCGCACGTCGCTCGGCTATGAGATCCGGGCCGTGGGCGGAAGCCGGGACGCCTCCCGCTACGCCGGCATGAAAGTGGAGCGCAGGATCGTGCAGGCGCTGACGCTCAGCGGCATGATGTCGGGTCTCGGCGGCGCGGTGCTGGTGTTCTCCTCGGTCGCCCACCGGCTCAGCGTCGAGAGCGGCCCGGCGGGCTTCACGCAGCTGGCCGGCTTCAACGGCATTGTGGCGGCCCTGTTCGGGGGGCTGCATCCGCTGTGGACCATCCCCGCCGCCATCCTCTTCGGTGGGTTGCTCGTGGGCGCCAACGCCTTGCAGCGGGCGGTGCAGGTGGCGACGCCGCTGGTCGTGGCGCTCAGCGGCCTCGTGGTGGTGTTCGTGGTCTCCAGCGACCGGGCGGTGCGCTGGGCGCGCCGCGTGGTGGAGCGCCTCGACGCCGCCGGGAGTGATCGAGCCGACAGCGCCCCGCCCGAGACCGCCGGCGCCCCGACAGCGCCCTCCGGCGAGCCGGGGCAGCCGTGATCGCCCAACTCGCCCTGCTGGACGGCGCCGCCGTGGAGGTGTTCGCCCAGGCCCGCAGCGGCTGGAGCGGCTTCTTCACCCTGGCCACCCTCGTGGCGACGGTGGCCGCCGCCATTCGCCTCGCCACGCCGTACCTCATCGCCGCGGTGGGCGAGAGCGTGGGGCAGCGCAGCGGCGTGCTGAACCTCGGCGTCGACGGCGTCATGCTGCTGGGCGCCTTCGGGGCCTACTACACCACCGTGGAGACCGGCCAGCCGTGGTACGGGCTGTTGGTAGGGCTCGGCATCGGCATGGCGATGGGGCTCGTCTACGCCTTTATCACCGTCACGCTGCACGCCGAGCAGGGCATCAGCGGCATCGGCATCTACCTCTTCGGCCTGGGGTTCAGCGACCTGCTGTTCCGCCAGCTCGTGGGCACGCCGCGCCCCATCCTGGCCTTCGACGGCCTCTTCGACTTCACGCTCCCCGAGGGCCGCCCGGACATCCCCTACCCGGACCTCTACAACCACAGCCTGGTCATCTATCTGGCGTTCCTGCTGGTACCGGCGGTGACCCTGCTCGTCAACCGCACCACCTTCGGGCTCAACGTCCGGGCCGTCGGGGAGACGCCGGCGGCCGCCGACAGCCTGGGGGTCAGCGTGGCCCGCACCCGCTACGGCACCATCCTGATCGGCAACACCCTAGCCGGCGCCGCCGGCGCGGTGCTGGCGCTGGAGAAGGGCATCTTCATCCAGAACATGACCAACGGCATGGGGTTCATCGCCGTGGCGCTGGTGTACTTCGGGGCTTGGCGGCCGCTGGGGGTCCTGGCAGGCTCGCTGCTGTTCAGCCTCGTGACCGCGGCGGTGCTGCAGTGGAAGACGCTGGGCATCCTGAGCGGGGCGGCGGCGCAGCTCACCGAGATGGCGCCGGCGGCGGTGACGATCATCGCCTTGGTGGTCGTCACCCACCGCATCGGCGCGCCGTCCGCGCTGACCCGCCCATTCCGGCGCGGCGCCGAGCACTAGCCGGTCGAGACCGGCGGACTCTTCGGGGCGAATACTCCGGCGGGGGCATTTGGCGTACGCTCTGGGAACCCGGCGGACACCTGCCGGAGAGGCATCGGGCAACGGCACAGGGCAACAGCACAGGACAAGGGGACCACAGATGAGAAAGTCCACACGACACACCAAGCGCTTCGGACTGCTCGCGGCGCTGCTGGCGGTGGCGCTGGTCGCCGCGGCCTGCGGCGGCGACGACGAGGACACCTCCGCTGGGGCGCCGCCTCCCGCGCCGCCCGCGGAGACAGAGGCGCCGCCGGCGGCCTCCGACGATGCCCCGCCGGAGCCGGAGCCGTCCCCGATGCCGTCGGGACCGTTGCGGGTGGCGGTTGTGGCGCCGTCGGCGTCGAATGATTTGGCGTTCACGC
>VXNF01000025.1 GCA_009840735.1 Acidimicrobiia bacterium | reverse complement strand
AGCAGCCGCTAATCGACCTCGGCGTCCTCAGCCAAGAATGGCCACTCATCGAAGACGAGGAGGAGGAGGAGGAGGAGGAGGAGGATTTGCGTCGCGACCCCGAAACGACCGATCTTCGCCCGCCACTCGCCCAGCCCGACGACAGGAATACTGCGATGGTCTCAGCCGAACACGACTTCGAGTATCACCCCGTCCTGGCCGACGCCTCGACATTCCTGGGGGAGTCGGCAGCCACACAGTTTCTGCTGGTAGGCGAGCCGCTCGACGAAGGCGAAGGGCTGCCCGACGGCTTTGAGCAGGTGGCCGATTGCCGCCATCGCCAGGCGCCAGAAGCGTCGGAGTCGCTTCCCACCGGCAACTACCGATTCCGCATCCCCGCCGGCTGCGCCGTGATGCTGGTGACCGACGGAACCGCCCCCTTCGGTCCCCAGCGCGGCCCGCTCAGAGGGACCGAGAACTCGTTCGGCGCCAGCGCGTTCGCCTGGTTACAGCACTACTGGGACTCGGCAGACCTAATCCCCAAGCCCCGCTTCGCACTGCACGACAACGTGCAGACCGTCCCCGGTGAGCGCGAAACGGCGATCAGCCGCCGTAGCTACGTCGAAGGCACATGGCGATACCGGATTCGACTCGACGGTGCCTGCCGGTGGGTGTGGGAGAGCGGTTTGGCCCCCGCGGCGTCCGACGAGGGTCCCGAGGGCTGGGTCAGCGAGCCGCCCGGCGACGTGCGCCAAGTGGCGGCCACGCTCACGCGCGCCAAGCTGCGCGAGAACCTCACCGACACCGTCTACTCCTTCGGCGCCACCCGGACGATGTTTCGGGCCTACCAGTTCATCCCGGTCATGAAGCTGCTGCAGACCGCTGGGCACAGCTTGACCGCCCGGCGGATGGGGCCAACAGCTCCCGGAGACGACCGGGCGGCACATCCCAGCGCCTCTCGGTCGTTCGCTGATCGCTCAGCGATGCTGATCGCCGACGAGGTGGGTCTCGGCAAGACCGTCGAGGCGGGCCTCGTCTGGACCGAACTGGACGCCCGCGGCGCCGCCGACCGGGTGCTGGTGGTCTGCCCGGCCGGTCTCGTGGGCAAGTGGCGCGACGAGATGCGTCAGCGGTTCGGCTACGAGACCGAGGAGCTGGACGCCGCCCGACTCGAGGAATTGAAGGACCAGCTCGAACGAGACGCCGTGCCCGCCCGCTGGCGGGGGGTGTGCTCCCTCGAGCGGCTACGAAAGTGGCCCGGCCTTGAGCAGATCGGCGCCCTCGCCCCCCACTTCGACCTGATCGTCGTGGATGAAGCCCACGCGCTGCGCAACCTCGGCACTCGCAGCTACGCACTCGGTGAGTTGCTGACTGTCTGGGCAGGCACGCTGCTGTTCCTGTCGGCAACGCCGCTGAACCTCGGTAACCGCGACCTGTTCAACCTGCTGAACCTGCTGGACGCCGGCGATTTCGACGATCCGCACACGCTGGCGCGGCGGTTAGAGCCCAACGCCGTGCTGCACCGCGTCTCGGTGATGCTGGGCAGCCCCGACGCCACGCCAGCCAGCCTGACGGCGACGCTTCAATCGATCCCTCATCTGGCGTTCGGCTCGACGGTCTCGGGCCGTCCCGAGTTCGAGCGGCTGGAGGAGCTGCTGGCTGGCGCCCCGCTGGGGCCGGCCGAGCGGGCCGAGGCCAGACGCCTCATCGCCGAGCTGAACTCTCTGGCCAGCATCGTCACCCGCACACGCAAGGTCGACGTGGCCGAGGACAACACCATCCGCCAGCCGTGGACCGTAGCCGTGGACCTCACCGACGCGGAGCGCCGCCTGTACGAAGCCGTGTACCTCTGGCAGGTCTGTAAGGCCCGGGAGCTCGACATGCCGGTCGGCTTCGTCGGCCAGATGCCGCTGCGCCTGGCGGGCTCGTGCCTGCAGGCCACCAAGCGTCAGGTTCTCGGCTGGGACGCCGGCCCGTCGCCAGAGCCTTGGGGCGACGAGGACGGCACCTTCGACGAGCCCGAAGACGACGACCTCTCGTCGGTCGCGGGCTCGGGCGAGCCAACAGGTCCCGCCGCTGACCGGTCCTGGGAGTTCCCGCCCGGTGACGTGCGGGCCGCAGCCGAGGCGCTGGGCGAGGTGGACACCAAGTTCGACAGGTTCGTGGCGGCACTCGACGCAATCGTCCGTCAGGACCGCAAGACCTTGGTGTTCACGTTCTCGCGCGCCACGCTGGCCTACCTGCGGGAGCGCTTGGAGCCGGACAGCCGGTTCCGGGTCTGCGAGCTGCACGGTGGCGTGCCGCAGGCCGACCGCCCGCAGCTGATGCAGCGCTTCCGCGAGGGCCGCTACGACGTGATGCTGGCCACGCGGGTCGCCGGCGAGGGCTTGGACTTCGAGTTCTGCTCAGCGGTGGTGAACTACGACCTGCCCTGGAACCCCATGGAGGTGGAGCAGCGCATCGGCCGCATCGACCGGTTCGGCCAGACCGAAGAGCTGATCCACATTCTCAACTTCCACACTCCCGGCACCATCGAAAGCGACATCATCGCCCGGGTCCACGAACGGATCGGAGTCTTCGAGGCCTCGATCGGCGAGTTGGAGCCGATCCTGCGCTCGGAGCTGCCGGGCATACGGCGAACGATGTTCGACTTCTCGCTGACGCCAGAGCAGCGCCTGGCGCAGATCGAGGCGACCCTGGTGGCGCAGAACATCCGCGCCGGCATCCAACAGCAGGTGGAGGAGGCGGCTGAGGCACTGAACGTGTTGGACCGCGCCGACGTGGACGGCTTCGAGAACGAGGTCCGGCTCTCGGGCCGCTACGTGGGTCAGCCCGAGTTGGCGTGGCTGCTGGAGGACTGGGCCGCCGCGGCGCCCGGCGCCGTCTGTCGCCGCAGCGCCGAAGGCCCGTGGCTGCACCTGCGGGGCAACGCCGAGATGGCCCAGCACCTGCTGGGCCTCAGCAGCGACCGGGAACGCTCCGAGTCCGAAGTCGCCGCATACCGCGCCCGTTTGCGCAACGAGGACGAGATCACGCTCTGCCTCGACCAGGAGACGGCCCGGCAGCAGAGCGTCGACCTGCTGGGCGCCAACCATCCCCTCGTGCGAGCCGCCTTGCGCATCCCGCGGGCTGCCCAGCGGGCGTTCGGCGCGGCTCGTGTCCGCAGCGCCGAGATCGCACCCGGCTGGTATCTGGTGCTGGTGACGGTCGCCCGCTGGGACGGCGTCCGCCCCGCCACCGAACTCTGGACCGCGGCGGTGACCGCTGACGGGCAGCCAGCGCCCGCCGTCGAGTTGCCCGGCGCCGTGCTGCTGGCGAACCTGGCCGAGGCCGCGCTCGAACCCGCCTCCCCGAACGGCCCCGCGTGGACGGCGCGCCACGTCCGGGCGTGCGACCGACTGCTGGCCACCAAGCACCGAACCGAACAGGATCGCCGGACCGCCGAGAACGATCGCCTCGTCGAAACCCGCCTCGCCGGCCTAGCTGACACCCACCAACGCCGAATGGACGGCATCCGCCAGAAAATCGACACCCTTCGACGGATCAACAAGCCCGAGACCATCCCCCTCTTCGAGGTGCAGCTGAGCAACCAGGAGCATCGCTACGCGGAGGCCCGCCTACAGATCGAACAAGCCCGAGCCGGAGCAATCCAACTACAGGAGATAGCCCTCTGCGCACTGGAGGTAACCCGATGACCCGCGCCAGCAACTACGAGGACTCGCTCGCCTTCGAGCAAGCGAGGAACGAGCACTACCGGCGGTGCTTGGCGGAAGAGAACGCTCCGCGGACGCCAAGCGACGGCGAGATCGCCGCCCCCGCCAACACAATCTGGACCGGGGCCGGACAACCGAAGCCGCTCAAGCCCAATACGGACGGTTACTTGGTCGGACGCGTGTCGTTCGACGTTGCCCGCGATGACCTCGGCTACCTCCGGGACTACTACGTCGGCACCGCACATTGCGAATGCGGGGATTCGATGCTCGTCGTGAGTTGGGCCGCGGAACTGGCCAAACCGCACTACCTAGGAACCGACTGGAGGCCGGGCTCCCGGATGGACGTGCAATACGCGCCCGACCCGAATGCTCTACGTATTCGCCGGACGTTCGGCCACGCTGGAAACAGGATCGTCGACTTTGCCGACGATCTCGAACCGGGCACCGATCCGCTCTCGCCGTTTCCCCGAGCAGCCGCGGCGCCAGCCGTGCCGCCCCCTCCGCCGAGGCGAAGCGAATCAGACGCTCCGAGCGATGAGCCCCGAACCCCGCAACGCGCCCAAACTTCTGCTCCGCCATCGCCCGAGCGGAGTGCGCCTGAGCCCCTCGATGACACACCACCCCCGCAGCGCGCCGCCAGCGCCGGTCGGCCACCCGGCCCGCCCGCCGCTCCCCCGCTCGTGGGGACCGCACGGCCCGAGCCAGCGGGCGAACCCCGCGACCCGATTCCAGTCCCGTCTGACCCTGAGGTACGCGACATCGAGGGCTCCGAGCCGGGGCCGACGCCGCCGAGCGATCGCCTCCGCGCTCACAGTTTGGTCATCGACTCGCTCGAGGCGCCCCGAACCGACCGGCTGCAAACGGTTCTCGCCACCCTCCAACCCGATCAGTACCGCTACGTCACATGGCATGCCGCCGAGCACTTGGCAGTCCAAGGTCACCCCGGCACAGGCAAGACGATCATCGCCGCTCACCGCGCCGCCTGGCTCACCCATCCCGAACACGACGAGCGACAGACAGGCCACCGGCGACTCGGGAGCGTCGCCCTGATCGGCCCAACCGACGAGTGGGGTGCCCATGTCTCCGGTGTCCTTGCAGAGAGCGGAGCGACCGGGGTGGACGTCTTGAGCCTCGAAGCAATCGTTCGAAAGCTTGCGCGCGAGGGGAAACTGCCTCTGCATCGCGACGATCAGCAATACTTCGAGACCGACTGGGCAATCGGTCGAACCGCGCACCGAACTGTTGAGGTGCTTGGACCAAGGCTGTCCAAGCTCAACTCCGAGAAAGACAGACGCCAACTCACATTCAACAAGATCGTGCAGAACGCTAGCGACGCCGTCAACCCAGAGGACTCCGAGCGCAATACGTGGCTTCGAGAGGCACGAAACTTCGAGAACGCGTTGAAGGACCCGTCGTATGTCCTGCTCCTCGCTTGCATCGGACTGCTCACAGAAGAGTCACGAAGTTTCCGCCGATACCAACACATAATCGTCGACGAAGTGCAGGACGTGCGCGGCGCAGAATGGTGGACCGTCGACAAGCTCTTGAATGACGGCGGCACCTATTCGCTGTTCGGCGACATGAATCAGCGTCGAGCGGATTTCACCTGGGAGTCTTGGAGCGTTCTCTTGGACAGACTCGAACTCTCGAATCCCGACGAGTCGCCCCTCGAGGTCATGGCTCTTGCCACGGGTTTCCGCTCGAATGTCAAGATTCTCAACTACGCGGCTCGGCTACTCCCCAAGAGCGAACGTACAGTCTCAGCCCTCAGGCTGGGTGACGAGTCATCTGTTGACTGCCAACGCGTGGGATCGACCCAGGTCATTCCGAGGGCGTTCGAGAGAGCCCGAGCGCTGACCGAGGAGTTCTCGGAGGGATACGCAGCCGTGATCGGCTGGAACCCGCAAGACCTCGATGCGATCCGGCAGCGATTCTACGAATGCGGGTGGCGTCAATCGCACTCAGGGAATCGGATTCTCGAACTGACACCAGCCACGGGTCCGAGAAAGCCGCAACAGCGAGTCATGCTGGCAAGACCGGTGGATGCCCGCGGGTTGGAGTTCGATGGCGTGGTGGTGGTTGAGCCGACCGACTTCAAGAAGAACCTCGGCCGGCACGGGTCGCTCTACACCAGCCTCACCCGCGCCAACAAAAAGCTCGTCGTCGTACACAGCAAGCCACTGCCCAAGGAGCTGAGGGGAAGAGCCTGAGCGGACTGACGACTTCTAATCTGCAGCACCAAAACTTCTATTCTGACAGGCGAACGGTAGGGTTTGAGATATACTGATTCATATGCCT
>VXNF01000088.1 GCA_009840735.1 Acidimicrobiia bacterium | reverse complement strand
GGCGGCGACGGCGAGGTAGATGATGATCTGCCCGCCGGGGATCGAGAGTGTGTCCACGACGGAGTCGGGGATGATGTCCGACGCCAGCACGCCGAAGGCCACGCCGAGCGCGATGCCCAGGATGCCGCCGAAGACGGCCACCACGAGGCCCTCCCAGCAGACCATGCGGCGCATCTGGCCCCGCGTCATGCCCACCGCCCGCAGCAGGCCCAGCTCGCGAGTGCGTTCCACAACCGACAGCGCCAAGGTGGCCACGATGCCCAGCACGGCGATCACCAGCGACAGGCCCAAGAACACGTTCACAATGATCAGGGCCTGGTCGATCTGGTCGGTCTGCGCGTCACGGAACTCCTCGCGCGAGCGCACCGTGACCTGCGGGTAGCCCTCGGCCACGTCGTCGATGGCGGACCGCGCCACGTCGAGGGCGACGCCGTCGGCGGCCAGCACCGACAGGAACAGGTCCACGTTCGTGTCGAAGTAGCGATCCCAGGTCTCGGCGGAAGTGACCCACTCCCCGGCGACGGCTGAGTCTTCGAAGATGCCGGCCACGACCCAGTCGGCGCGCTCGCCGCCGATGACCTCCACCGCCAGGCTGTCGCCGACCGATAGCCCGTAGGTATCCGCCTGCTCGACGTGGACCAGCAGGTCGTTCGGACCGGGATCTCTCACTGTGCCTGCGACGGGGTCCACGTCGAGGTGGGCGTCCAACTCCGACGTGTTCACCGCCGTCAGCCCGTGGACCGACCCGTCGCCGGTGCGGAAGGCCTCTGCCAAGACCCGATAGGAGACCACCGAGCGCGTCTCGGGGAGCGCGTCGAGATCGATGGCCAGGTTGGGGCTGAAACCGCTGAACTGGTCGGCGCAGTTGCCGATGCAGATGAGCCAGTCGGCGTTGACCTGCTCGTCCAGCACCCGCGAGAAGGTGGCCTTGAGCGAGTCGGCCACGACGCTGACGGTCACCACCAGGGCCAACCCGATCATGAGGGCGGCCGCGGTGGAGGAAGTGCGGCGCGGGCTGCGGGCGGCGTTCTGGCGCGCCAGGTGGCCGGGCATGCCGTCGATGCGGGCCAGCGGGGCACCGAGCGCCCGCGCCATCGGACGGGCGAACAGCGGGCTCGTCATGTTGATGCCCACGAAGACCGTCAACACGCCGATCGCCAGGGCGACCAGCAGGTGGACCGTGCCCAGGTCGGCGAACACCGCGGTGAGCAGCAGCGCCAAGCCCACGGCGGCCACGCCCAGCCTGCCCGCCCACCAGACGATGCGCTTGCCGCCCCAGTTGGCCAGGACAGCGGCTACCAGCGCCAGCGGGATCAGCGCCGGCCAGTCGGGCGCCGCGAGGCCCAGCGCCAGCAGCACCACGCCGGCGACGAGGGCCAGGCCGCCGAGCACTGGCCGCCGGGCGACGACGGGGGTGGAGAGCCTGGCGTCGTCCCGCAGGGCCTCCACGGGCGTGATCCGTCGGGCCTTCAGCGCCGGCGACAGGGCGGCCAGCAGGGTTATGCCGACGCCGATGGCAACGGCCACACCGACGGTGCGGCCCGTCATCAGCAGCGGATCGATGGGCAGGTCGCCGCCGAGGGCGCCGAAAATGGCCTTCAGGGCTGCGGACACGCCGATGCCGCCGGCGAGGCCGAGTCCCGTGGCGATCAGGCCCACGACCGCGGCCTCACCGAGCACCGAGCGGCGGATCTGCACGCCGGTGGCGCCGACGACCCGCAGCAGCCCCAGTTCGCGGATGCGCTGGCCGATCACGATCGAGAACACGTTGTTCACCAAGAAGGCCGAGACGACGAGCGTGATGATGGCGAAGGCCAACAGGATGTTCTGAAAGATCGTGATGAAGCCGTCGAATTCGGCGCTCTGCTCCTCGGCCACCTCCTCGACGGTGAGCACCTCGAGGTCGAGATCGGCAGGCAATGCCTGCTCGATCGCGGCGGCCACGGAGGCGATGTCGGCCTGGCGGTCCACGTCCACGAGGATCTCGTCCCAGCCCCCGTCGGCGTTCAACAGTTCGGTGGCGGTGGCGAGGTCGAAGACCGAGAACTGCACGCCCTGGGACTGGTCTTCGTCGGGGTCGGCCCAGTTCACCGTGCCCACGAGCTCGAAGGCGCGGGTGCCCTCGGGCAGGCTGACCCGGTACGTCTGGCCGATTACGAGATCGGCGAACTCAGCGGTTCCGGAGTTGACAGCGAACTCGCCGGAGTCGGCGGGCGGGCGGCCCTCGGCCAGGTACAGCTCGGTCAGAGCCTCCTCGTCGGACCAACTCACGCCGAACTGCGGCGGTCCCAGCGATTCCAGCGGCTCGCCCTCTTCGTCGATGATGACCACGTTCCAGGCTGCCACGCCGCCGGTGACCGCGGCGACGCCGTCGACCCGGGCGATCTCATCCGCGACCGCGACTGGCACCTCAGGCGCGTTCAGCCGGTCGCCGAACTCGAGTTGGCTGCGCACCCGGAGGTCGATCGACCCGGCGATGTCGTCGGCGATGTCGTCGAAGGTGGCGCGCAGGCTGTCGGTCACGATG
Source organism: Acidimicrobiia bacterium (assembly GCA_009840735.1). Classification (GTDB taxonomy): domain Bacteria; phylum Actinomycetota; class Acidimicrobiia; order Acidimicrobiales; family CATQHL01; genus VXNF01. Next base: position 3,730 of record VXNF01000088.1, on the reverse strand, counting down.
AAGACGCCCACCACGAAGGCGACTCCCAGCACGACGCTCAGCGCCGTGCCCAGAAACAGGAACTTCCTGTTGGCAATGTTCTTGAGTGTGAGTCGCAGCAGGAACATGGCGACGGCTCAGCGTTCGGTCCGCGCCGCAGCGCCGCCTCGGCGGTGGTGTGCCGGCGACTCAGGCACCGAGGTTCCTTACCACGTCGAGCACTCGGTCGACGCTCGGGTCTCGCATCTCGTCGGAGATCTGGCCGTCGTTGAGGAACACGATCCGGTCGCTGTAGCTGGCGGCGCCGGCGTCGTGGGTCACCATCACTATGGTCTGGTTGAGGTCCTTGGAGGCCCGCTGCAGGAACTCGAGCACCTCAGCGCCGGTGCGGGAGTCCAGGTTCCCGGTGGGCTCGTCGGCGAAGATGATGCTTGGGCGGCTCACGAGCGCCCGCGCCACGGCCACCCGCTGCTGCTGGCCGCCCGACAGCTCGTTGGGCCGGTGGGTGAGACGGTCCGCCAGGCCGACCGCTTCGACTACTTCGGAGAGCCAGGCGCTGTCGGGTTCCTCCCCGGCCAGAGATATGGGCAGCGTCATGTTCTCCAGCGCCGTCAAGGTGGGCAGCAGGTTGTAGGCCTGGAAGATGAAGCCGACCTGCCGGCGGCGCAGCAGAGTCAGTTCGCGCTCGTTGAGGCTGCCGAGTTCGGTGTCGCCGATGAAGATCCGCCCGTCTGTGACGTCGTCGAGGCCGGCCATGCAGTGCATGAGAGTGGACTTGCCCGACCCGGACGGCCCCATGATGGTGGTCAACTCGCCGGCGTCGAAGCTGACGTCCACGCCGTCGAGGGCGCGCACCTCGGTCTCGCCCTTGCCGTAGATCTTCACGGCCCCGATGGCACGCGCCGCCGCGCCGTTGGCCCTGCGTTGCTCTCGCCATCCTGCCACCGCGGCCTCCACGCTCTGCTGTCTTGGACCCGGCGATCCTACCGGCGGGGATTTCGGCCCCGTTGCGGTCATCGATAGAACCGCCGACGGCTTACTTACGTCCAGCTGACCGTCCGCGGATGCAGTGCCGCGTCGCGCCGGCGGGCCGGGGGTCTCGGCGCGCGGCTCATCGGCGCGCTCTCGGGTCGCCCTTGCGGCGGGACGCGTCGCGCCCCCGGGGCAAGAACCCGGGGGCGCGGCGGTGTTGGAGCGAGAGGCGGTGGCCTCAGCCAGTCGGCTGGGCGACCACCCGCAGGTACGGCTTCTGCTCGTCCCAGCCGCCGGGGAAGCGCTCGGCGGCTTCGGAGTTGCTGAGCGCCGGCACGATGATCACGTCTTCGCCGTGCTGCCAGTTCACCGGCGTGGCCACCTTGTGGTGGGCCGTGAGCTGCAGGGAATCGATGACCCGCAGCACCTCGTCGAAGTTGCGCCCGGTGCTCGCCGGGTAGGTGATCGTCAGCTTGACGAGGTTGTCGGGGCCGATCACGAACACCGAGCGGACCGTCATGGTGTCGCTGGCGTTGGGATGGATCATGCCGTAGAGGTTCGCCACCGTGGCGTCGGGGTCGCCGATCATCGGGAAGTTGGGCGAGATGCCCTGGGTGTCGAGGATGTCCTGCGACCACGCCCGGTGATCCTCCACCGAGTCGCAGGAGAGCCCGATGACCTTTACGTTGCGGGCGGCAAACTCGCTCTGGAGCTTGGCGGTGTAGCCCAACTCGGTGGTACACACCGGCGTGAAGTCCTTCGGATGCGAGAACAGCACGGCCCAACTGCCGTCCTTCCACTCGTGGAAGTTGATGCTGCCCTCGGTGGTGTCTGCCGTAAAGTCGGGGGCGACATCCCCCAGTTGCACAGTCATGCTGCTGTGTCCTCCCTTGATCGGTGGTCGCGTGGCCGGTAATTCCAGAGCGATTTTGTCGGCAATCAGGCTAGCGCGGGCCGGGGGGAACACAACCGGGCGAGGGGCCGGCACCGCGCGGGCTCGTTCGACGCTGCTGGTGGCCGTGGCCGCGCTGGTCTCGGTGGCGGCGACCGGCTGCCCCGACGACGGCGGCACCGGGCTGGCCGGCGCGGTCAACCCCGCAGCGCCCTCGACGACCACCGAGCCGGCGAACCGCCCGCCGTCCATTGTCGTCGAGGACATCCTGGGACAGGTCGGCGACCGTCTCGATGGCCGTCTGAGCGTCAGCGATGCGGACGGCCGCGTGACTCAGATCACCTGGCGTCGTCCCCCGCCCGGCTTCAGCGAACCTGGCGGCGCCAGCGCCTCGTTCTCCTGGGTGCCTCCGGTGGCGGGGACCTGGGCAGCGCAGGTGACGGTCACCGACGACGAGGGTGCCACCGCCACCGCCGCGGTCACCTTCGTCGCCCGCCACCGCCATCGCCCGAACATGCTCGTGGCGCTGGGCGACTCGGTGGCGGCGGGATTCGGGCTCGACTTGGCCGACGTGCTGCTGGGCGACCCCTGCTGGCGGGCGCCGGCCGCGGCGTACCCGGCGCTGGCGATGGACCGCCTCGCCGCCGAGGGGTCCGCACCGTCCGGGGCGCGGGTCGTGCTGGCGGCGTGCGCCGGAAGCTCCACCAGCGACCTGTGGGAGAGGCCGACCCTGCGACCCCCCGGCGCCCCCGAGGACCTCGGCGAACCCGTCTGGAGCCAGCTCGACTGGGCCGTCCGCTTGAACCCGGGCTACGTCACGCTCACCGTCGGCGCCAACGACGTGGGGGTTGTTGATCTGTCGTTCCTCGACGGCGGCGCATTGGACCGCGCCGAGGTGCAGCGCCGGCTGGACGCGGTGGCCGGAGGTGTCGGGTACCTGCTAGACGAGCTTGTCGACCGAACCGACGCCCGCATCGTTCTCACCGACTACTACAACCCCACCGCGACCAACCCCACGGGCCTGCCGGGCTGCGGTGGGGCGTGCTTCGTTGAACTGGCAGCGTCGATCCACGAGGCCTTGAACGACACGCTGGCTCAGGCGGCGGCCCATCACCGCCCGCGAGTACAGCTCGTGGAGGCGTCTTCGTTGTTCGAAGGCCACGAGGCGGGCGACGCCCTCGGGCCCGACTGGCTGCGGGCGCCCGTCGAGACCGTGCTCGGCGTTCAGGTCCGTGCTTACTGCTCCGCCGACGATCCGCCCGGGTCGTGGATCAGCTCGTTCGACTGCATCCACCCCACCGACGACGGCATGGCTGCCATCGCAGAGGCAGTGGCGGACGCCTTCGCCGCCTCGCAGCCCTGAGGCGGCGGTCGGCTCTCAGGCGGTCGGCCCTCGGTCGCTGTCACCTGCGGGGCTTTCACCTGCGGGGCTTTTTTCCCGCCAGATATCCCTGTAGTCGCAGTAGACGAGGTGGTGGCGCCGGGCGCGCTCGTAGTCGCCCTGGGCGAGCGCGGCCAGGGTGGATCGGGCGGCAGCTCGCAGAGCGCTGAGTTGGGCGCGCCGCTGCGGGTTGGGATGAGCGGCGCCGGCGATGTCCAACTCTTCGTGCGCCATTCGTTCGGAGAGGTCAAGGTCGGCGCGCGCCTCGCTGAAGTCGAGCTGCTCGAGGAAGGACTCGTGGTCGCTCATCCAGTCATCGAAAGCGCTGGCGTGCAGGCGCCACCAAGCTTGCTCGGAGGCGGGATCGGTGGGGTTCGGCGGGCGCGCCGCGCCGGCGATCCGATCGGACTGATTCTCCACCGCCCGGTCGCGTGCCCGCCGCCGTCGGCCGAGCAGGGCTAGAGCCGCGCAGACCGCCACGACGAGCGCCGGCAACAGGTAACGGA
>VXNF01000028.1 GCA_009840735.1 Acidimicrobiia bacterium | reverse complement strand
CGGTGTCGTCGCCTGCGGTGTGGGCGGCGGTTTCGCCGGGATCTACCTCGGGGAGTTCCATGCGTGTAGTTCTAGCACCTGGGTGTGACACCCCTGCGCCTCGCCGGCACGGGCGCCGCGGCGGCTGCCTGGCGCGCCGAGCCGCCCCACCGGGCGTGTCAGGAGCGGGCGCGCAGTGGTGTCCGATCCCCGGCGGGCAGACTGGAGGGATGCCGTGGCTCGTCTCCGGGGACAGAGTGCTGGCGAGCCTCGAAGTGGCCCACAGCGCCGCCCGTCGCGCCCGGGGGCTGCTGGGCCGCGACGAAATCGACGGCGCGCTGTGGCTGCCGCGCACCCGCGCCGTCCACACGCTCGGAATGCGCTTCGCCATCGACGTCGCCTATTGCGACGCCGACGGAACGGTGCTGGCGCTGGTCACGATGCGGCCGTGGCGCCTCGGTCTGCCGCGCCTAGCGGCCCGCAGCGTCGTGGAGGCGCAGGCCGGCAACCTGCGGCGCTGGGGTGTCGCCGTCGGAACCGTCCTCGAAGTGCAGCACTAGCGGTATGTCGGGCGAGGCTGCGCTGGTGCTGGTCGCTACCCCGATCGGCAACCTGGGCGATCTGTCGCCGCGCGCCGCTGCGGAACTGGCGAGCGCGGATGTGATCGCCTGCGAAGACACTCGCCGCACCCGCAAACTGCTCTCGGCGGTCGGCGTCTCGGGCAAGGAACTGGCGCTCGTCAACGAACACACCGAGGCGGAGGCGGCGGCGCCGCTGGTGGCGCGCATCGTGGCAGGCGACCGAATGGTGCTCGTGAGCGACGCCGGCACACCGGCTGTGGCCGACCCCGGGGAGCGCCTCGTGCAGGCTGCCGCCGCAGCGGGATGCCGGGTGACGATCGTGCCGGGGCCCTCGGCGCCGTTGGCCGCGGTCGCCCTCAGCGGTCTGGTGGCCGGGCGGTTCGTCTATGAGGGCTTCCTGCCCCGTCGCGGCGCCGCCCGCGACCGGCGGCTGGCGGAACTGGCCGCCTCCGAGCGCGCCGTCGTGCTGCTCGAATCGACTCGACGCTGCGCCGCCACCGCGGCCGATCTGGCTCGGGCGTTCGGCTCGGAGCGACGCGTCGCCGCGGTGAGGGAACTCACCAAGCTGCACGAGGAGATCTGGCGCGGCTCCCTCAGCGGCTTGGCCGACTGGGCGGCCGCGGGGCTCCGCGGCGAGATCGTTCTGGTGGTCGAGGGCGCCCCGCCGCCGGCGCCCGCCGATGACGCAGCCATCGTCGCGGCCCTGCGCGCCGAGAGAGCGGCTGCGCCGGAATCCTCGGTCCGCGACATCGCTTCGGCCGCGGCGGCCAGCCTCGGCGTCAGCCGCCGGCGCGCCTACGAGCAGGCCCGCAAACTCGACTTGACCTGACCGTTGACCCGACCGCCGCCTTGCTGACCCGCGGACGCGGCCGCCGCAGGCGCCGTGACCGGCGGCGATATCGTGGCTGTGTGGGCCGCTACTTTCTCACGACCCCCATCTATTACGTCAACGACGTGCCGCATATGGGCCACGCCTACACGACGTTGAACGGCGACGCCCTCGCCCGCTGGCGACGCTTGCACGGCGACGAGGTCTTCTTCCTGACCGGCACCGACGAGCACGGCCTGAAGGTGCAGCGCGCCGCCGAGCAGAACGGTCTCAGCCCTCAAGAGCAGGCGGACCGGACTAGCAAACGCTTCAAGGAGGCTTGGGACCTGCTGGACATCGCCTACGACGACTTCATTCGCACCACCGAGCCGCGCCACCACACCGCCGTGCAGAGGTTGCTGGAGCGCTGTTACGAGAACGGCTACGTCTACAAGGACACCTACGAGGGCGCCTACTGCGTGTCCTGCGAGGCCTACTTCGCCGAGGCTGACCTGCTCGACGGCATCTGCCCCATCCATGAGCGACCCGTGGAGCAGATGACCGAGGACAACTACTTCTTCCGGCTCTCGGCGTTCCGGGACCGGCTCTTGGAGTGGTTTGAGGAGGTGCCCGACAACGTAACGCCCGAGCGCTACCGCAATGAGGCGCGGGCGCTGGTGCGCGGCGGGCTGGAGGACCTGTCGATCACCCGCACCTCCCTGCAGTGGGGAATCCCCGTGCCCTGGGACACCGAGCACGTCTTCTACGTGTGGTACGACGCCCTCACCAACTACGCCACGGCCGCCGGCTACGGCACCGACGATGAACGTTTCGACACCTGGTGGCCCGCCGTGCGGCACCTGCTCGGCAAGGACATCATCCGCTTCCACTGCGTCTACTGGCCCGCCATGCTGATGGCGGCGGGCGTGGCGCCGATGCCGCGGTTCCACGTTCACGGCTGGCTGCTCGTGAGCGGGGCCAAGATGGCCAAGTCGAGCGTCATGCAGATCGCGCCGAGCGACCTGGCCGACAGCCTCGGCACCGACGGGCTGCGCTACTCGGTGCTGCGCGACAACCCCTTCGGACCCGACAGCGACTTCAGCTACGAAGCGCTCGTGCAGCGCTGCAACAGCGACCTGGCCAACGGTCTCGGCAACCTGCTGCAGCGCGTCACCACCATCGTGGGCCGTTCCGGCGGCACCGTCGGCAGCGCGCCTAGCCCCGACAGCGCATTAGCCGGCACCGCTGCGCAGGTCTACGAGGCGGCAGCGGCGGCCTGGGACAGGGTGCAGCCCTCCGTCGCCCTCGCCGAGACGTGGCGGCTCGTACGGGAGACCAACGAGTACCTCCAGGTCCGCCAGCCGTGGAAGCTCGATCCCGGCCCCGAGCGCGACGTCGTGCTCGGCGACGCGCTGGAGGCTCTGCGAATCGTGGCGGTGCTGGCGCACCCCGCCATGCCGGGCGCTTGCGCCGAACTCTGGCGGCGCATCGGCCTAGAAGGCGATCCCGCCGCGGCCCGGCTGCCCGACGCGGCGCGTTGGGGGCAGTATCCGCCGGGCCTGCGGGTCGAGGTCGGCGAGCCGCTATTCCCGCGGCTCGCCGTCGATTGAGCTTGAGCCGGCGCGCGCCGGGCGGCTCGCCGGTGGGTGACGCGGGCGACGCCGCAGCGCCGGCGCCGAAGTGGATAGACACGCACTGTCACTTGCGCCTCGAGACTTGCGACGCCGAGTTGGCAGCGGCGCGCCAAGCCGGTGTCGCCGCAGTCATCGCCATCGGGATCGACGTGGCCGACTCGCGGGAGGCGACCGCCGTCGCTAGCCGCCACGGGGACGTGCGCGCCGCGGCGGGCGTGCATCCCCATGAGGCCGCTGGCGGCATCGACGGGCTCGCCGAGTTGCTGGAGCGCGAGGAAGTCGTGGCGGTGGGAGAGACGGGACTGGACTACCACTACAACCACTCTCCGCACCCCGAGCAGCGGCGGGCGTTCGCTCAGCAGATCGCGCTGGCGCACGAGGCAGGCCTGGCGCTCGTGATACACAGCCGCGCCGCCTGGGACGAGACGTTCGCCGTCCTCGCCGCTGAGGGCGTGCCGGAGCGCACCGTCTTCCATTGCTTCACCGGAGGGCCGCGGGAGGCCGAGCGCGCCCTACAGATTGGCGCCTATCTCTCCTTCAGCGGCATCGTCACCTTCCCCAAGGCGCCGGAGGTGCGCGAGGCGGCGGTCCGCTGCCTCCCCGACCGCCTGCTGGTAGAGACCGACGCGCCGCTGCTCGCCCCGGTGCCGTTGCGCGGACGGCCGAACAGCCCGGCCAACGTGGCTGTGGTGGGTGCCGCGGTGGCGCAGGCGCGCCGCGTCGCGCCGGCGGAGCTGGCGGCGACCACGACGGTCAACGCCTGCCGGGCGTTCGGGCTGGAGGGTCTCGGGGTCCGCTGAGGCCGCTCGCTGCCGAGGGCGGCGATTCGTCGGTTCGGCTGATCGGAGTACCCTCGTGCCCGTTCGCAGAGCTGGCCCCACCCCATCCTCATCGGCGGCAGCCGTGCGGCGCGCCCCAGGGCGGCGTGGATCCGTGGCGGCGCTGGCGTTCGCCGTCGCCGGGCTCGTGGCGGCAGTCGCCTGCGGATCCGAGACGCAGGCGCCCCTCGACGCCGGACCCGGCCAGGAAGCCGCCGAGCCTGCTCCGGCAGCCGCTGCGGAGGCGGCAGTGGTGCCCGCTCCAGCGCCCGCCGCCGCGCCCTCCTCTGCAACCCCGGCGACCGCCGCGGCGCCGCCTCCGTTCACGACCGCTGCGGCGGCGCCGGTTCGGCCCGCGCAGACCGCTCCCTCTGCGGCGCCCACGACGCCTGCCCAAGGCGACACCAGCGGGGTGCGCACATTCCCCGCCTCGGAGGTCTGGGAGGCCTTGCGCCAGTGCCAGTCGCAGGGTGATTACGGCTTCGAGCATCCGTCGGGGCAACACTTCGGTGCGTATCAGTTCACCGTGGCCACCTGGGACCGCCTGGCGACCCAGCGCTACACGGACCTGCTCGGCGTGCTGCCGTCGGAGGCCACTCCCGCCGACCAAGACCGCATGGCGTACTACCTGTGGATCGAGTCGGGCCCGGCGCGCTGGCCTGCTTGCAGCCATGTCTTCACCGGCGATCCGCCGCCAGTCGCCGCCGCGGCGAGCGGGGCGGATCAGGCGGCGCCGCCCACCGAGGCGACGCCCGAAGGCGTGCCCGCCGACACGCTGCCGGCTGAGGTGGCAACCCCCCCACCCGCGGCGGAGGAGGTCCAGCCCGAGGAGTCCGCCGCCACGACAGCCGACAGCGACCTGCCGGTGCTGTCCCTCGACCCGGCCGATCAGCCGGCGGTGCCGCCCGACGTGGCCGGGTTCCCCACACCCGAGCAGTGGGAGGCTCTCCGGTTCTGCGAGTCGAGCGGCAACTACGGGGCGGTCAGCCCCGACAGGCGCTACTACGGCGCCTACCAGTTCTGGCCCGACACCTGGGACTCCGTCGCCGGACGGAACTACCCGCGGCTCCTCGGCATCCTGCCGTCGGCGGCGACGACCCACGACCAGGACCGCATGGCCTACCGGCTCTGGGAGGAGCGCGGCGACCAGCCGTGGCCGGTGTGCGGGCGCCACCTGCGAACCGGCGGCTGAACGAGGTCGCCCGGTGACCCTCGGCGCCGCCGCGGTCGCCGAGCTGCTGCGCCGCCACGAGGTGCGCCCGCGCCGCTCGCTGGGGCAGCACTTCGTCATCGACCCGAACACGGTGAAGCGGATCGTCCGGCTGGCGGGCGTGGCGGCCGGCGAGCGGATCGTGGAGATCGGCCCCGGCTGCGGCGCGCTGACCGTGGCGCTCACCGACGCCGGCGCCACGGTTCTGGCCGTCGAAGTCGACGGGCGCCTCGTTGCGGCCCTCGCCGAGGTGTGCGACGGACGACCCGTCGAGGTGGTGTACGCCGACGCTGCCGAGCTAGCCGCCTGGGCGCCGCGCCTCGTCGGCGCTGAGAGTTGGCGGCTCGTCGCCAACCTGCCCTACAACATCGCGGTGCCCCTGCTGTTGGACATCCTGGCCGGGCTGGCGCAGATCAGAGCCATGCTGGTCATGGTGCAGGCGGAGGTGGCGGAACGGTTGGCGGCGAGGCCGGGGCAGGGCGCCTACGGGCTCCCCTCGCTGAAGCTGGCCTGCTGGGCGCGCGCGGAGATTCTCGGGCGGGTGCCGCCGACGGTGTTCTGGCCCCGCCCGCGCGTCTCCTCGGCGCTGCTGGCCATCGACCGTCTGCCCGAACCCGCAGCGGACAACATCGAGGATCTGTACCGCCTGGCGCGCCGGGCCTTCGGCCAGCGCCGCAAGATGCTGCGGGCCTCGCTGCGAGGCGTCGTGGCGCCGACCGCCTTCGCGTCCGCCGGTGTGGATCCTGCCGCGCGGCCGGCGGAGCTGGCCGTGGCGGACTGGTCGCGCCTGGCGGCTGAGGCCGCTGGGGCGGAGGGTCCGTCGGCGGGCGCGGGCCGCGAGCGGGGGACCGCGCCGTGACCGCGGAGGTGCTGCTGGCGCCGGCGAAGCTCACGCTGTCGCTGCGCATCACGGGGCGGCGACCCGACGGCTACCACCTGATCGAGGCGGAGATGGTGACGCTCGACTTGGCGGATCGGCTCCTCGTCGAGCCCGGCGACGCGCTGACGGTCCTGGACGCCAGCGCCGCAGTCACGCCGCACGCCGAAGGGCCGCGGCGACCGCTGGAGGTGCCGGCCGGCGGCGACAACCTGGTGGCGCGGGCTCTGGACCTCGCCGGGCGGCGGGCTCGCATCACGCTGCACAAGTCGATCCCCGCCGGGGCGGGTCTCGGCGGCGGCTCCGCGGACGCGGCGGCGGTCCTGCGCTGGGCCGGATTCGACGACGAGCGACGTGCCGCAGCTCTGGG
>VXNF01000012.1 GCA_009840735.1 Acidimicrobiia bacterium | reverse complement strand
TTTTTTGACAACTAGATAGACCTATATTCTCTGCCCTTCGTCTCGCTGCGGGCGGCGGTGGCGGGGGGGGGGGCGGGGTGGTGGGGGGGCGGGCGGGGGGGGCGGCCGCCCCCCCAACCCGCCACCGAGGGCGAGAACGAGGCCAAGGTGACCGTGGCCCGCTCCGACAGCGACCGACGCCAGAAGGAGGCCGAGGCCGAGCGGTTGGCCACCGCCGCCGAGCGAGTCACCACGGCGCGCGCCGAGGAGGAGTCCTTCGCCGCCGAAGCCGCCGCCGAGGTGGCCCGCGCCTCCCGCGAGAAAGCCTCACAGCAAGCCGACATCGTGGTGCCCGCCGAGGTGGAGCGCGAGCGGGTTCGCACCCTGGCTGAGGCCGAGGCGGACCGCATCCGCTTCGTGAAGGGCGGCGAGGCCGACGGCCAGCGGCTGCTGATGGAGGCCGAGGCGATGGGTCTGCTGGCCCTGCTGACCCGCCGCGCCGAGGGTCTCGGCGAGGTGGTGAACCGGACCGGCGGCGAGGCCCAGCTAGCGGCGCTGATGCTCGTCGCCGAGCAGCTCCCGGCGCTGGTGGCCGAGCAGGTCAAGGCCATCTCCAACCTGAAGATCGATCAGGTCACTGTGTGGGACTCCGGCGGGGGCAACGGCGCCAACGGCGGCTCCAGCACGGCCAACTTTCTGTCGAGCCTGATCGGCGCCCTGCCGCCCCTGCAGGACCTCGCCGGCCAGGTGGGCGTTAAGCTGCCCAGCTATCTCGGCGAGCTGGACGGCGCCACAACGCCTGAGCGGCTGCGGCACCTCGCCGCGGCGATCGACGCCGATGACAGTCCCGCAGCGGACTCCGCCGCCGAGGATTCCTCCGAGGCGGCCGGCTGAGCCCGCCGGTGGAGCGGGGCGACACGCTCACAAGCCCAGCCCGCACGCCGGCGGCTCGAGAGTTGCCGCGGCTCGAGGCGCTCAAGACATGAGGATGAACGGCAGCGCCGCGGCGTAGCCCCCCAAGAGCACGGCGCCCTCCCAGCGCTCCAACCCCGGGCGGCTGCGCCTCGTCGCCAAGAGTGCGACGGCCAGCAGCATGAGGCCGATCATGGCCCCCGCCGCCACCCAGGGCGTCCCCTCGCTGCCGATCCCGCCGGGGCGGACCATCACCACAATCCCACCGACGGCGAGGCTGTTGAAGATGTTGCTGCCGAGCAGGTTGCCGAGGGTCAGCAGCGGCTGGCCCCGGCGAATCCCCACCAGCGCCGTGGCCAACTCCGGCAACGACGTGCCGACCGCCACGAGGCTCAAGCCGACGAGACCGGTGGCGATGCCCAAGCGGGCGGCGATTCCTGTGAACCCGTCTACGGACACCTGCGCTCCCACGACGATCCCCGCCAGCCCCAGGGTCATGCGCCACATCTCACCGCGGCTGCGCGGCGCCAGGCGGCGGACGGCGCCGTCCAGCCAGCGGTCCAGAGCCGACGGCGAGCCGTCATCCAGCGGCGGCGGCTCCCCGGCGCTCCCCTTCCCGCCGGCGACGCCGGGGTCTCGCAACAGCCACCAGGTCGCCCCGACCATGGCGACCAGCAGCACGCCACCCTCCCAGCGCTGCAGAGTCCCGCCGGTGAGCAAGAGGCCCCCGAAGAGCCCCACGGCGACCAACGAGGCCGGCACCCGCCACCAAGCGGAACGGTCGGCGGCGATGGGCGAGGCGAGTGCCGCCACCCCGAGCACCAGTCCCATGTTGGCGGCGTTCGAACCCACGATGCCCCCCAGCCCGAGCGCAGGGTCGCCCTGGGCGGCTGCGGTGACGCCCACGACCAGCTCGGGCATGCTCGTGCCGAAGCCCAAGATCACCGCCCCCACCACGACCGGCGACATGCCCCGGCGAGCTGCCAGGCGCGAGCTGCCGGCGACCAGCCAGTGGGACCCGGCCAGCAGCAGCGCCAGCCCCACGAGCGCCACGACGACGTCGGCGGCCATCAGCGGCGCTCCCGGACCGGGACGCGGGCGGTGGGCGGCGTCGGCAACACGGATCCGCTAGGGCGCCAGCAGCACCATGTCGTCGCGGTGGATCAGTTCCTCGGGCGTGCCGGCCTCGTGCTCGCTGCTGCGGCGCCCGATTACCGAGTCGAGCCGCGCCGAAGGCATCCGCACGAGACCCTTGGCGAATACGTCGCCCTCGGGTCCGGCCACCTCCACGGCGTCGCCGGCCACGAACTCCCCGCTCACCGAGCGCACACCCACCGCCAGCAGCGACTTCCCCCCCTTCACCAGGGCGCGGCGCGCCCCGGCGTCCACGGTGAGCCGCCCGACGGACCGCACCGCGAAAGCAATCCAGAGCTTGCGGGCACCCAGCCGCTGAGCCCGCGGGCGAGCCAGCGTGCCCACGTTCTTGCCGGCCGCGGCGTCGCGCAGCACGCCGGGACGGCGCGCCGAAGCGATCATCGTCGGAACTCCCGCCCAGCTGGCGATCCGGGCCGCCGACAGCTTCGAGGCCATGCCGCCGCGAGCGTCCGCGTTGCCGACGCCACCCGCCGCGGCCTCCAGCTCCCGGTCGATCTCCTGGATCTCAGCGATGAGCGACGTCCCCTGCGAGAGGCGCGGATCGGCTGTGTGCAGGCCCTCGATGTCGGTTAGCAGCACGAGCAGATCGGCCTGCACCAGCTGCGCCACCAGGGCGGCGATACGGTCGTTGTCGCCGAAGGCGATCTCGTCGTCGGCCACCGCGTCGTTCTCGTTGATGACCGGCACCACGCCGAGCGACAGCAGGCACCGCAGCGTGTCGCGCACCCGCAGGTAGCGGCTCCGCTCGAAGAAGTCCAACGGGGTCAGCAGGATCTGGCCCGCCACGAGGCCGACGGCGGCGAAGGCGTCGTTGTACATTGCCATCAGATGGCCCTGGCCCACCGCGGAGGATGCCTGCAGCTGAACCGGGTCGGTGGGCCGCTTGTCGAATCCCAGCAGCCAGCGACCCGCCGTGATCGCCGCGGAGGTCACCAACAGGACCTGCTGGCCGTCGGAGCGCAGCTCGGCCAGCAGCCCGCAGAGGCGGCGAATCTCCGCTGTGTCCACGTGCCCGGACTCATCGACGAGCGAGGACGTGCCGATCTTGACGACGAGGATCATCGGTCGCTGCGCCCGGAGTGTGCCGAGCCGGCGGCCTGAGCGACAGCCTCCTCGGGTTCGTATTCGAAGCTGACGGTGCCGATGCGGACCTCGTCGCCGGCGCGGGCGCCGGCGCGGGCGAGCTCGCGGTCCACGCCGAGCGCGCGCAGCCGCTGCGCCATGTATTCCTGAGCCTGCGGGTCGGTGAGGTCTGAGAGCGCCACGGCCCGCTCCGCCGGTCGCCCCAGGACCAGCCAGGCGGCACCGTCGCGGCGGACGCTGACGGCATCGGCGCCCCGACCAGCACCGGGACGGTGTACCACCGGCACCTCCGCCGCCGCGCTCGGCGGCTCGTCCTGGCGCGCCTCACGCACCAGCGCCGCCAGGCGCCCGGTCAGCTCGGCCACGCCGGCGCCGGTCACCGCTGACACCGCCATGTCGGCCTCGTCGAGGCGCTCAGCGGCCACGTCCGCCTTCGAGCCGACGACAAGGCAGCGGCGCGCCAACAGTTCGGGCCGGTAGGCGCCGAGTTCGGCGCGCAGAATGCGCAGCTGGGCTTCGGGCGCCGACCCGGCCGCCGGGCCGAGGTCGATCAGCAGCACCAAGGCTCGGGCGCGCTCGATGTGGCGCAGGAAGCGATGGCCCAGCCCGCGGCCCTCGCTGGCCCCTTCGATGAGCCCCGGCACGTCGGCCACGACGAAGTCCTCCCCGCCGTCGGTCACCACCACGCCGAGGTTCGGCACGAGCGTGGTGAATGGATAGTCGGCGATCTTGGGGCGGGCAGCGGAGAGGCGGGAGATCAACGTGCTCTTGCCCGCGTTCGGCAGGCCCACCAGCGCCACGTCGGCCAGCAGCTTCAACTCCAACCGCAGCCAGCGCTCGGCGATCTGCTCGCCCTGCTCAGCGAAACGCGGGGCGGGACGGCGGTTGGTGGCGAATCGCGTATTGCCTCGACCGCCGGCGCCGCCCGGCGCGGCCAGCCATCGCCGGCCGTGGGCCGCCAGATCGGCGAGCCGTTCGCCGTCGGCGGCGCGCACGACGGTGCCTTCGGGCACCTTCACGACCAGATCGGCGCCAGCCTGGCCGTGGCGGCCCCTGCCCGAGCCGTGCCCGCCCGAAGCGGCCCGGCGGTGCGGATGGTCGCGAAACGCCAGCAACGAGGCCACGTTGCGGTCAGCCTCCAACCAGACGTCCCCGCCGCGCCCGCCGTCGCCCCCGTCGGGCCCGCCACGGTCGACGTGCGCCTCGCGCCGGAACGACACGCAGCCCGCGCCGCCGTCGCCGCCGCGCACGCAGAGCGCGCACTCGTCAACGAAATCCGACACGATCCAACAATACGGTGCCGCCCCCCGCTGAGGGCACCCGCCACGCCGGCGGTCAGTCTGTAAGAACGTCCACCAGGCGGCGCCGGCCGCGCGAGCCGAACGACACGCGCCCATCCGCGGTGGCGAACAGGGTGTCATCGCCGCCGCGGCCCACGTTGTGGCCCGGATGGAATTTGGTGCCCCTCTGGCGCACGATGATCGAGCCCGCATTGACCCAGGTGCCGTCATACACCTTCACGCCTAGCCGCTTGGCCTGCGAATCTCTGCCGTTGCGGGTGGAGCCCCCGCCCTTGGTCTTGGACATGGCTACCGCATCCCGATCTCGGTTATCTCCACCAGCGAGTGCCGCTGGCGATGGCCCCAACGCCGCCGCTGGTTGCTCTTCGATTTATAGGTGAAACCCCGAATCTTGGGGCCCTTGGCCTCGTTGACGACGCGGCCCTTCACCGCGACCGCCGCCAGCTCGCCAGGCGTGGCGAGCACCGACTCGCCGTCCACGTAGAGCACCGGACGCAGGTCCACCTCGGTGCCGACGGCACCGAGCAGCTCGGTGGTGATCACCTCGCCCTCGCTCACGCGGTGCTGCTTCCCGCCGGTCGCCACGACTGCGTACATAGTCCCTACACGCTATCGCCGGCGTTGGGACCGCCCAACAGTGCCTCGTCGAGGTGGATCCCCCAGCCGTCGCAGTCGTCGCAGGCCCGCGAGAGCGACTCCAGCAGCCCCTCCCCGATCCGCTTGCGGCTCATCTCCACGAGCCCCAGCGCGGAGATGTCGCTGACGCGCGCGTGGGTCTTCCCTTGGGCGAGGGCGTCCCGCAGGGCACCCATGACCTTTTGGCGGTTGGACTTGCTCTCCATATCGACGAAGTCGATCACGATGATCCCGCCGATGTCCCGCAGGCGCAGCTGGCGGGGGATCTCCGCGGCCGCCTCCAGGTTGTTCCCCAGGATCGTCGCCTCGAGGCTCGTCGAGCCCACGTTGCGCCCGGTGTTGACGTCGATCACGGTCATCGCCTCGGTGTGCTCGATCACCAGCGAGCCGCCCGACGGCAGCCACACGGTGCGGTCCACCGCCTTGCGGAGTTGGCTGCGGACGTGGTATCGCTCGAACAGGGCCAGGTTCTCCTTCGAGCGGTCGTAGAAGGAGACACGCTCCGCCAGCGCCGGCGCCACGCTCTCCACATAGTTCGAGACCGATGCGAAGAGGTCGGCGTCGTCGATGAGGACGCTGCGGTAGTCGGTGGTGAACTCCTCGCGGATTACCCGCAGCGCCACATCGGGTTCGCGGTACAGGAGGGCCGGCGCCTTGGAGCGTTTGGCCAGGGCGCCGATCTGGTCCCACTGCGAGGCGAGACGCGTCACGTCCTGGCGAATCTCCTCGGGGGTTACGCCCTCGGCGGCGGTCCGCACGATGACGCCGTGCTCCGCCGGCTTGACGCCGTCGAGGACGCGGCGCAGCCGGCGACGCTCCCGCTCCGAGAGCCGCTTGGAGATTCCGTAGGCGTCGCTGTTGGGAACCAGCACCACGTAGCGGCCCGCCAGGGAGACCTGCTGGGTCAGCCGCGCGCCCTTGTGGGCGATGGGGTTCTTGGTGACCTGGCAGAGGACCCGCTGGCCCACCTTGAGCGCCTGGCCGATCTGCGGGCGACCGGAGCGCTCCAGATCCTCGAGGTCGAACTGCACGTCGCCCCGGTACATGATGGCGTTCTTAGGCGTGCCGATGTCCACGAACGCCGCCTCCATACCCGGCAGCACGTTCTGGACGCGTCCGAGGTAGATGTTCCCGTAGATCTCAGTCGTGTCGTTGGCGGGCCGGGACACGTAGTACTCCACGAGCGCCCGGCCTTCTAGGACCGCCACATGGGTGGCGTCGGCCGTGACGTGGATGGCCATGAGATAGCGACCCACCGGGCGGCCCTTGCGGGCGCGGCCCTTGCGGCGCGCCAGCGTCTCGGGATCCAACTCCAGAGGCTCGCCGGGGGTCAGAGCCTCGACCGGCTTGTGCTGCGCGGCGCCGCGCGATCCCGAGCCGCGTCCGCCGCGCCGGCGTCGCCGGCCGCCCGAGCGTGAGCCGCCCCTGCTGCCGCCGCCCGCCGGCCGCGCCCCGACCCCCGAC
>VXNF01000052.1 GCA_009840735.1 Acidimicrobiia bacterium | reverse complement strand
CCCCCCCGCATTGCAAGTGTCTCGACGGTCGCCACGACGGACGGTCGCGGCTCGGGCGGTTGGATCACCCGGGCGGTTGGATCACCCGGGCGGTCGATCAAACGTCCCGGTCGGTCAACAGATCCTCCGGTCAGGCGACCGTCCAGGTGGAGGCGGTGAAGGCGCCGAGGCCGGTTGGGTCGCAGAGGGCCTCGGCCTCGCCGATGCGGCTGCGGGCCTCCATGGCCGCCAGATCGCCGACCGCGGCTCGCTCGGCCCAGGTTGCCCGGCCCTCGGCCACCAGGTCTTCGATGCCCAGCCGGCGCAGGAACTCGGCCTGCCCGCACACCTCCGCGCCGGGGTGGGCCGCCAGGATCTGATCCAGCGGCACCTCGCAGGTGATGTCCGCACTGCCGAACGACGCCAGCGGATCGTGACCCCGCACGCCGTCCCGGTAGGTGCGCAGCCACTCCATCGGGTGGCGGGCCGCCAGCGAGGCGGTGGCGTCGGTGTAGTCGAAGACCACGAGGCGGCCACTCCTGAGCAACCCCAGCGCCCGGCCCACCCAGGCGACCGCCGCGTCGGCCAGCGGTAGGCGCCCGCCCACCGGGGCGTCCGGGGCCAAGGCACCGGCGCGGGCGGCAAGCTCGGGCGCGGCGGGAATCAACGCCACGGCGAGGTCCGCCACGGCTCGGGCATCCGGTGCTGTCACGCACACCTCGGCCCAGCCGTCGGCGGTGCGCTCCAGCAGGCGCACCGGCAGGTTGTCCAGCAGCTCGTTGGCCACCACCAAGCCCTCGAACGGCTCGGCGGGCAGGTCGGGCACCGACTCCACGGCCGCGCACGGCCCCGGCGGCCGCTCCAGCAGCGGCCTGTGCTCGATGCGCAGCGCCGCCGAGCGTTCCACGAGCACGTAACGCAGCGCACGGGCGCACGCCGGGCGGGCGGCCAGCACACTCCTCGCCAGCGTGCCGCGCCCGGCGCCGGCGTCCAGCACGCTGAACCGCTCGGGACGGCCCAGATGCTCCCAGCAGCGGTCGGCCAGGACGGCTACGAGCCGGCCGAACAGCGGACCGACCTCAACGCTGGTCAGGAAGTCCCCGCCGCGGCGACCGGCGCCCCGCCCCGCGGAATAGAAGCCTCGTGTGCCATAGAGAGCCGACTCCATGAAGACATCGAAGCGGAGCGGCTCCCCGGTGCTCACAGAGGAACGAGAGCTGTCAGGCGTTGGCGGGTTCCTTGCGGCCGATGTTGACGCTGATGGGGCTCCTCGTGGCGCCACCGATGGCGGACAGCTGCATCTCGTTCAGCTCGGCGTCGAAGAAGAAGCCGTCGTCGAACGGGGCCGGCTTCAGGTCGTCCCACCAGACTGCGGCGGGGTCGTAGGCGGCGAAGAAGATGCGGTTGGTCCATTCGGCGTTGCGGCCCTGCAGCATCCGCAGGGCGAAGACCTTCTCGCCGTTGACCTCCATGATGTCCAGCACCTGCACCTTGCCCGGCGTGGCCGACATCGAGGGGCCGCGCATGGTGCGCCCGAGGCCCGAGACGTCCCGGAACGCCCCGTTGTAGACCTCCAGGGCCCGCTCGAGAGGCAACTCGAAGTAGCGCTTGGCGCCCGTGTCGCGCTCCACGAACATGTAGTAGGGGATGCAGCCCAGCTTCACTTGGCGGCGGATCATGTCGGCCCAGATCTTCGAGTCGTCGTTGACGTGACGGATCAGCGGCGCCTGGCAGCGGATCACCGCCCCGGTGTTCAGAATGTTGCTCACGGCCTTCTCGGAGGCCTCGGTAGCCAACTCCACCGGGTGCGAGTAGTGGCCCATGATGGCCAGGTGATTCCCAGCGGCGATGATGTCGTCGAACAGCCGCAGCGTGTCGGCGGAGTCCTTGTCGTCCACGAAGCGGTGTGGCCAGTAGGCCCCCGCCTTGGTGCCGATGCGAATGGTGATGCGCTGGAACTCGGGCGCCAGCAGCGGCTCGATGTAGCGGCGCAGCACCTCGGTGCGCATGATCATGGGGTCGCCGCCGGTGAACAGCACGTCGGTCACCTCGGGGTGCGCCCGCAAGTAGCGAACTAGGTTGCCGCCCTCCTTGGTGGCGAACTTCAGGTCGTCGAGTTTCACGAACTGCGGCCAGCGGAAGCAGTAGGTGCAGTAGGCGTGACAGGTCTGGCCCTGGGCAGGGAAGAACAGCACCGTCTCGTCGTACTTGTGCTGCATGCCCGGCATCGGCTCGCCGTCCACGGTGGGGACGTTCATCTGCACCTGGCCGCTGGGGTGCGGGTTGAGGCTGCGCTGGATGTTGCGCGCTGCCGCGTCGATCTCGGGGGCTGGCGCCTCGGCGCGCACCATGTCGGCGATGGTGGCGAAATGGTCGGGGTCGATCATCCCCTCTTGCGGGAAGGTGAGCTGGAAGATGGGATCGCCGGGGATGTTGTCCCAGTCGATCAGCTGTTCGCAGACGTAGTTGTTGGTCTTGAAGGGGAGCACGCGGGAGACCACGTCGGTGACGAGCCGCTGGTGCTCGCTGAGCCGGTCGAAGCCGGGGATGTCCTGCATGTTCCGACGCTGGAACGTCCGGAACACCGGTGTCTGCTCGTCGCTGGCCTGTACCATCCTTCTGCCCCCTTCTGCGGCGCGCTCCTGCTGAACGAGAAGCCGAGCACTCACCAGTCTCCGGCTTGGTACCGCCATCCTAGTCAGACGCCCCACGTTCTCTCATATCGCCTGTTCAGAGCCTCTGATCGGGGCTGCTCGGGCGTATCGCTAGGTCGATGACCGCCGCCGGGCCGCCCGTGGCGCCCCTTGCGGCCCGCCTCGCCGCCGCCTCGCCGCTCGACGGCTTCGTGGATTACGTCGAATCGGCGGGGATGTCCCTCTACCCCGCCCAGGAGGAGGCGCTGCTGGAGATCCTGGACGGACAGAACGTGATCATGAACACCCCGACGGGCTCGGGGAAGTCGCTCGTGGCTGCCGCCGCCCACTTCGCCGCCCTCGCCGATGGTCGCCGCAGCGTGTACACCGCCCCGTTGAAGGCGCTCGTGAGCGAGAAGTTTTTCGCCCTCTGCGAGGCGTTCGGCGCTGAGCGGGTCGGCATGGTCACCGGTGACGCCGCGGTCAATTCCGCCGCCCCGATCATCTGCGCCACCGCGGAGATCCTGGCCAACTGGGCGCTGCGCGACGGCGCCGAGGCGGACGTGGATACCGTCATCGCCGACGAGTTCCACTTCTACGCCGACCCCCAGCGCGGCTGGGCCTGGCAGGTGCCGCTGCTGTGCTTGCCGCAGTGCCAATTCGTGCTGCTGTCGGCGACGCTGGGGCCGACGGAGCGTTTCGCCGCCGAGTTGACCCGCCGCACCGGCCGGGAGACCGTCACCGTCCGTTCCGCCGAGCGCCCTGTGCCGCTGAGATTCGAGTACGGCACTCTGCCGCTGCACGCCTCCATCGAGGACCTGCTGGAGCGCAACCGGGCGCCGGTCTACGTGGTTCACTTCACCCAGCGGGAGGCCATCGAGGCGGCGCAGGCGTACACCAGCATCGGGGTGCTGACCCGCGCCGAGCGGGAACGCGTGGCCGCCGCCGTGGGCGGTTTCAAGTTCGACTCACCGATCGGCAAGGACCTGCGCCGGCTCATCGGCCACGGCGTCGGCGTCCACCACGCCGGGCTGCTGCCCAAGTACCGGCTGCTTACCGAACGGCTGGCTCAGCAGGGACTGCTGAAGCTCGTCTGCGGAACCGACACGTTGGGGGTGGGCGTCAACGTGCCGATCCGCACGGTGCTCTTCACCCAGCTCTGCAAATACGACGGGCAGCGGACGCGCCTGCTGAACGCCCGGGAGTTCCACCAGATCGCCGGGCGGGCGGGTCGGGCCGGCTACGACGAGCAGGGCTGGGTCCGGGTACAGGCGCCGGCGCATTGGATCGAGAACCGCGTGGCCGAAGCGAAAGCCGCTTCGGATCCCAAGGCGAAGCGGAAGCTGACCAAGCGCAGGCCGCCGGAGCGCAACTACTCCCACTGGGACGAGCAGACCTTCGATCGCCTCGTGGGCGCCGATCCCGAACCGCTTGTCTCCAGCTTCGAGGTGAGCCACCAGATGGTCATGAACATGCTTGACCGGCCCGGCGACGGCTGCGCCGACCTGCGGCGTCTGCTGGTGGAAAACCATGAGCCGCGGCGACGCCAGCGGCGCCACATCCGACGCGCCGTCGCCATCTACCGGTCGTTGCTCGACGCCGGCGTGGTGGAGGTGTTGGAGACCCCCGACGAGCGGGGCCGCCGGGCGCGGGTGACAGTCGATCTGCAAGACAGCTTCGCCTTGCACCAGCCGCTCTCGCTGTTCGCCGTCGAAGCGCTGGGTGTCTTGGAGGCGACCGAGGACGGTTACGCCCTCGACGTGCTGTCGGTCCTGGAGTCGGTGCTGGAGAACCCGGGGCCGGTCATCGCCGCCCAAGTCGAGCGGCTGCGCAGCGACCTGCTCGGGGAGCTCAAGGCCCAAGGCGTGCCCTACGAGGAGCGTATGGAGCGACTGGCCGCAGTCGAGCATCCCAAACCGCTGCGGGACTTCCTCTACGGGTCGTTCGACATCTTCCGACGCCACCACCCCTGGGTGGAGGGCGACAACGTGCGCCCGAAGTCGATCGCTCGGGAGATGCGCGAGCGGGCCATGACCTTCGGCGAGTACGTAAACCACTACGGGCTCAAGCGCTCGGAAGGGCTGCTGCTGCGATACCTGAGCGACGCCTACAGGGCCCTGATCCGCAACGTCCCCGCCGACCTGCGGACCGCCGAGTTGGACGAGTTGACCGACTGGCTGGGGGCGCTGGTGCGGGGCGTGGATTCGAGCCTGCTGGACGAATGGGAGCGGCTCACCGCCGTGGCCGAGGAGGCCGAGCGCTGACCGCTGGGGCGAACGCTGGGACCTCTGAAATGTGGACTCCGGCCTCTGTCGGAATGACACGCATCCACCGGAATGACACCCAGCCGGGGCTGCGAGCTCGATTGGGCGAAGGCGGTCAGGGCGAAGGCTGTCAGGCGTTGAGCAGCAGGAAGATGCCGGTGACGGTGAAGGCCAGCATCATCACCAGCAGGCCGTACTGGGAGCGCAGCGCATGGCGCGGCGAGAACGTCGCCACAGCCTTGTCGTGAGCCAAAACGACTCCAGCCAAGTGACCCGCGACGGTCGTGATGGCTTGGACCAGGGCGATCGCCCCGGTGGAGACGAGCAGGTAGTTCACCTCGAAGTGGGCCGTGCCGAACAGGTCGGCGGTTCCGCCGAAGGGGCGCGACAGCAGGGCCAGGAAGGTCTGGCCCTCGAAGACCACGAGCGAGAAGTAGTGCCCGATGTGGTAGGCGAAGGCGATAGGCACGATGGACGGGGCGAAGTCGGTGAGCATCTGCCGCAGCGGCGTGCCGGTGAGCGCGCCGCCCACCGCCATCGCCGCGATGTACAGCACCACGAAGTTGGCCGCGAGCTGCAGCAAGCCGAAGACGCCGAAGCCCACCGTCTCCCAACCGATGCGGGCGCCCAGCAGCCCGGCCCACCACTCGGTGCGGGAGATGCCGTCGAAGCTGGTGGTGCCGGGCATGAGCAGCAGGACGAAGGCATGCGGCATCGTCATGCGCAGGTTTGCGAGGCCCACGACCGGCGGGCGCACGGCCAGGCGGCCTCGCTCGTCGCCGCAGAAGATCCCCATGGCGCCGACATGGCGGAAGATCACGCCGAAACCGTCGCTGTGGCGCAGCCACTCCCGGCCCCACAGCGACGCCCCCGCCAGCATCACGCCCGAGTACGCGGCGATGGCGATGCCGAGCAGGCGGGTCTCCGGCGGGTTGGGGTGGACGAGCTCGAGGGCCGCGAAGCAGACGACGGTGACGACACCCAGCCAACCGCTGCGCACCGGGTCGGGACGCCAGCGCGCCGGCGATCGCCGGGCGCCGAAGAAGCGCCGTCGCAGCGCGGCGCCCACGAGGGCGAGCGTCTCCCACGGGCTGAGCAGGCGCCATACGTCCCCGAATGCGGCGGACAGGAACAGCAGGCCCACCCAGAATCCCACGTAGACCGCGACCGGCGCGATCGTGGCGTCGGCCCCCAGGTCGCCGGCCAACGACGCCCACAGCACGACGGCGAACATCGCCAAGCCGAACAGCCGCAACACGACGGCGAGGCCCCGCGCCACCGGCTGGACGGCATCTGGCAACGGGCGCGGCCTGAAGCGGCCTTCCAGCTTGGGCTTCGGCCAGAAGCTGCCGAGCAGCAGGAACGAGATGACGAGGGCGGCGCCGGCGACGTAGGCGAACATCCACACAGGGATCGGCAAGTCGCCGCGCACCCCGATGCCATGCGCCAGCACGCCGCCGGTAGCCATCGCGCAGCCCTAGGAGACTTGCAACTGGAAGAGCTCCCGGTGCGAGGGATGCAGTTCGGCCTCCCAGACGCCGGGCAGGTCAGCCACGAAGGTCAGCGTGACCTCAGCCCCCGGTTCGAGTTGCAGGTACAGGTCGTACCCGTGGAGGTGGACCTCCTCGGCCACATCGGAGGTGACCCGGACCTCAACCGTGTCGCCGAAGGAGACCTCGTAGCGGCGTTCGGCCTCGATGCGCCCATCCACGAGCGCCACGAGGATGACTGCGTCGGCGGGCGGTTCCGTGGTCGGCGGCGGCGGAGGCTCGACGGCGGTCGTCGGCGGTGGCGGAGGTGCCTCCGGCGGGCTCGTGACAGCGGGCGGCGGTGGTTCATCCGGTGG
>VXNF01000110.1 GCA_009840735.1 Acidimicrobiia bacterium | reverse complement strand
CGGCTCGGGCACGCACCGCTTCGCGCCGCTCAACAGCTGGCCCGACAACGCCAACCTGGACAAAGCCCGTCGGCTGCTGTGGCCAGTCAAGCAGCGCTACGGCGCCAAGCTGTCGTGGGCCGACCTCATGATTCTGGCCGGCAACGTGGCGTTGGAGTCGATGGGATTGGCGACGTTTGGCTTCGGCGGCGGCCGAGAGGACGTCTGGGAGCCCGAGGAGGACATCTACTGGGGGCCCGAGACCACCTGGCTGGGCGACGAGCGTTACAGCGGCGACCGTGACCTGGCCAACCCGCTGGGGGCGGTGCAGATGGGTCTCATCTACGTCAACCCCGAAGGCCCCAACGGGCAACCCGACCCGCTGGCCGCCGCCCGCGACATCCGAGAGACGTTCGCCCGCATGGCCATGGACGACGTCGAGACGGTGGCGCTCATCGCCGGTGGCCACACCTTCGGCAAGACCCACGGCGCCGCCGACGGCGACCTTTACGTCGGTCCCGAGCCCGAGGGCGCCGACTTGACCGAGCAGGGCCTCGGCTGGTCGAGTACCTACGGCAGCGGCAAAGCCGGCGACGCCATCACCAGTGGGCTCGAAGGTGCCTGGACGCCCACGCCGGTTACCTGGGACAACAGCTTCTTCGAGACCCTGTTCGGCTACGAGTGGGAGCTGTCCCAGAGTCCCGCCGGTGCCTGGCAGTGGGTTCCGACCGATCCGGTCGCGGCCGCCACGGTGCCCGGCGCACACAATTCGGCCAAGCGGCACACCCCGGTGATGCTGACCACCGACCTGGCGCTGCGGGCCGACCCCGTCTACGAGCCGATCGCGCGCCGCTTCCTGGAGAACCCCGACGAGCTGGCCGACGCCTTCGCGCGAGCCTGGTTCAAGCTCACCCACCGCGACATGGGCCCCATCGCCCGCTACCTGGGACCGGAGGTCCCCGACGGGCAGTTGATCTGGCAGGACCCCGTCCCCACCGCCGACCACGACCACCTCGACGAAGCGGACGTTGCCGCCCTGAAGGCGCAGATCCTGGACTCCGGCCTTCCGGTCTCGGCGCTCGTGGCGACGGCCTGGGCCTCTGCGTCCACCTACCGCCACAGCGACAAGCGCGGCGGGGCGAACGGTGCCCGGCTCCGGCTCGCTCCTCAGAACGGCTGGGAAGTCAACGACCCCGAGCAGCTAGCGGAGGTGCTCACCGCCCTCGAAGCGATCGGCGGCGACTTCAACGCCGCCTACCTCGGCGCCAAGCGGGTGTCGCTCGCCGACCTGATCGTGTTGGGCGGCTGCGCGGCCGTCGAGGAGGCCGCCCGCCGCGCCGGCTGCGACATCGAGGTGCCGTTCTCGCCGGGCCGCACCGACGCCTCGGCCGCGCAGACCGACGAGGCGTCCTTCGCCGTGCTCGAGCCGACCATCGACGGGTTCCGCAACTACCGGCGGCCCGGCGACAAGCGCCGCCCCGAGGCGATGCTGGTGGACCGGGCGAGCCTGCTGTCGCTGACCGCCCCGGAGATGACGGTGCTCGTCGGCGGCCTGCGCGTCCTCGGCGCCAACACGGCGGGTTCCTCCCTGGGCGTGCTCACCGACCGGGTCGGCACGCTGAGCACCGACTTCTTCGTACACCTGCTCGACATGGGCACCCAGTGGACCCTCGCCGCGACAGAGGGCGTCTATGAGGGCCGCGACCGAGCCACCGGCGAGCTTCGCTGGACGGCCAGCGCCGCCGACTTGGTGTTCGGTTCGAATTCCCAGCTACGGGCGATCGCTGAGGTCTACGGCGCCGCCGACGCGCAGGAGAAGTTCGTGGCCGACTTCGCCGCTGCGTGGGCCAAGGTTATGAACCTCGACCGCTTCGACCTGACCTGATCCCGCGGCCCGCGGCCCGCGGTCAGCCGGCGAGCCAGCCTCCGTCGGCGGGGACGTAGGCGCCGGTCATGAACGAAGCGGCCTCGGAGGTCAAGAAGGCGGCCAACTCGGCGATCTCCTCGGGCTGACCGGGCCGTCCCAGTGGCGTCTTGGACATCAAGAAGGCCCGCCGCTCGGGGTCGGCGATGCTGTTGGCGCTCATGGGCGTGTTGATCACGCCCGGGCCTATCACGTTCACCCTGATGTCGTGGGCGGCGAAGTCCAGCGCCAGCCCCTTGGCGAGCATCAGCACGCCGCCCTTGGAGCTCACGTAGGCGGCGAATGCGGGCAGGGCGATCTTGGAGTTGATCGAGCCGATCAGCACGATCGACCCGCCGTGGCCCGCTGCGACCATCGCCCTTGCGGTCCGCTGGGCGGTGAGGAAGCATCCGGTGAGGTTCACGTCGACGGTCCGGCGGAAGTCGCCCACGTCGAAGTCGAGGCTGTGGCCGTGCAGTTCCATGCCGGCACAGGCCACCACATGGTGCAGGTCGCCGAAGCGCTCGATGGCGGCGACCACCATGGCGTCGGTGGCGTCCTCGTCGGTCACGTCGAGGGTGTACGCCATCGC
Organism: Acidimicrobiia bacterium; assembly: GCA_009840735.1. Lineage (GTDB taxonomy): Bacteria > Actinomycetota > Acidimicrobiia > Acidimicrobiales > CATQHL01 > VXNF01. The sequence continues at coordinate 4,383 of VXNF01000110.1, read as the reverse complement.
CTCCGGGAGTGCTTCGGCTGTGGCCGCGGCGCCTCCGCCGTCGAGGTCGGCGCAGACCACGGCGTCGCCGCGCTCCGCCAGTCTCCGGGCTGTGGCCGCCCCGATTCCGCTGGCGGCGCCGGTCACGAGTGATACTTGCATGGCTCAGGGACGCTCGTGGTCGTAGACCCGCTCGGGGCTGATGACGAGGATGACTCGCTCGGACTGAATCGGCGCCGGGTAGGCGGTGCCCATGTACTTCATCGCCAGTTCCTCGATGTGTTCCCGAGCGCGCGGGCCGCGGACCTCAGAGGTGACCCGTCCCCGCACCTCGCTGAAGATGTACGGGTTCTCGTTGTCCGGCAGCAGGATCGTGACCCGGGGATCCGCGGCCACGTTGCGGTACTTGCGCCGGTGGACCTCGGTGTTCATGATCAGGTTCTCGCCGTCGGTGTCCACCCACATGACGTGGTTCTGCGGCTGGCCGTCGGGCAGCAGGGTGGACAGGACGGCGAAGGTCTTGGCCTTGGCGCGGGCTATGGCCTGGTCGCTCAGCGGCTGGGCGGATGAGGCGGCGGTCATGGCGATGGGTTCTCCTGTCGTGGGTGTCGCGGGCCGGCTCGGGGCCGGCGAAGGCGCAGTCTAAGGACCTCCGGCGGATGCTGCCCCGGTTCGGTGCTGAAGATCGTGGGCGGCGATGGCGGCGCGCCCTAGGGCGGCCTCGGCGCGTGTTCGCATTCTGCGGCGGACGTGGTAGGAACATCGCTCGTGGCTGTATCGCCATCGACCTGCGCAATCCTGCGCCGCCCATGACGACAGTCCTGGTGTCCGGCGTGGGGGCCCTCGGCGGTTGGGCGCTGGAGTTCTTGGCGCGCGCACCCGGCGTGGAGCGCGTCGTGACTGTCAAGCGCAGCCCGTGGCAGGGACCCTCCTGGACGACCATCGCCATGCTGGGTGCCGCCATCGAGGGCCACACCAAGCAGTTCGAGCACCATCAGGTCGACCTGGCCGACGTGGCGACCACGGCTCGGCTGCTGGCGCAGGTTCGCCCCGACGCCATCGTCCACTCGGCCACGGCGCAGTCCCCTCGGCGCCTTGCCGGCGCGGCCCTCGATCCGGGCTTGCGCGCCGCGGTCAGGTCGGCCACCTTCGGGATGTGGCTTCCTTGGCACCTCTGGCCCGCCGCCCAGCTCACCCGAGCCGTCGAAGCCGCCGACGTCGAGACCCATGTGGTGAACGCCTCCTTCCCAGACGTCGTCAACGTGGCGATCTGGAAGCGGTTCGGCCACGGTCCCGCCACGGGCGCCGGGAATCTGGAGGTCTGCGCGGCGCGGGCCCTGCGCTACGTCATGGCCAAGACCGGGCGGCCCGCAGCGGACATCGAGGTCTCCCTCGTCGGTTCGCATGCCTTGCTGACCCGCGGCACCGTCGTGCCGCATCACTTTCGGGTGACCGTCGACGGCGCCGACGCCACCGAGCAGGTGGATCTCGCCGCCGCGCTGTCGACGTGGCCCGAGCCGATCAGCTGGCACGACGCCGTGCCCAACTCGCTCTACGCCGGCTCCGCGGTCAAGAACGCCCTCGCCCTGCTGAGCGACGAGCCGCTGGACACCCATGTCGCCGCGCCGACGGGCCGACCGGGCGGCTATCCCGCCACCGTCGGCGCCGGCACGGTGAAGCTGCGCCTGCCGGCGGACCTCAGCGAGTCCGAGGCGGTGGCCATCAACGACCGGGCCGCCCGCTTCGACGGCATCGAGCGCATCGAGCCCGACGGGACGGTGGTCTACACCGCCGAGTGCCGGGCGGCGATGGAGAACCTCGGTTATCGCTGCGAGGCCGTTGCGTTCGACGACCTGCCGAGTCGCTGCGACGAGCTGAAAAAGCTCTACGGGCACCTCACGTCCGCGGGAAACTAGACCAGTGGCGTCGCGCAAGACGGCCCGGCGGCCTGCGGGATCCGGTCCGGACAATGGAGGCAGCCATGCCTGAGTTCATCCGCAAACCCCTCGAAGGGCTGCTGCCGCTCATTCCCCTCAGCTTCGACGCCGACGAGCGGATCGACCTCGACGGCGTGCGCCACAGCATCGGACTGGTGGCCGCCTCCGGGGCGCCGGGCTGCATCGTGTTCGGCTCGATGGGGCAGATGACCAACGTGTCGCCCAGCGAGTTCGACGCCGTGTGCGAGACGGCGGTGGCGGCCGGCCACGACGGGGGACTGGCGGTGATCGTCGGCTCCACGGCCACCTACCAGCAGGAGGCGATCCGCCGAGCCCGTTTCGCCGAGGCCGCCGGCGCCGACGGCTCGATGCTGGCCGCCCCCTACGCCCTGCCGCTCACGCCGGAGTGGGCCATGAGCTTCTTCGTGGAGGTCGCGGAGGCCCTCGACGGGGAGATGGCGCTGATGCTCTACAACTACTCCCCGCTCAACGGCGTGAACATCACCGCGGACATGTGGGTACGGCTGCTCGAGGCGCCGAACATCAAGGCCATCAAGGAGTCGAACACCGCGCTGCCGCACATGGATCAGGTGCTCATGACCATCGGCGACCGCGTCAACGTCTTCTGTGGCAACGATCCGGCCTTCTTTCACGGCTCGATGCTGGGCGCGGTCGGTGCCACCGGCATCTTCTGCTGGGCCGGGATGCGCACCACGACCCGGTTTATCCACGAGTGCCGCAAGGGCAACCACAACGATCCCTGGGTGCGGCGCGCCTACGGTGCCCTGCAACAGCTCTCGGCATCGATCCGTCGGCCCGACATGCCGCTCATGTTGAGCTACGAGCATGGCTACTTGAAGGCGATCTCCGAACTCGGGGGCGCCCGCCCGGGCGATCCCCGCAAGCCCTATCGGCCGCTGCCGAGCGCCGCCGTCGAGCGGGTACGCGCCGCCGCCGCCGCTCTCATGGAGATGGAAGCCGAGCTGTGAGCGCCGAGGAGCGCAGCCCCGGCGAGATTCTGGTGGTCTCCCGGCGTGAGGTCGAGGAGCTGCTGACGCCGGCGGCGACGCTGCAACGCGTCTTGGACACGTTCGCCTGGGTGGGCGAGGGACAGGTCGACCAGACCAACCCGGTGAACCTGTGGGTCCACGACCGCACCGCGCCGGGCCCCGAGCCCCCGTTCGGCTACGGCGTGGTGCAGGCCTTCCCGGCCCTGGTCCGACCGCTGGAGCGAGCGGCGCTGAAGTGGCTGTCGAGCTGGTCCAAGAACCCCCGGCGCGGCCTGCCGGCCATCTCGGCTCTGGACCTCGTGACCGACGCCGAGACCGGCATGCCGCTGGCGCTCGTGGACGGCACCTCGGTCACGAACATGCGCACCGGCGGCCACGCCGCGGTGGGCGCCAAGTTCCTGGCCCGCCCCGACAGCAGCCGCGTGGCGATCATCGGCTGCGGCAACGAGGGGCGCACCCACCTCTGGCTGCTGGCCGAGCTGTTCGACCTGACCCACGTCGTTGCCTGCGACATCGACGCCGCCGCCGCGGCACGCTTCGCTGGTGAGGCGGCGGAGCGGCTCGGCGTCGAGGCCGGCACCGCCGCTGGGGTGGAGGAGGCGATCACCGGCGCCGACATCGTCTGCGTCGTCACCACAGCGCTGCAACCGGTGGTGATGGCGCCCTGGATCGGCGCGGGCACCCACGTCTGCGCCGCCACGGGGTTCCGGGACGTGGACCCGGCCTGCGCCCGCGTCTTCGACAAGTGGGTCGTGGGCTTCTACGGCCGCGACCTGGCGTGGATCACCGGCGAGGAGGTGGGCCGCATCGGCGGTCTGCAGCACGGTCAGCTCGCCCGAGCGGACATCCACGCCGACATCGCCACGGAGATCCTGCTAGGCGAGCGCCCCGGGCGCGAACACTCCGACGAGCGCACGATCATGACCCACATGGGGATGCCCGCCCTCGACGCGGCCTGCGCGGCGCTGGTCTACGACCTGGCGCTAGAGGCTGGCGCCGGCACCTGGATCGAGGTGTTCTAGGCCATGGACCGCCCCGCCGGCCCGCCGGTCGACATGGACCTGCTGAGAGATGCCTTGGACTTCGTGCGCCCGGCGCTTCAGTCCGACGGCGGCGACCTGACGCTGTTGGGCGTGCGCGAGGACGGCGTCGTGGAGATCGAGATGATCGGCGCTTGCCGCACCTGCCCGCTGTCGATGGTGACCCTCACTGCTGGCATCGAGGCCGTCGTGCTCCAGCGCGTCCCCGGCGCGACCGGCGTCGTCTCCCAACTCCCCCAGCCGGTCGAGTCTTCCAGCGCCCCATCGTTCAGCCCAGCCGAGGCTTTGGTCGCTGCGCAGGAAAGCAAGCAAGCCCCAGCCCCACTCAAACCCCCCCGCCGGGGGATGGGGCGCCCGGGGGCGGGGGCGGAGGGCGCTGGGACGGGGGCGGGGGGGGGGGGGGGGGGGAGGGTGGGG
>VXNF01000045.1:58777-60127 GCA_009840735.1 Acidimicrobiia bacterium | reverse complement strand
CCCTCACACTTGGCACGTTGCCCTCCCTCCCCTCACACTTGGCACGTTGCTCCCCCGGTGGTCACGGTCAGAGATCGCTGACGTTGTACGGCAGGTCGGCTTGCTTGGCGGCGGGTCGCCGCTCGCCGTGGTCGGGGCACCCGAGACGGAAGTCGGGCTGCCCGCCGGTCTCGTAGGTGGGAGCCTCGACCGCGATAGCCACCACCGGTAGCCAGCGATCAGGGCTGCGAGGCTAACCTGGGGCCATAGCCCATGAAATCCCGCCGCCTCGCTTCCGAGCGTCCGCGTCGCTGACTCTGCGAGACGCATGCGTGCTTGGCCGTCGTGTCGCCCGGGATCTCGATCTGGCCCGGCTGCGAGGTGGTCTCCGTGCCAGACCGGTAAGGCGGTCGTCGCGATACTCCCGACCGGCGCAAAGGACGGACCCAATGGGTAGAGTGCCGGGCGTGACGGTAAACGAAACTGAACTACAAGCATCGGATTTGCTGCATGCCGAGCGATTCCCGAGTCCGGCCACGCCTGAGATTCACGTTACGCTCAACGTCCGGTTCTTGCCGGCGTTCTCTGTGGAGGCCCAGACACACCTGGCTCCCGACCCGAACGACCAGGAAGCGCCTGACGACGAGAGAGGTCGTCCACAGCCAGCCGTCGTCGTCCCTACGATGACCTCCCCGATCTCGTCAGGCCTGTCGAGAGTTCGCTCGCGCTAGAGCGGACCGCGACGACTCGGCAGGCAGTTTCCGCAACGCGTGGTGCTCCTTACGCAGACGCATCGCGCCGACTTGGGCCAACGGCGTCGCCCTCATCGGTGACCGGATCGACTCGAGTCCACCTGCCATCACGAAATTTGACGTCGATTCCGACTACCGGAGCCTGCGCACCGAGCGCTTCTTTCACAGCTTGCTGCGCCAACGGCTGGATCTGAGCCTGCATCTGCTCAGCGACAACAGACATCTCGGTGGGGATCTGGCTGGGATCTGCGTTCGGTAGCAGCGGCAGGTTCAGATTCAACGTGACATTCAGGCTGGAGGGCATCTGGCGGACGGCTCGGATGTCGAGACTGCCGCGAAACTCGTACCGCGTGCGTGTGCTCTCGACGACCGCGATGGGTGTCTCGTCTACGAACCGGTCTGAATCAAGGATGCGATCATCTGGATCGATCGGCTCCCGCAACTTCAGATCATCCTCGTACTTGCAGAGCAGAGTCCACATTGCCGCCTCGAGTGCGCCCTTAGCCTCCACCACCGGCAAGCCGATGTCCCTGGCCTCGGAGAAGCCGATGGCGTGTCCGTGGGCGTAGACACGAGATGCGAGCGTCTCCACGATGGTCTCCATGACGCGTTCGTTGGG
>VXNF01000045.1:0-58677 GCA_009840735.1 Acidimicrobiia bacterium | reverse complement strand
CGTAGACACGAGATGCGAGCGTCTCCACGATGGTCTCCATGACGCGTTCGTTGGGCGGACTCTGGCGGGAGATCAGCATGCGATTGTGGTCGCCGGTGACATAGGTGATGACCCGACTGTCGCGGATCCGCTCGATCTCCGCTATTTCTCGTTGCCGTCCGACCATTGAAACCTCCAACATCAATAGATCCGGCCAACCCAAGTCGAAGATGCGGCTACCTGCCGCAGAGACGCCGCCCGCGGGCAAGACAACACTGTGCCGCGGCCTGTGCCAGAACGGCGTTCGAGAAGGATACCGACGGCGGCGACAGGCGACCCCGGTCAGAGATCCCGGACGGTGGCGGGCAGGTCGGCTTGCTCGGCTGCTTGGGTGATCTTGTCTTTGGTGGCGCTGGGGGCGGTGAGCTGGATCGTCATTTGGACGTGGGACACGTCGTTGTCGACGGCTTCTGCGACAGTGTTGAAGAGCCACCAGATCGCTCGGCGGACGTCCGCGTCGCTCAGCGAGCGGCTGACGGTGAGGGCGACCTGATGCTCGCTGGCTGGCTTGGGGCTTTCAGGCTTGGGTTCGAGCGTGAGGGTGATCGTGGTTCCGGCCTCGACGCGTGTGCCTTGGCGTAGGTCTTGTCGGGTGACGAACCCGCCAGCCGCGGCACCCGCGGGGGCGACGCCGGAACCTGAGGGGTCTCCTTCGGTGACGCCCACGGTGGCTGCGGCTGGTGCGGTGGCGACGGTCAGGCCGGCTTGCTCGAGGGCGGCGCGGGCGGCTGCTGCCGTTTTGCCGGTCACGTCAGGGACTTCGACTTGGCCCCGCGCTGGTCGCTGGATGCGCAGCTCGCTGGCTGAGAGGTTGATGTCGGCGGCGGTCGCCACGGTGCGGGTCCCCCCGGCGCTGTCCACGATCTCGATGTCGCCGGCAGTGATCGCCTCGAACAGGGCGCCGCGGAGGTCGCGCTCGCCGGCGGGGAGCAGCGGCACCCGCGGGTTGTTCCAGAACATGTCCCGCAGCTCGGGCAGCGGCAGCCCCCAGTCCTGCTCGCGCAGGTTGTGCAGCAGGGCGCCGGTGCCGAAGACGCCTTGGCCGAACGCCTTGTCGGCGTCGTCGAGGGCCGCCCAGACAACCGCCCCGTTGAGCGCCGACTGGCCCTCTTCGGCGAGGCGGAGGTAGCGCTCGACGCGTCCGCCTGCGCCGTCGTCGGCCAGGTAGGCGACGTGCTGGTAGGCGTCGGCCACGGCCCGCTGCAGCCGCCGGCGCGCCTCGGCCAGCTCGGTGGCGGCTGCAGCGGCGTGCTCGTCGTTGGCCTTGACGGCGTCGAGTTGGGCGACCCGCTCGGCGGCGAGACAGTCGGCGGCCACGGCGCGGGCGTGGGAGCGGCGCTGGGTGTTGATGCATGCGAACACCGCGGATGACGCCCAGGAGGTGGCCAGGCGGTCCTCGCCCAGCCCGAACGCCGCCCGCAGCGCCGCGCGGGTCTCGGAGTCGCCGCCGTTGAGGCTGAACCATCGGGAGTCCAACACCACGAGCCGGTTGCTGCGCCGGTCGTCGATCCCGGCCGCCTCCAGAAGGGCTCGGCGGCCGGCGAACGTGACCCCCTCGGCGGGCGGCTCACCGCCGTCCACCGCCACAACCCGGTCGAACGGTCCGCTCGTGGCCACGTCGAACGCGGTGGAGGTGACAACTGCGTCGCGTTCGGCGTCGCTGACCGCTTCGCGCTCGCGGCGCAGCAGCATCCGCAAGGTCTGGCGCGTCTCGAAGGTCCAGCGGCGGGGAGCGCCGCGGCCGGTGATCATGTCGATGGCGGTGAGACCCGCGTTGGAGTCGGAAAGCTCCTTCCACACCACTTCGGCGTCGCCCGTCCCGAATGCCGTGGACGGCACGAAGCAGGCGGCGGCCAGTTCGGCCTCGGTGGCACCGCGGCGTCCGCCGGGGCGCGGGCAGATCGAGTAGACGAACAGCGCGGTGGCGGCCCGCTCGGCGGCGCGGGGGTTGCTGGCGTTCCAGCCGACGGGTGCCCGGTGCCGGTCGAGGCGGCGGGCTGTGCCCCGCTCGGGATGGTCCGGGTCGGCGATCTCCGCGGCGGCGATCTCGCGCAGGCTCGCCCCGGTGCGATGGTCGGTGACGAGGCCCGAGTCCAGCAGCGAGTCGCGCACCGACCGGGCCGACAGCGGCAGGTCGCCGGGGCCGATGAGCTGCGGCGCCCACTCGCCGCGGCGGCCGCGGTCGGCCAGCTCGTAGACGGTGGCGGCGAACACCTGGATCGTGGAGCGCACCCGCTGGAACCCGGCGTGCTGAGACCACTCCTGCTCGGCCAGGCGGATCAGCGACGGGTGGAACGGGTAGCAGCGCGCCAGCTGCTCGCCGAACCGCTCGCCGTCGGCGCCGAGCTGGGCGAAAACGTCGCTGCCCCAGCGCCCGCCCATGTGCGCGGCGAACCACTGCGCCGCAGCGTCGGTGACCTCGGCGGGCGGTCGACCGGTGAACAGACGCCGGCGGATGATCTCGGCGAAGTCGCCGCCGCCGGAGACGGTGGTGGCCTCGCCGTTGCGGACCAGCAGGTCCTCCAGCTCGCCGCGGCATCGCTGGCCGGTGGCGTTCAGGGCGATGCGGTCGCGGTCTGAGGCGATCATCACCACGACGGCCACGCAGTTGTCCACATCGTTGACGACGTCGAGCAGCGCCCGCAGGAACGCCATGTCGGCCAGCGCAAGTTGCTCGTCCTTGGTGGACGCCCAGCGGATGTAGTCCATGATCTCGTCGATGAGGATCAGCACCGGCCGGCCCGCATCGGCCAAGGCCTCGGCCAGGGACTCCTTGTTGGCGACGTGGTCCTTGTAGGTCTCCCACTTCTTGTAAGCGCCCGCGAAGAGCCGCCACAGGAACCGCTCTCCCAGCGTGGCCGCCGGGCCGTCGGCCTTCTCGCGCGGCTCGGGGTTGTCGCAGTCGAGTACAACACAGCGCGGCCCGCCCAGGTCGGCGGCCACGGTGCCCGGCCCGACGAGCCCGCCGACAGCGTGGAACACCTCGATGCCCAGGTCTGTGGCCGCCAGCCGGTCGGTGTGTTCGGCCAGGTGCCACAGCCCGATGAGGCCGTGGGATTTGCCGCCGCCCATCGCCTGATCCAGGCGCCAGACCGCCCGCGCCCGCGTGGCCGCCGGGCCGCTGGAGCCGAGGCGCACCGCGATCTGCGCCATGAGCGCCACGAGAGAACCGGTCGGATGGGTGATCTGCCCGTAGAGGTCGGCGTCGCCGTAGAGGCCTCGCAGCCCGTCCGCCCGCCCGAAGACCGCGTCGTGCAGCGAGGCTTGCACGTCGTCGATGCGGCCCCGCCCGTCGGTGATCTCCTCGCGGAGCGCGACGGTCTCCCACCATGGCGTCGGCGGCGTGCTGCTCATGGTCATGCTCCGAATCTCTGGTCGAACAGGGTCCCCTGGCGTTCGGCGGCCTCCCGCTGCTCGGCGCGGCGCTCGCGCGCCGCTTCGACGGTCTGGGAGCCGGAGACGACCGCGGCGCGGTTACGCACCACCCAGGTCCACACCTCGCCGTCGGCGTCGGCCTCGCCCAGCAGGTCGCCCAGCTCGCTCATGGCCGCCCAGGTGTAGGGGTCGTCGGTACGCCCCGCCGTGGCCAGCACCTCGGCCACCCCGCTCAGCGACCTGCCCGCCGCGGCCACGGCCAGCGCCACGTCGATCACCGGCGACTCGGGGGCAGCCTGCCGCTCGGCCTCGGCGGCATACGCCAGGCGGAACCCCTTGCCGGAGCGCTTCACGAGCGCTTTGGTGGCCGACTCGTCGAGGTGGTGGGTGAGCCGCTCCCAGCGCAGCTCCGAGCCGGGCGCCTCGCCGCGGCGGTGCTGGCGCGCCCAGGAGAGGGCGAACATGCTGGGCACGTCGAAGGACTCCAGCGGCAGGCCGTCGATGCGGACAGCGGCGATCTCCTGCACCGCCCGGCGAGCCAGCGGCAGGTAGCGGGTGGGGTCCACCGGCGCGCCCGTCTTGTCGAGCACGGCGCGGTAGCGGCCCACGACCTCCATGGCCGGTCCGTAGGCGGCCATCCGCTGATCGGGCAGCGCCAGCCCGGCCTGCTCCCAAAGCGGCACCCGACCCTCGATCTCGCGCCGCACCTCGGCGTCCACCTCGACTTGCCGGCCGACGGGGCGGTCCTCTGCGGCCGGGCGGCACGCCAGGGTGAGCGTGGTCTCGATGTTGACCTTGCCCATCTGGCTGCCGGATTCGGTGCGGGCGGGCCACGAGCCGGTGAGCACCAGGCCAGCGTCAGTGATGGCGCCGAGCAGCCGCTGCCACACGTCGGGGTCGTCGTGGCCAAACATGATCGTCACCACCCCGCCCGGCGCCACCACCCGCCGGGCCTCGGCGAACGCCGCGGTGATACAGCGGTCGTAGTGCTCGGGCGTGCGATGGTCGCCGCTGTTGCGCCACGTCATCTTCACGACGGCCTCGTCGGTCTTCTCCTGCAGACCGTCGGGATGCGCAGTCACGCCGAGTTCCGGGTGCGAGGTGGCCAGGGCCCTCTTCAGCCAGACGTAGAGAATGTCCGAACCGTCGCTGTACTCCACCATGGCGTCGTACGGCGGGTCGGTAACCACCGCGCTGAGCGAGCCGTCCGACAGCGGCAGCGCCGAAGCACTGCCGCGCTGGATTTCAGCAGCCCGGCCAGCAGACCGCCTCAACTGTGTACGAAGTTCTCGAATTGCGTGGACCGTGAGCGACGACCAAGTACCCGGCCCTTCGCCACAACCGGTCTCCAAGTAGTCAAAGCCAAACGGTACTGGAGGGCCAGTGCCAAAAATGTGATGCACCTTCTGGTAGGGGATCTGGATATGCGCGCCCCGCGTGCTGTAATTAATTCTCCGCACCAGGTTCGCTGCGGCATATCCACACAGCGCCGCTACATAGTCATCTGATGCAGGTTCGCACCTCGCCTCGGTTCCCGCCTCGGGGTCTCGCGACAATCCGCGTTCTCCAGCATGGCCCTTTCCGCCTACCTCGCCAGGGCGACACGGATCGCCCGGTAGACGGTCTCGCTCCTTCCGCCCCGCGACCGGCATGCCGTCTTCCTCGACGCGGCCGGGCGGACTGCCCGCCAGATTCTGCGGATGCTTGTCGTCGCTGGCGCTGGGGACCCCCCCCCGCAGTTCTGACGCAAAGCCATTGATTGACTGTGCCAAACGAACAAACCCCAGTGTTTGGCGGGTGTTGCAGCAGTCGCCGAAGGTTCGGTAGCCGTACTTGGCGTAGCGGCGTGGTCCGGTGCTCCCGCTGGCCCGCTCGTTGGGCACCGCTGGCAGCCCCGGCGCGAAGTCGGGCTCAGCCTCCAGTGCCGCCTCCGCCGCCTCGGCCGCTGCATATTCCTCGGCCACGGGCGTTCGGTAGCGGGTGCGGGTCTCTTCGTGCCGATCCGCCACCACCAACAGAGCGTCCTCGGTCAGCCCGTCGGCCATGAGTCGGGTGTGGACGTCGAAGGGGTGGACGTGCGCGCAGAACACGCACACGGCGGCCTTGCCGCGGCCCGATCCTTTCGCTTTCACCAGCGTGGCGGGCTCGCCTGGCAGGCCGTCGTGGACTTCCGCTCGGAACGTGCCCGCCGCGGGGTCGGCCACGATGCGGTACGACTGGCCGGGGTCGCCCTTGCGCGGGTCGGGGCGGCGGAGCTGCAGGTTGCCGACCAGCGGGAAGCGGCGGCCGCAGTTCACGCACGGCACCGTCACCGCCCACAGGTAGCCCCAGGGGCGCTTGCCGTTCACGACGGGGTAGAAGCGGTCCATAGCGGCTTCGTAGCGCTCGCCCACGAGCTTCAGCACGAAGCCGACGTCGCGCAGCAGGCGGGGCTCGGCGAAGTGCTCGGCGGCCCACTGCTCGTAGCCGTCGAAGGGCAGCGGCGGCTCGTCGGACCAGTCGCGCAGCGGGTAGTCGGCCAGCAGCGTGCCGGCGAGGGTGGCGACCGGCGAGTAGTCGATGCCCCACGCCTTCACGCCGAGCCGGGCGGCCTCCAGGGGGATCATGGCCCGCCCCGAGAACGAGTCCAGCAGCGACGCCCCGTCGGGGTAGCAGCGGGCCAGCTCCTCGACGAGCTCGTCGTGGGCGGCGTCGCGGCCCTCCATCGCCTTGCGCACCAGCGCGCAGAGCCGCTCCTGCTCGGCGGGCTCGTCGGGCCACGGCAGCAGCGAGCAGATCACCGCCGCCTTCGCCTGCGCCAGCGGCCGGGCCGCGAACCAGGTAAACAGCGTCTTCTCCGAGCGCCCCGACCCCCAGCCCTTCTTGGAGTTCTCCGTCACCTCGGCGCAGGGAAACCAACGCTCAATCAGCCGAGTCACGCACCCCCACCCCCGCCAAGAACTCTCGTCACCACGCCCCGCAGCGTAGACGTCGCCCGCCTACTCGTTAGGCGGCGTCAGCTGTGTCCTCCTCGGCGGAAGGCTCGTGGATTCCCAGCCGGCCTTCGATTCGGCTGACGCGGCTCGCCATCTCGGCGTGCAGCTTGCCGAGACGGTCGTCCAGCTTGTGACTGCGGTGGGTGAGGTAACCGACGGCGGACACCAAGACGCTGAGCAGGGCGAGGATTGCGGCTTCCATCGCTAGCCCCTCGATTCCCCGTGCTGGTCGCCCACGATCTGTGCCGCCTCCCTGGTCCGTTACTTCTCGGCTTGCAACAATCAGAGTATCAGCGAATATATCGAATCTTCAAGTCCTGGCGCGGAGGCGGGCCTGCGACGCGCCGGGCAACCAGCGGCGGCAGCTGGCGGTGCTCAGAGCCGTAGCTTCGCTCGCTGCAAGCACTCGTTGACCGGGTCGACCTTGAAGCCAGCCGACTCCAGCGCCGTGAGCCCCAGGAGCGCCTCGGCTTCGTCGGGGCCGAAAACGACGGTGCTGCCCGACCGCTCACCGAGGAACTCGAAGAGAGCGACACCGATCTCGGCCCGATAGTCGCTGCCGTCCGCCAGTCCGTAGGTCCGATGGCCGATCGGTTGCACGCCGATGGACTCGAGGTGGCGCCGAGGCACGATCGAGTTCGTCGCCCCTGTGTCGACGACGAACTCGCCCGCCCAGGACCGGTCCGGGTCCGCCGGGTTGCGGATCGTCACGTCCACTCTGGTCTCACCCATGGCCACTCCCTTGGTCGTGCCGCGGTCTCTGCCGTCCCGGGTCTCGGCGGCAGCAGAGCCTCGACGAATCTCGTGAGCGCAGTGTAGCACCGACTGTTGCGCAGCTCCACTCTTTTCTAATCTATCCATCTATTATATTAATTTTCATGATCTTTCAGGAGCTTCGTCGCCGGCCTCGGATCGGGCGGCGGCTAGAGCTGAGCCTTTGATCCGCACGGCGGGCACGTCCTTGGCGGCGTCGGCGAACAGCGCGGCGGGGTTGCGGTAGGCGCCGAACAGCCGGCCGCCGCTGCGGCACTCGTCCACCACGTAGAGCCAGTAGTCATCGCCCAGCAGCCCGGCCTTGACGATCTCGTTGCCGGTGAGGCTGACCCCCCGGCTCGCCGCGCTCTCCCAGACCCCCTTCACCTCCACGCCGCGCTGCTCGTGGCCGCGGCGGGCCAGCAGGTCGAAGCCCTCGCCGCGGGTGTGAACGTCGGTCACGCCCCAGCCGTCGTCGCGCAGCAGGCCGGCCACGTGGGCCATGGAGACCGCCTCGCTGTCGGCCTCGGTGGGCTCGGCCGGCACGCCCGCGCCGACGACCCGGCACCAGCCGACATGGCGCAGCGCGGCCTTCTCGGCACTGATCGCCGACGCCAGCTCGCTCAGCCGGACCTCCACCGCCTGCTGCAGCTGCTTGCGCCGCTGCCGGCGTTCGGCGTCGTCGGCTATGTCGCGGGTGAGCTCGTTGGGCAAGCGCTCGAGGTGGTGGCGGGCCTTGGCGCCCCAGGCGGCAAGGTCGCTGTTCAGCTGGTCCACGTAGGACTCCAGCGCCCGCTTGGCAGCCGCTCCGGAGTCCGCCAGCGACGCCGGGTGCTGCCCGCTCGCTGGGCCGTCGGCCGCCTCCAGGCAGGACAGCGACGCCCAGGGGAGCGGTCGCGCCCCCGTCGGGTCGACCGCCACGAGGCAGGCCCAGTCGGTCGCTCGCCCGGCGGTGGTGGTGACGGCGGCGTAGACGTGCAGCTCGTAGTCGGTGACCGAGGTGGTGTCGCGCAGCAGACCGCCTTGATGTAGCGCCGGGCCGCAGCGCGCCGAGACGGCGTCGGCCAACGCCCCGAAGCCGGGCTCGCTGGGACCGAGGGCGACGGCGGCGCCGGCCGCCCCTGGCCGGCCTCCAGAGCCTTCCGGCGGGCCTCGCCGCTGGTCACCACGAGCGCCCGGCCGCCCTCGTCGGCTTCGAGGGCCGACGGCAGAGCGAGGCGCCGGGCGGTGAGGTACCAGAAGCCTTCGTCGGCCAGGGCGGTCTGTTCGGCGCCGAGGAGCCCCGCCGCGTCGATGCGGCGCAGGAACCGGTCGACGACGTGCGGGTTGATGCGATCCAGCCGCGCATCGCTGAGGGCCGCGAGGGCGGCGTCGGCGTCGACCGCGGTGGCGAGCTGGATCTCCGCCCGGCGCTGGCCCTCGTGGATCTGCCGGATGCGCTCGGCGGTGACCTGTCGGATCGCCTCCAGCGCCGGATCCGCGCCGCCCGCCTCGAAAGTGCGCCGCAGAAGTTGCTTCAGATCCTTGATCCCCGCCTCGGCGAGGGCCGCTTCGGTGACGAGCCGGAGGCTGTCGAAGATCTTGCCGTCGAGCTCGTTGGCGGCCGCCACGAGGTTCTCGAGCAGTCGGGCGTGCGCCTCGCCCTCGCGGGTATCGGTCGCCACGAGGTTGTAGAGCCACACCTTGTGGCGCTGGCCGATGCGGTGGATGCGCCCCATGCGCTGCTCGAGGCGCACCAGCGACCACGGGATGTCCCAGTTGACGAGCACCGCCGCGGTCTGCAGGTCGATGCCCTCGTTGCCTGCGTCGGTGGAGACGATCACCTGGAACCCGCCCGCCGCGAACTCGGCCCGAATGGCGTCGCGCTCGGCGTGGGAGTCCCGGCCCGAGTAGCGCTTGGCGCTGAAGCCGGATCGGGCGAACCTCTCCAGCAGCCAGTCGGCGGTGTCGGCGTACTCGGTGAACACCACTGCCTGCTCGGCGCCGTCGGGCAGGATGCCGTTCGGCGTCAGGCACTCCTCGATCAGCCTGGGCCACTTCGAGGCGGCGGCGTCGGGGCCAGCGAGGACCCGGTCGAGGCGGGCCAGCACCTCGCCTAGGGCTTTGCGCTCCTGCTGCGCCGACCTTGACGCCTCCGCCACGACCCGAGCCTCGTCGCCGGCGGACTCGTCCTCGTCGTCGGGGTCTGCCCGGTGGGCGGCGTCCGCCGGGTTCTCGCCGCCCATGCCGGCGCGGCGGCGGCGCAGCGTCTCGGCCAGGGCGTGGAGCGACGAGGACGCCCGCTTGCCGTAGACCATCTTGGCCAGCGTTACAGCGGCCGGCGGGAAGAAGCGGTCGACAAGGTCGAGGGCCTCGTCGTAGAACGCCCGCTCGGAGGCGTTCAGAGGCACGGCCACGTTGCGGGCCTCGCGGGGCTTGAACAGCTTCGTGGCGCCGTCGAGGTCGGTGATCTCTTCCTTCATGCGCCGCAGGAAGTGCAGCGGCCCCGGCCGCAGCCGGTGCGAGGCGTCGCCCTCGGCGTCGGTCGGCTCGGGGAACACTTGCGGGTCGGTGAGATGCATGAGCGACCGGAACAGCCGCTCGCTGCCCCGGTGCGGCGTGGCGGTCATCAGCAGCGCCCGCTTCGTGTTGTGGGCGAGCATCCGGCCCACCCGGTAGTAGCTCGCCGCGGTGGGTGTGAGGCGGTGGGCCTCGTCGAAGATCACCGTGTCGAACCCGGCCCGATCGGGGTGGATGGCCTCGTAGACCGCCTGGTTCACCGCCGCCAGCTCCAGCGAGGTGATCCATGTGTCGTGCGGGGCGGCCAGCGCCTCCTCGCGGACTGTGCCGGCGGTGATGCGGCGCAGGCCGCCGCCGAAGAACCGCTCGAAGTCGTGCTGCCACTTCGTGACGAGGTGAGCAGGCGACACGATGATGGCCCGGCGGACGAGCCCGAGGCGCTGCGCCTCCCGCAGCCACAGGCCCGCCATGATGGTCTTGCCGGTGCCCGGCTCATCGGCCAGCAGGAACCGCAGGCCCGCCTGGGGCAGCATGGCCTCGTAGACGGCAGCCACCTGATGCGGATACGGCTGCAGCGGCACTGTCGCCAGCGCCGAGCCGCGTGCCGTGGCCACCGCCCAGCGCATCCACTCGGCCCACAGCCCGGCCAGCACCGTGGCCGAGTCGGCCCCGCCGTCGGCGTCGAGGACATCGACGGCGGACGCTTCGGCGGCGCTGAGGGCGACTTGCGCCAGGCCCGCAGCGCCGCCGACGAACAGCGTCCAGGAGCCGTCGCCCGACGGGATCGCCCCGGCGACCTCCTGGTAGTCGCCCCCGCCCGGCAGGCGGATGCGCTGCCCCTCCGTGAACTGCATGCCCCCGTCGCTCTCCCCGACCGGTCCTCCCACCAACAACCCCGAGCGTAGGTGCTCGCTACGACGCCGGACCGC
Source organism: Acidimicrobiia bacterium (assembly GCA_009840735.1). Classification (GTDB taxonomy): domain Bacteria; phylum Actinomycetota; class Acidimicrobiia; order Acidimicrobiales; family CATQHL01; genus VXNF01. The sequence goes on along the minus strand of VXNF01000045.1, from coordinate 48,107 downwards.
TCTCCAAGAACTGCACCGTCATGAACGTCGCGTTTCTGATCGCTCGACGGTCCGGGCACCGGGTTGCGGACCGCCGCCGATGTGGCACAATTGTGGCCATGAGCAGCGCATCGCTTCGCGTCGTCAGAGATCGGTTCTCGGAGTTCGTCGAGCGGGTACACAGTCACCACGAGCGGGTCGTCGTGACGCGCAACGGATCGCCGGCCGCTGTGCTGATGAGCCCTGATGACCTCGAGGCGCTCGAGGAGACCTTGGCGATCCTCAGCGACAGCGACACTCTCCGCGCCCTCGCTGAGGCGGAACGCGAGGTAGCCGCCGGCGACGTGGTGGGCGGCGTCGACGCTGTGCGGGCGCTGGCCCCTTGACCGCGGACGAGCCATACCAGATTGTCGTCGCTCGTTCGGCTGCGAGGGTCATCGCGGAGGAGCTCCCGGAGTTCGTGGCAACAGCAGTGGTCGAGATGATCACGGGACCGCTGCTGTCCGAGCCCCGTCGGCTCGGTGCTGCGCTGCGCAACGAGTTGGAGGGGCTGTGGAGCCTCCGCCGGGGCGCATACCGCGTCGTCTACCGCATCGACGATGCTCGGCGCGAGGTTGTGGTTCTCCGGGTCGGCCACCGCCGCGAGGTCTATCGGCCCGCCTGAGGCGACTCGGACAACAGTGCGTCGCGGGCGTCGGCGGGAGCGGTCGGTGAGTCCCAGTCGGCCGTCTCGATTAGCTCCTAGTGGGTCTCGGCGTAGCCTGTGCAACTAGCTTTTCGTTCACAGCCTGCTGCGCCGACGACAGGAGCTGAATCTGGGGCAAGCCCAACCCGATCCGACAACACTTAACGTCGGTGCTACCGTCAGAGACAAACTCACGCCGTGAGCTGACCACGACTCGGGGAGAACATCAGTCAGCGTGAAGCAGTAGGAGGTGCGCCATGACAAACCAGTACCCACCAAACCAGAACACAACAGAGAGAAATCGGTCAAGAGGATTCTTTGCGGTCTGCTCGCTGCTGCTAGTTGCTATCGTCGTGCTTGTCGGCGCTACCACGGGTTCAGTGTCAGCGAGCGAGTTCGGACACGAGGAGGTCGGGGAGGATGAGGTTGAGGACTCCGAGCCCGGCGACCCCGCCCTCGACAACCTCGCCCTGTTGTGGCCGGGACAGTCATGCACCTTCTATGCGAGGCCTGACAACCCACATGTTTCGCGAGGCGACGCATCCGGGCATGGCGCGTGGGTGAACACGTCCAATCCCGCCAGCAATTGCCCGGATACTGCTCTGGTACGGGTGCAACTGCAAGCGTGGAAATGCCACCCTTACAATCCGTTCGACTGCAGTTGGTTTACCATGGCCGAGAGAACACAGACGAGGTACTCAAAGCAGCAGGTGGCCGTACACTATCCGTGTTTCACGTCTGAGACTGCGGGGTGGCGGACTCGTGTCACGGTGAAGGTCACAATTCCCGGATGGTTCGACAAGTGGAACACGCGCAGCAAAGTGAGAAACATTAGCTGCCACGTCTGATTCCGACGTGGGACCGTCTGTTGTGAGCGTTGTCGCCGTCGGTGCCCTGTGCGAGTTGGACGACGATGACACTTACGTGCTCCCGTTTGTCTACGATTGCCCGGCGCTACGACCCCCGGTCATGACGCCGCCGACACCCGCCGACACCGAGACTCGAGCCCCGGACACCGAACTTCCCCCGCTTCGGCGCTGGTTCGAGAGGGGGAGCGAGCAGCGCCCCTACCGGTTGTTTGGTCGGAGGTTGGAACTTGCCACGCCAGCTCACCGTGCGGGCTACCAGCACAGACCGATCACGTACCAGCAGCGGCGGATCGCGTCTCGGAAGCGGCGAGGCGAGGGCGATTCCCTGAGCTTCACAGAGTTCGCAGACCTCAGTGACGGCCAGCGCGTCGTTCTAAGAAACGACCGTGGTCACGGTTGCATTTGGGGAAACTCACCGGGCCCGTGGCCTGGCCTCACGCGCCAGAACTTCGCAGACGACATCCGCGACTGGTTCGCGCAACTCGAAGAAGATCGCGCGACCTCGCCGGAGTGGGTCGTTGACTTTGTGGCGCGCCTCTACGACATCAAGATCGACCTGGCCTCAGTGAAAGCAGCGCTGCAGGCACCCCGTCGCGTTGAGTTCGGGCCTCGCCTCGCGCAGCAGTTGCCTCCGTGAGAACCCTCGGTTGCACAATGGCTGTTGAATCGCTGGCCACGCAGCCCGGCGGCGACGGGCGACCGCGTTAAGGCCTGCTTGGGGTGCGCACTTCGATTAGGCGGCTGGCGCCGTTGGCGTGGCGGATGACCCGTAGCGCCCGGCCGACGGCGGCGTGGCGGAAGGTGCTGAAGGAGGCCGAGTCCATCCAGAGTTCCACGTCGTCGAACTGCTCGATGTCGGCTGCGAGGACGGCCGGGTCGAGGCTGCCGGTGCGCTGCACGGCCCGCACGAATATCCACAGCGCCTCGGCGCCGGTCACCGCCCAGCCGACGCGGTCCTCGACGTCCGCCAGAGAGCGCGGGTCTTCTCCCCCGTCGGGGCCCTCGGGCGTGAGGCGCAGATCGCCGGTGATGATCGACGCGAAGTAGGCGTTCACCTGGGCGCTGGGGTCGTCGCCGAACGTGGACGCCTCGGTGATCACCGTGAGGGGTTCCAGCCCGAAGACGCCACGCTGCCAGGCGACGCCGTCCAGCGCCGCCGGCGCCAGGACCTCGCTCTCCACGCCCGCGGCGCGCAGCAAATCGAACATCTGCGTGCCGCGCCCGCCGACGGCGGCGCACAGCACGACCGCTGGGAAGCGGGACGCCGGCGCCAGCACCCGGGCCGTCGCCTGCGCGCCCACCACGGCCTGCGCGCCGAGCCAGAAGCGGTCGAACCGAAGCGTGAAGCCCGTCGAACCGCCCAGCGCGGCGAAGCGGCGATCGAAGCTGTCGCACATCTCGACGGCTTCGGGCTTGTCGGACTCCACCAGCACCGCGACCGAACCGATGCCCGCCTCAGCGGCGTGGTCGGCCAGCGCCCGCCCATAGTCCGCCGCAGGGGTGGCCGCAGCGAACACCCGGGCCCGCCCGTTCGGCAACGTCGGGGCGGGCTCGGGGCCGCACGGCACGATCACGAGCGCCCCAGCGCCGTGGGCCACCTCGCGCACCGGGCGGTTGAAGTACTGGTCACAGGAGACGAAGAACACCTCCACCGACCGGTCGATGAGGCGCTGCGCAGCCTTGAAGGCCGTGTTGAGCTCCGAGTCGGAGTCCTCGAACAACAACTCCAGCGGCCTGCCGAGGAGACCTCCCGAGGCGTTGACCTGTCGCACCGCGTAGGCGAGCGCGTCGAGCACCGGGCCGTCCTGGGCCGCCAGACGACCCCCTGTCGCCATGATCACGCCGATCCGCACCGGCTCGGGGCCGTCGTCGGCGGCGGGGTCGCGAGCGTCGGCTCCGGCAGCGGCAGCAGCGCCCGGCGCGCCAGCCGGCTGCGGGGCTGCGGGGCCCTCTGGGGCGGAGCCGGGCGGGTCGCTAGAACAAGCGGCGACCAGCAGAGCCGCCGCCGTCAGAACTGCGGCGACCCCGCGGCGGCTGCGCACAGCGCCGAGGCTACGCCGCGCCGACAGCGCAGCGAAGGAGCAAGCGGCTGGAGTTGGCGGGCCGGGCGCGGCGGTTCGCGCGCCCCGGCGGCGCGCCTCAGCTCGAGACCAGCGCCCGCAGCGACTGCCGCAGCGAACCCGCGGTGGCGACGACGGCCGACGGCTCATAGCCGCAATGCGCCATGCAGGTGGCGCAGCGCTCGTCGCGGCCTCGCCCGTAGCTGTCCCAGTCGGTCGTCTCGATTAGCTCCTGGTAGCTCTCGGCGTAGCCGTCCGCCATGAGGTAGCAGGGCCGCTGCCAGCCGAACACCGAATAGCTGGGGATGCCCCACGGCGTGCATTGGAAGTCGGCCTTGCCCTCCAGGAAGTCCAAGAACAGCGGCGAGTGGTTGAGCCGCCAGCGCTTGCGGCGCCCGTCGGCGAACGCCTCCCGGAACAGCCGGCGGGTCTCGGCCACCTGCAAGAAGTGCTCCTGGTCGGGGGCCTTCTCATAGGCGTAGCCGGGCGAGACCATGAGCGAGTCGACGCCCAGATCGTCGTTCAGGAAGTCCAGCACACCGCGCACCGACTCGGGCGTGTCGGTGTTGAAGAAGGTGCTGTTGGTGGTGACCCGGAAGCCGCGCCGCTTCGCCTCTCGGATCGCCTCGACCACCTCGTCGAAGACGCCCTCGCGTGCCACGGCGATGTCGTGTCGCTCGCGCAGCCCGTCCACGTGAACCGCCCAGGAGAAGTACGGCGAGGGCTTGAACTGGTCCATCTTGCGCTGCAGCAGGACGCCGTTGGTACACAGGTACACGAACCGTTTGCGTTCGATGAGCGCCCCGGCGATGTCGGCGATCTGCGGGTGCAGCAACGGCTCGCCGCCGGCGATGGAGACCATCGGGGCGCCGCACTCCTCCATGGCGCCGACGCAGTCCTCGACGCTGAGGCGCTTGCGCAGGACCTCGGTGGGGTGCTGGATCTTGCCGCAGCCGGGACACGCCAAGTTGCAGGCGAACAGCGGCTCCATCTCCACGATCAGCGGGTACTTCTGGCGGCCGCGGAGCTTGTTGGCGAACATGTAGGCGCCGACGCGAGCGGCCTGCCGGAGCGGGATGCCCATCAGGTGATACCTCCCAAGGCTGCGGTCTGCTGCCCTCGCCGAATGTCCGGTTGGATCGGTGCCTCCCGGGGGTGCAGCGTCGCGGCGATCCGGGAGATCACCGCCAAGGCGCGACGCACCCGCAACGGTAGCCACAACGACGCCAACTCCGCCGCGGGCGTGTCGCTCACCACCCTCACCACGGCTAACGGCGCCGGATCGGCGCCCAGCAGCCACCACGACTCCATATCCGCCGCGAGGGAGCCGTCGCCAGCGAGGCCGCGGCGGCGGCTCGGCCCGCGCACCGGGCGGGCGACCGACCGGATCGGGCCGCGCACCGCGCCGATGCCCGCCTCGGTGAGCGCGGCCCAGACGGTCTCGGTGCCCGGGCCCCCGACGGAGCGAGCGGGGCCGGGGCCGCGCACGCTGTCCGCCACGATCACCTCCCCCGGCCCCAGGGAATCGGTCAAGGCGCCCGCCAGGCCCAACACCACCGCGCCGCTGCTCCCTGAGCCGCCGGGGGCGCGGCGGCGCTGGCCAGCGAACGCCGCGGCGCGCCGGGGGCCCATGCCGGTGCGCACCACGCCCGCGCCGGGCGCGCCGCGGCGGGCAGCCTGAGCCTCGAGCCGCAGCGGACACCAGAGCTCGAGGCTCACCGCGACGGCGCCTCCCCGGCGGTGGCCCGCAGGAACCGACCCAGCGCCATGGTCGGGAACACCTGCCGATAGAGGTGGTAGTTGATGTAGAAGTATCCCTGGAAGCCGGTGCCGGTGTACTGCGGCTCGTCCCAGGTGCCGTCGGGCCGGCAGGTCCGGGCCAGCCAGGCCACGCCGCGGCGGGTCGGCTCGCCGAACTCGTCCGCCGCCATCAGCGCCAGCAGCGCCCAAGCGGTCTGAGAGGCCGTCGGATCGCCGCGGCCCCGCCAGTGGTCGGACTCATAGGACCGCAGGTCCTCGCCCCAGCCGCCTTCGGGGCCCTGGGTGGCGTGCAGCCAGCGGACCGCGCGGCGGATGCGGCGGTCACTGGTCGGAACCCCCGCCGCCCGCAGCGCCGGCAGCACGGCGCCGAGCCCGTACAGGTGGTTCACGCCCCAGCGCCCGAACCAGGATCCGTCGGACTCTTGATCCAGCCACAGCCAATCCACGGCGCGCCGCAAGCGTCGAGCGTCCACGGGTATGTCGGTGTGGGCGCGGACCCAGCAGAGCATCTCCACGACGTGCGCGGTGACGTCCGCGCTCGGCGGGTCGATGACCTCGCCGAAGTCGCAGAAGGGCAGCTGCTCGCAGAGCCGCCGCACGTTGTCGGCGTCGAAGGCGGCGTAACCGCCGTCGCTGCACTGCATGCCCTCGGCCCAGGCGACGGCACGGGCGATGGCGGCGTTCGCCCGCTCGCTGTCGCCGGCCTGAGCGTGGCCCAGCGCCAGGACCACCTCGGCGGTGTCGTCGAGGTCGGGGTAGTTGTCGTTGTGGAACTCGAACGCCCAGCCGCCGGGAGCGAGGTGAGGGCGCCGGGCGGCCCAGTCGCCGCGCACCTGGACCTCCTCGTCCAACAGCCAGTCCGCCGCGGCTGTCATCGCCGGGTCGTCGCGGCGCAGCCCGGCGTCGCCGAGGGCGACCACGGCCAGCGCGGTGTCCCACACCGGCGACTGGCAGCACTCCATCCAGCGCATGTCGCCTTGGCGCACCTCGTAGCTGTCGAAGCACGCCAACGCCTTGGCCAAGATGGGGTGGTCCAGCGGGTAGCCGCGCAGGTGCAAGGCGATGATCGAGTAGATCCACGGCGGCTGGATGCCGCCCCAGCAGCCGTCGGACTCCTGACGGCGGATGATCCACTGCTCGGCCAGCTTCATGGAGGTCTCCCGCAGCCGCCACGGCGCCAAGGCGTGGAACTTGTGCAGCACCCGGTCGAGCCGCTGGAAGCAACCGGCTGGCGTGCGCACCGACCGGGGCACCCGCTCGGGAGGCACAGCGCCGGTGCGCAGTTCGTCCAAGGTGACGCCCAGATCGACCTGCGGGCGGTAGGTGCTGACGATGCTCAGCGGCACGATCGTCTGGCGGGCCCAGCAGGCGAAGTCGTAGATGTTCAGCGGCAGCCAGCGGGGCAGCAGGATCAGCTCGGGGGGGATGGCGGGCAGGTCCCGCCACGACCACTGGCCGATCAGCGCCAGCCAGATGCGCGTGAAGACCCGGGCGCACTCCAAGCCGCCCATGTCGCGCACGAACTCCGCGGCGAGGCGCATGTGCTCGGCGTCGGGGCTGTCGCCGGCTAGACGCAGCGCCGCGTACGCCTCGACGGCCAGCGACAGGTCCGAGGGGCCGCCGTAGCGGTTCGACCAGCCGCCGTCTGGGTTCTGCTTGGAGCGGATCCAGTTGGCAGTGGGGGCGGTGACCTCCTCGTCGTCGATGCCCAAGAAGGCGCGCAGCAGGAGGTCCTCCGACTCGATCGCCACGTTGGTTTCCAGGTCGCCCTTCCACCAGCCGGCGGGGTCCTGCAGGCCGGCCAGCGCGTCCACCGATCTGGCCAGGGCGTCGGCCGCGTCGCCTTCGAAGTCGCCGGCGCCCGCCGCGGAGGCGAGCCACGGGAGCGCGGCCAGCGCGCCTCTCGCTGTCGTCATGGCTGAACCTCCTCGCCCACGCCCTAGTGCTCCCGGTCGACGATGAACGCCGCCAGGTCCGACAGCTCGGCCACCGCGGCGGGCGCCAAGCCGGCCGCCGACACCGCTTCGACGGCGCGCTCGCGGCACTGCCGGGCCGCAGCGGCCGTGGCGGCGCGGCCGCCGGCCTCCTCGATCAGCGCCGTCGCCTTCGCCACCGCCTCCTCGTCGAGGCTGGCTCGACTGTAGAGCCCGGCGAGCTCGGCTGCCGCGGCGCTCGGGGAGGTCAAGACCATGGTGACCGGCAGGGAGCGTTTGCGCTCGCGCAGATCGTTGCCGGCCGGCTTGCCGGTGACCTCGGGGCGGCCCCAGATGCCGAGCAGGTCATCCGCCGCCTGAAAGGCGCGGCCCAACTCTTCGCCGAAGCGGCGCAGCGCAGCGACCGTCGCGGCGGGGGCGTCTGCCAGGATCGCCCCCACCGCCGCGGAGTGGGCAAGCAAGGCGCCTGTCTTCTGGGAGATCATCTGCCAGCAGTCCTCCACCGACACGTCGAGGCGGTCGTGCAAGGTCATGTCCAGCGACTGCCCGGCGATCATCGACGCGTTGGCCCGGGCCAGGTCGGCGGCGGCTGCGGCGCGGGGCGGCGTCGTCTCGGCCAACAAGACCTCGAAGGCCAGGGCCATGACCGCGTCGCCGATGATGACGGCGTTGTCTGTTCCGTAGACGCTCCACACCGTGGGGCGGTGACGGCGTTCGGCGTCGCCGTCGACGATGTCGTCGTGGATGAGCGAGTAGTTGTGAATCAACTCGACAGCGACCGCGCCGGGCGTCGCGGTCGCCGCCGGCGCGCCGGCAGCCTCGGCCGACAGCACCGCCAGGGCGGCTCGCACACCCTTGCCGGCGCGCTCGACGGGCAGCGGCGCTCCTGCGGCGTCGGTCCAGCCGAAGTGGTAGCGCACCGGGACGGCGAGCTCGGCCGACAGGCGATCCACCGCGGCGGCCAGCGCGGGGCGCACCAGCTCGCCGGCCCTGTCGAGCACCGCGGGCGTCGGGAGCTTCATGCCGCCTCCGCCGACTCAGCGGGAACGGCGCTTGCCGAGCCCGGCGCGGGCAGTACGGCGGCGTGCTCGGCGGCCAGGCGGCCCGCCTGAACACCGCTGCGCACGGCGCCCTCCATGGTCGCCGGCCAGCCCGTGTCGCACCAGGCCCCGGCCAGGAAGACGCCTGCGAGCGCCGTGGGGCCCGCGGCGCGCAGAGCGTGCGAGCCCGGCGCCCCGACGAAGGTGGCCGCCCGCTCGCGGGTGACCATCGACTCGGTGATGCGGGCCGCTGCCGCGCCGGGCAGCAGACGCGCCGTCTCGGCGCTGAAGTGCTCCACCAGATCCGCCGAGCGGCGCCCGATGTGGCGCCTCGCCGCCGACAGCGAGATCGTCAGACACTGCCGCCCGTCGTTGAGGCCGGCCGCGGCGCTGCGATCGAAGACGTACTCCACGTCGCTGCCGACGGCCGCGGCCATGGGCAGCTCCGTCACGCTGCGGTCATAGACCAGGTGGACGTTCAGGATCGGCGAGGTTCCGAGCTCGGCTAGGCGCTCCTGGTGCGCCACCGCGCCGGGCGGCAGCAGCCCGCCGGCGGCGTCGTGGGGCACCGCCACCACGACCGCGTCGGCGTCGATGAGCTCGCCGTCGAGCTCCACGACCGGGAGGCCCGCGGCGCCGAGGCGCACGCCCCGCACCGCGGCGGCGGTCCTGACCTCCCCGCCGGCCGCCTCGATGGCGCGACGGGCCGCCTCGCCGTGCAGGGCCGACAGCGGCACCGCGGCCCAGCCGATGTCGGCCGCGTCGGCGCGGCGCAGCAGCCCCGTACGGAACACCTTCGCCGCCAGCTTGAGCGAGGCCTCAGCGGAGGGGACGTTCAGCGTCGGCAGCACGATCAGGTCCCAGAAAGCCGCCACAGCGTCGGCGTCCTGGCCGCGGGCGTCCAGCCACTCGCCGAAGTTGAGCCGGTCGAGGGCCGCGTCGTCGGGATCCAGTCGGCGCAGCGCCAGCGCGGCGCGGACCACGCCAAGGCGCCGGCGACGGCTCAAGTGCGGGTAGGTCGCCAGGGACGCCAGCAGGTGCAGCGGCGCCGGTCCCCGACTGCGTCGGATAGCGCCGGCGGGCCCGCCCGGGCGCAGCACCGGCACCTCCAGGCGGCTCTGCAAGCGAACGTCGCCGGCCGAGCCGATCCGCTCCAGGAACCTCCGGTAGGCCTCACAGCAGCGCATGAAGACGTGCTGGCCGTTGTCGAAGAAGACGCCGCGGCGCTCGAAGGACCACGTTGCCCCGCCGAGGCGCGGTCGCCGCTCGAGCAGCGTCACCCCAGCGCCGCCGTCGGCGGCCTCGACGGCGGCGGACAGGCCGGCGAGGCCCCCGCCGATCACCACGACGCGCCGGCGACCGTTCACGGTCGCAACCCCGCCACGCTGCGCAGCGCCACGAGGGCCTTCTCTCGTCCGGGCAGGCCCACCCGCACGCTCAGAGGCCGTTCTGGCTGGGCCAGGATCCGCTCCAGCAAGCGCCGGTAGATGCCGGCCATCGCTGCGGTGCAGGCCCGGCTGCGATGGTCCAGGTGGTCAAGCAGCGCCAGGCCCCGCTCGAACCACGTCGCCGCCTGCTCGCCGACGTGACGGACCAGCCCGGCGACGCCTTCGACCGGCACCCACTCCCCCGGGCGGACCCCGAAGCGGGCACGGTCGGACTCGGGCAGGTAGATGCGCCCCATGGCGTGGTCCTCGGCGATGTCGCGCAGCATGTTCGTGAGCTGTAAAGCCACGCCCAGCTCGTCGGCTAGACGCACCGGCTCGGCGGACGGCTCGAGGGCCGGCGCTTCCCGCGTGCCGAACACCCCCAGAGACAACCGGCCCACCGAACCGGCGACCAGCCGGCAGTAGCGGACGGTCTCCTCCATCGTGGCGTAGCTGGCACCGCGCACGTCCTGCTCGCAGCCCTCGACGATCTCGTGCAGCACCGCGATGGGGATCGGGTAGCGCTCGGCGGCATCCGCGAGGCCCACGAGCACCGGGTCGGCGGGGTCGGGAATCCGGCCGGCGGCCAGCTCGTCGATAGCGCAGTGGAGCTCGGCGAGCGCCTCCAGCTTGGCGTCAGTCGCCCAGCTCCCGTCGCCCACGTCGTCGATGCGTCGGGCCATGGCGTACAGCGCCGCCATCGCCCGACGCTTGGGCGGCGGCAGCAGTCGGATGCCGTAGGCGAAGTTGCGCGCCTGCGCCCAGGTGATCTGCTCGCATTGCCGGTACGCCGCCTCGGCACTGAGCACCGTCACGCTGGGCCCCGTCTTCGCCCGGCGCCCAGGTAAAGGGGCACGGCTCGGCGCAGCTGCCGCCGACCGCCCGCGGCGCGGGTGGCGCCCAGCACCTCGTAGTCCGCCGCCTCGAGGGCGTCGAGGCCGGCGAGGCCCCCCGCTGCGAAGCCGGCGACGGCCAGCCGGCCGAAGCCACGGAGCGACGCCACGAGCTCCCGGCCCTCGCTCAGCAGCTCCCGCGCCCGCTCGCACTCGAAGGCCACGAGCCGGCGCAGCGCCGCCCCGGCGACCGGGGCGGTCAAGTCCGCCGGGGTGCAGCCGAAGCGCGCCATGTCAGCCTCGGGCAGGTAGATGCGTCCCGCGGCGGCGTCTTCGCCGACGTCTTGCAGGTGCTCTAGAACCTGCAGCCCGGAGCAGACCGCGTCGGAGGCCGCCCGGCGCTGGGGAGTCAAGGCCTCGAGGACGGCTAAGACGAGATGCCCGACGGGGTTCGCCGACAGCTCGCAATACCCCAGCAGGTCGTCCCAGTCGCGGTAGCGGGTCTTGGACTGGTCCAAGCGGTTGGCCGCGAGCAGCTGGTCGAACGGCGCGCGGGGAATGTCGAAGGCGCGCACCGTGGCCGCCAAGCGTCGAAACGCCTCGTGGCGCGGCGCGCCGGCGTACAGGTCGTCGATCTGCGACTCGAGCCAGTCCAGCGCCGCCGTGCGGTCGCCTTCGTACTCGTCGCCCAGGTTGTCCACCAGCCGGGCGTAGCCGTAGATGGCGCTGAGGTGGGCGCGCAGCCGCCGCGGCAGCACCCACAGCTCTACCGGGAAGTTCTCCCCCGCCGCGCGGGCCATGACGGCGTCGATGTCCGCGAACCGCTCGATGTCGGCGCGCTGGCACTCCGGGTCGGCTGCTGGGTCGGCTGCTGGGTCGGGGGGCGCCCCGGCGACGGGTGCGGAGCGGCTCATCGGCCCGGCGCGGCGCGCGGCCCCCGCAGCGGACGCAGAACCCGCCAGCGGGAGAGTCCGCGTGGCCCCCAGCTCATCCTCACGGTGGCGCGCACCCCACAAAACTACTGACTCGGCGCTCCGAGGGAGAATCCAGTGCGGGTCACCGGCAGCGTGTCCGGCGGCTTGGTCCTTCGGCCCGTTGCTGGGGCGACCGCGCCAGACTCTCGCGCGGCGCCGTTGCGGCGGCGGAGACGAACCCCGGGCCCTTGGAGTCGAAGTGGCGACAGCACGCGAACCAGCCGCCGCCGAGGCTCGACGCCGCTGGGACCGGGAGATCTTCCGCTTGGCGATCCCGGCACTCGGCTCACTCGTGGCCGAGCCGGCGTACGTGCTCGTGGACACCGCCATCGTGGGCCATCTGGGGACGCCGCAACTCGGCGGTCTGGCGCTGGCCGGCCAGCTGCTCCTGACCGTCTTCGCCGTGTTCATCTTCTTGGCCTACGGAACCACCGCGGCGGTGGCGCGGCTGCTGGGCGCCGGCCGCGCGGGCGACGCCGCCCGCTGGGGGGTTCAGGCCCTGTTGATGGCGCTGGTGGCGGGCATCGCCGCCGGGGCGGTGCTGTACGGGTTGTCGGATCGGTTGCTGAGGCTGCTGGGCGGCGAGGGCGAGGTGCTGGCGCAGGCCCGCATCTACCTGCACATCAGTCTGGCCGGACTGCCCGCTCTGCTCATAATGCTGGCCGGGGTGGGCTACCTGCGGGGCACGCTCGACATGGCGCGCCCCCTGAAGGTGGCGGCGCTGACCGCTGTCGGGAACCTGGTGCTCGAGGTGATCTTGGTGTACGGGCTGGGTTTCGGCATCGGGGCGTCCGCCGCCTCCACCGTGGCGGCGCAGTGGGTGGGCGCCGCGCTCTACGTGCGCTGGGTCCTTCAGTCGGCGCGCCCGCACATCGCGAGGCTGCGGCCCGACGTGGCCGTTCTGGGCAGGCTGGTGCGCACCGGCGGATCGCTGCTGGTCCGAACCTCGGCGCTGCATGCGGCGTTCTTGGCGGCCGCCGCGGTAGCCGCCCGGATCGGCGTGGCCGACTTGGCCGCACATCAGATCAACGCCCAGCTGTTCGGGTTCTCGGCGCTGGCGCTGGACGCCCTCGCCATCGCCGCCCAAGGCATGATCGGCACGATGCTGGGCGCCGGCGACGCTGCGGGCGCCCGCGGCGTGGGGCGACGGGTCACCTGGTGGGGGCTGGTGTTCGGGCTGTTGGCCGGGGCGGCGGCGGTGGGGCTGCGCCCGCTGCTGCCGGACCTGTTCAGCAACGACGCCGCCGTGGTGTCGCTGGCGGGATTCCTGATGCTCCACCTGGCGCTGATGCTGCCGATCAACGGGGTGACCTTCGCGCTCGACGGCGTGCTGATCGGCGCCGGCGACCTGCGCTATCTGGCCGGCGCCATGCTGGCCGCGTCCGGGCTGTTCGTGCCCTTGGCGGTGGGCGTGCGCCTCACCGACGCCGGCATCGGCTGGTTGTGGGGCGCGCTGACGGTGTTCATGGCGGCCCGCCTTGTGGGCGTCGGGCTGCGCTTTGCCGGCCACCGCTGGGTGCGCCTCGGTGGCCAGTGACGGGGCTGGCTCAGGTCAGAGGGCAACTGACGGCGCGACTGGCGAGACCACCAGTTCGGCGCGCACGCGGTGCCCGTCGGCTCCGGTCAGAGGGCGAGCGACGACACGGCGCCGACCGCGCTGGGCGGCGGTTCGGGCAGTTCTGGCAGCGGTTCGCTCAGCAGGCGATCCAGGTGGCGAGCCAGCCGTTCGGACTCCCGGCTGTCTCCGGTGCGCTGGGCGACAGCGATCCGTCTCTGCCAGCACTGCTCACAGTCGGGTGTGACGACGAGTCCCCGCAGGTTCGCCCAGCGCGCTACTTCGAAGCGGCCCAGCTCGAGGGCCAGGTCGGCGAGGCGGTGCGCCGTGGAGTCGAGGAGACACTCGACGTGGCTGCGCCAGAAGGCGTCCGCCCAAGAGAACGTGTCGCCGCTGCCGCCGCCGAACGGGGCGCCGCGCACGAGCCAGAACGCGGCCAGCAGGCATTCGAGCGCCCGCTCGGGGCCAGCCCGCTGAGCGAGCCTCAACCAGGCGTCGAAGCGGTCCAGGTCGGTGGTCACCTCCGCCGACAGCCGGTAGACCCGGTCGGCGCCGAGGTGGCACAGGTAGGGCTCGCCGTCGGCGTCCTGGCCGAGACACACCCGCGCCCGTGACACCACGTTGGCGAAGGTCTTGGGGCGCGGCGGCGGCGCAGCGCGGGGCCACAGCCAATGGCGGAGCGTGTCCGCGGTGGCGCCGTCACGATTGACGGCCAGATAGCACGCCAGGTCCAAGGCCCGCTGCGAGGTGAACGGAACTGCCGCCCCGACCGCCCGCACCACGCCCAGAACTTGCAGTTCCACCTCCCCGGCGGCCGTGCCGCCAGAGGCGGCGGACCGACCGGGGAGGTCCGCTGGGGCGTCGAAACTCCCGGCTGCGTGTAGTCGCTCGAAGGGTGACGCTGGTCGTGGCACGCGCGGCTCTCTGGCCCTGCAGTTCAGGCTGGGTGACTATCAGGGCAGGGCAATGTTACTGAAGCACCGGATCATAGAGCGACACCGGAGTGTCTGGCTCGGCGGCACCTGCGAGCTCGGCCGATGCCGACTGATCCGGTGGAGGGAGCCGCAGACGCCAGCCCGGATGGATGAGGTTGGGATCGCGCAGGGTGCCGCCGCCGGCGAGTTGCCCGACGTTCAACTCGAACAGGTCGCGCCAGCGGTGCGCGTCGCCGAGGTGCTGCTCGGCCAAGCCCCACAACGAGTCGCCCGGCTTCACGACGATCCAGCCCGAATCGTCGACTGGCACCGCCGGAACCTCCTTGGCGGGCGCCGGCAACTCCTCGACGAATTCAGCTGCCTCATCGGCGGGAGCGTCGAAGGCGAGTGTCGAAGCCTCACCGGCGGGCGCTGCTCCGTAGTGAGCCAGCACCGGATCCCAGCGCGCCGAAGTCGCGCCCTCGCCGGCCGGCGCCGGACCAAGCTGCGACAACTCCGGCTGCGACTCGCTGGGCAGCCCCAGCACCGGCGCAGCGGTACTCACCGAAGTTGCTCGCTCGGCGGCCGGAGCGGGATCAGGCTGCAATGACTCCGAGTGCGACTCGCTGGGCAGTCCCAACACCGGCGCAGCAGCGCTCACCGCCACGGGGCCGTTGGCGACTTCTGGGCTCGGCGCAGCCCCAAGCGCTCGGTCACTCGGACTCGGCTCCGGGCCGGCGGCTTGCGGCGGTCCCAGGATCGGCGCAGCCGGCAGACCCCCGACCGCAGCCGGATGATCCACCGCATCGGCAAGGGTCGCCGACCCCGCGCCGCGGGACGGTTCGCCAACAGCGGCGACCTCAATCGGCACGGCGATTTCCGCGAACGACGGGGTAGCCGCGACCACCGGCTGCACGAGCGCTCCGAGGGTGCTGGCCGCAGCCAGGACGATCGCCACGAGGCGCACCATGATCGGCTGCATCCCGAGGGCGCGCAGGGGCAGCGCTCGGGCGGTCCGTCCCCGCAACGCCGCCCACGCCTCGGCCGCGAACGAGAGCGCCGCCTGCGACCACCAGATCCAGACGGCGACCGCCAACACGCTGCTGAGCGCCCCTGCGGGGAGCGCGCCCCCTTCGACCGCCGCTACCACCGAAGACCACGACGGAACTCCCGCGGGCAGCGGATTGCCGACCAGCTTCACCAGACAGATCGGCACGCCGACCAGGAACAGGCCCAGCGCCACACACGCTCCCAGACCCGACAGCACCGTTCGAACCTTGCTCTCCATCACAATCACCTCGCTTTGTTGACTCGACGCACGCCGGGGTACCGGCAAGGTCCGCCGCAGCGGCATGTCGGGCGCAACCGTCGGGCGCTACCGCCCGGCGGTTACACCCCAGGTGGCTCGGGCCTCAGCGTTGGCGCTGATCTGCACGCTCCCGCTGCCCAACCCCAGGACTTGGACGACGACCGGGCGGCTCAGCGCCACCGCCGCGCGGTCGCCGCGAATGGTCACATCGGCGTCCAAGCCGGACCGGGCAACAACTGCGCGGGCCGCCGCGGTCGCCGCGTCGGCGTCGAGTGCCACCTTGCCCGTGAGCCGGTAGAGGCCCACGTCCACTTCCTGCACGGCGGCGCGGGCGGCCTGACGGGCTAGGTCGGAGAGCGCGCGGCGCTGGCCCCGCAGCTCCGCCGAGTCGATCACGACGCCGGCCACCAACAGAAACGCCACGAACAGTACCGCCACGAAGAGGCTGATCACCCCGGCGTCGGCACGCGGCTCAACGCCCCGGCGCCGCACGCTCGCCAAGGCCTTCAGCAGACCCATCAGGTTCCTCCACGGCGCTGATCGACCACCTCGACGGCCGTCGCCTGCAGGGACACCGATCCGGGCATGCGCAGCAGCGTGAGATCTTCGAGCCGGCTGATGCAGCGAATCTCGACGGCCACCGAACCGCCGGGGCGCAGGGCCGAAACGTCGGCCGCCACGCTGAAGTTCGAGCACCTGATGCCGCTTCGACCCAATGTCTCCTGCGCGGTCTTCTCGGCGGCCGCCGCGGCCGAGCGGGGATTCTGCAGCAGCGAGGCCGCCCGAGCGGCCTCGGCGGCCACATCTCGCATCTCGCCCCGCGTCTGGCCCAAACGCCAGGCGGCGCCCAGCAGCATCAAGGCGCCGAGCACCCCGACGACCACCAGGGCGAACTCCAACGACAACACCCCTCGCAGGTCGCCGGCGCGCTCGGGGGTCCTCATCGCCTGCCCTCGGGGATGAAGCGCTCGACGGGTCCCTGGGCACGATGGCTCACCGAGATCGGCAAGCCGGGCACGATTCGGGGCGCGTTGGCGGACACCTCCACCACCACCTCGCCCGCGTCGGCGGCAACGTCCACCGTTAAGTCGCGCACCAACCGCTCGTCGCCGATGACCGTGCGGGCCACGTCGCGGGCGGAGAAGTCGGCGGCACCGGCCACTTGGGCCGTCTCGAGCACGGCGTCGGCGGCGTCGGCCACCGCCAGCGCGGCGTTGAACACCAAGCCAAGGTGGATCACGCCCATCACGAGAGCCAGCAGGGCACCGTAGAGCAGGACGAACTCGGTCGTGACCGCACCGGTGTCCTCCGCGGCACCCGGCGGGCGGCTGCGGGCCACGCCGAACGCAGCCTCGCCGAACCGCCGCCGCGACCCCACAGCCCCGCCTCAGCCGCCGGCGCGACCGCTCAGCCGCCGCCGCCCTGGAACGTGTCGGGGTCGTCGGTGTCCACATTGACGTCTGTGGAGATCTTGGCGGCGGTCTCCGAGGTGAGGTTGCGCACGACGCTCACCACGACGATCGCCAATGCGGCCACTCCGGCAACCAGCAGCGCCCATTCGGTGGTCGTGAGACCGCGCGCGTCGTTGCGCAGCTTCTCCCTGATGGTCGCCGCCGTCGTCGTCAGCCAGATCCAGCCTCGTACGGACAGTTCTTGCATGGTTGGCTCCTCGCTATTGGTTGTTCGGACTTGCTTGCGGACCGGCGCTCACAGCAGCTCCATCAGCGAGCTCAGCGCCGGGTACCCGACGAACATGACGAAGGCGATCGCCACGACGACGGTGGGAATCGACATGCGCTCGGTGGTGGAGTCCGCCTTCATCCGCACGTTGGCCAGCTCGAGGGCGCTGAGCATCTCCGCCTTGCAGGCCAGCGCGTCGGCAGGGCTGGCCCCCTGCTCGGCGGTGAGGCGGATCGTGGCGGCCAACTCCTCGACGTCGGGCACGTCGATCTCGTCCGCCAAGCGCTGAAACCCCGCCGAAGGGGGCCTGCCGTTCACCCGGCTCCAGTCCATGGCCGCCTTCAGTTCGTCGAACACCCAGCCGCTTCCCACCGCGGCGGCCTGGTAGAGCGCCCCGTCGCTGTGGCTGCCGCCCGCCAAGAGGATCTTGACCAGGTCCATGTAGGCGCTGAGCGCCCGCAGGAACTGGTCCCTTCGCTCCGTGGCCTTCTTGCGCAACGCCCCGTCGGCGCCGACGTAGCCGCCGAGGGCGCCGAGGACGACGAGCAGGCCCACGAGCCACACTGGCGGTGCCAGGCCGACCAGGCGGGCCCCGAATCCCGCGACGGCCAGCGCCCCCGCAGCCAGCAAGGTGCCCGCCAGTTTGGCGAAGGCGTGCTGGGAGGGGCTGCGGCCCACAATCCGCAGGTCCGCCCCCAAGGTGCCCAGATCGAACCCGAGAGCCTCGACGACCCGCAGGGCGCGGCGCTCGGCCCGGTGGCGCCAGTCAGCTGGGTGGTCACCGTCGGCCTCGCCGTCGGGTAGAACCGCCTCGCGGTACTCGCGCAGCGCTCGCAACAGCGGCACCGGCCGCCGCAGCAGGCCCCGCCCCACCAGCCAGACGCCGGCGCCCACGAGCGCGCCGATCAGCGCCGTCATCGCAGGAGCCGGGCCATCCCGGCGGCGGTGGGATCGAAGTAGCGCTCCGGCGGCGGCACGCGGCCCAGTCGAGCCAGCAACCAGAAGCCGCCCAGGAATACGCATCCGATGCCCGTCAGCACGACCTGTCCGCCGAAGCCGTCATACGGCGCCAAGTACCCGCGGTCCACGAGGTACAGGCCGCCCGCCATGACTGCGGTCGTGCCCACGATGAGTCGGGCCGAAGTGCGGTAACGCGCTCGGGCAGCGTCGGCTTCGACCACCACGCGGCTCTCGGCCCGAACGACCTGCGCCTGCGAGCGGAGCAGCGAGACCAGGTCCTGCGCACCCTGGACCGACGCCAGGATCAGTGAAGCGGCGACCTTGTCGACAGCCGGATGGGCCACATCGGAGGCAAACGCCAGCAGAGCCTCCGGCAGGGGGCGGACCTCCAGGCGGGCGGCCAGCTCCTGCACCTCCCGGCGGATGGCGGCAGGCGCCGCGGGGGCCGAGCCGGCGATCGCCCGCTCGATGCCGCCGCCGGCGGCCAGGATGGCGTAGAGCATCTCGATCCAGCCGGCGACGGCGTCGCCGCGCTCGCTGACGGCGCGCAGCCCCGCGCCCTTGCCGAAGCGCCCGGCGAACAGCATGATCCCCGCAGCCACGAGCGCGCCGGCGCTGAGCCACCCGGTCACGGCGAAGATCAGCACGCCGGCGACGAGGGCGATCGAACCGCGCCGCAGCGTCGCCAGAGAAGTCACGACACGCTCGGCGCCGACCCGGCCCCGCGGCAGGAGGACCCGCCCGCGCAGACCGGCGACCAACACCCAAGCGCCCAGGCCGGCCAGCGCCCCGCAGGCGGCGACCACCAAGTACGTCACCGTTCCCACCAGCCCTCGGGCCGGCTCATGAGGGCCGGTTCGAAGCCGGCCGCCACGAGTCGGCGCAGCGTCGGCTCGGCGCGCAGCGGCTCACCCGAAGGGACCGCCCAGCCGCCCGGCGACGGGCGCCAGATCTCGTTGGACAGCACATGGGTGTCCGTCGAGCCGACCACCTCGCGAATACTGGTGATCCGCCGCGTGCCTCCGATGGAGTCGGCGTGGACCACGAAGTCCACCGCCGAGCCGACGAGCCGGTAGGTGAAAGCCCGCGAGAACTGCTGCGGCGTCAGCGAGGCGTACATGGTGAGCCGCTCGAAGGCCTCGGCGGTGCTGTTGGCGTGGATGGTACAAAGCGAGCCGTCCTGACCCGAGGTCATGGCCAGCAACATCCCCAACACCTCCGGGCCGCGCACCTCGCCCACGACGATGCGATCGGCGTGCATGCGCAGGCACTCCCGCAGCAGCGCCTCCAGCGGGAAGGCGCCCGCACCCTCGACGTTGGGGGAGCGGGCCTCCAAGACGCCGATGTCGGGGTGCAGTTCGCCGTAGTGGTGAAGGGCCAGTTCCAACTCGTCCTCAACGGTGATGATGCGCTCGTGCGTCGGCACCTCGTTCAGCAGGCTGCGCACGAGCGTCGTCTTGCCGGCGCCCATGCCGCCGCACACCACGATGTTGAAGCCGGCGCGCACCGCCGCGGCGAAGAACGACTCGATGGCGCGGTCGAACATGCCCGCGGCGCGCAGCTCCGACAGGCGCGCCAGGTCGGGGTCGTGCAGGCGGATCGTCACCATTGGCACGAGGGAGACAGCCATGACCGCGTGCAGCCGACCGCCGTTGGGAAGGCGCATGTTCAGCACCGGCGAGGACACGTCGAAGCGCCGGCCGCTGCGATCCAAGGTGGCGCCCACCCAGCGAATCTGCTCGATGAGCTCGTCGTTACTGGCGGCCACCGGCTCGCCGCGCCGCTTGTTGCCGCGGCGGTCCACCAGCCAGACGTTGTCGCAGCCGTTGATGTGGATGTCGGTCAGGTCGGGATCGTTGAGGAATCGTTCCCACGGCCCGGTGCCGAAGGCGTAAGCGAGGGCGGCCGCGGTCAGCCGCTCCTCGGCCGGCGCGTCGAGCATGGGCACCCCGGTCGCCAGGCGGTTCTGGGCCAGGCTCAGCATCCAGTCGCCGATGATCGAGCGGGCCCGGTCGCGGCGCTCGGGCTCGTCCGGCCGGCGCCCGGCCCGGTTCTCCTGCTCGATCCAGGACGCCAACTCACCGCGCAAGTGCTCCAGCAGCGCCTCCAAGAGCGCCTCGTGTACCTCGGCTTCGTTGCCGCCCAGGCCGCCGGCCAGCGGCGCGCCGGCCGTCTCGTGGCTCTGGCCGAGGCGGGCGCCATCCGGCGGCGGGTGCGCGCCCGGCGGGCGCGTGGGTTCGGTCATGCGCTGACGGCGCGAGACAGCGCCGGGGGGCCTGCCGAGCAGAGATGCACGAGCAGGTCGGTCACGGGTCGCACCGTGCGGGCCAGCAGCGAACGGCGCAGCGCCCGCTCGCGGCTCCCATCGGCCGCCAGCGCGGCAGCGCCGCGGGTATCGCCGGACACCGTGGCGAGGACCCAGGCGCGGTCCCCGGTGGTCTGGCGCAGGGCGGAGTCGATCTCGCCGCCCGGATAGGTGCCGTCGCCGACCACCACCGCCAACAGCGGCCGGCGCGCCGACAGCGCCTCGGCCCGGTCGAGCAGCAGGGCGAGGCTCTCGAACTGCGGGCGCACTACCACGACGATGAAGTCGGCCTCCTCGTACAGCCGCGCCTGGGGCTCCGCGGCCCGCAAGCGCCCGGCGTCGATGAGCAGGTCGGTGTCGCGCAGGCACCGGTCCAGCGCCCCGAAGTCCATCTGCTCCAGAGCGGCACCGGTGGAGGCACCCCCCGGCGCCACGAGCACGGCAGGACCGCCGGGCAGTCGCTGGCAAGCCGACCAGAACTCGCCCTCGCTGAGGCCGTGACGCGACACCGCTACGAAGCTGGCCAAGCTGGGGCGCTCGGGGTTCAGGCCGAAACGAGGCGCCAGCGATCCGCCGTCGGCGTCGGCTTCCACGACGGCCACCCGACGGTGGCGCGGCCACTGGTAGGCGACGCAAGCCACGAGGGTCGTCACGCCCGGCGCTTCCTTGAGAGAGCCGAAGACGACGAGGCTCACGAAGCCACCTCGGCGAGGCGAGGGCCGGCCGCCGCCGCGGCGACCACCCGCGGCGCCGCGGCTCTCGGCACGAGCAAGGACACGAGCGCGTCGCTGCCTTCTCCGCTGCCGAGCCACAGCACGTCGAAGACCTCCACGCCGGCCACCACGACCGGGTCGTCCCAACCGAGCAGGGGTTCGGCGGTCAGCAGGTCCACCACGTCGCCCACCGCGAGCGTGCTGACCGGGTAGCGGCCGGCGCCGAGGCGCAGACCCACCACGGCGAAGTCAGCGGGTATGGCCGAACCGGCCTCCAACACCGAACCGCTCACGAAACCGCCCGCCCTGGCGTCCAACGCCACCGTCCGCCCCACCACCTTGGAAGCCGCCGCCTCCTCCACCACGTCCACCGGGATGTCGCTCTCGATGCTCGCCACCGCGAGGTCGCCGGCGGATACCATCTGGCCCCTGCTCACGTCGTTCGCCCAGACCAGCACGGCGGCGCGGGGCGGCTGCCGCCCGGCCAGCATCAACGCGGCGATAGCCCCGAGCCCGATGAGAACGACACCGATCGCCAACTCGGGCACACGGCGGCGCATCGTGCGGCCCCCAGCGGGCGCACCGGGAGATCGCTCCGCCTGCACCCGCGGTGGCCCCTCGGCTCCGGCGGCCCGCCCGCTGACCGGCGACGCCTCCTGGCCCGGCAACTCTGGCACCCTGCCGGCGACGCCGGGCGCGGAATCGACGAGTGGCGAATCTGCTCGTGGCGAGCCCCTGAACGACACTGACCGGACCTCCTCAGCGCGTCTGACCGTGTGGGCCGCCGAGGGCGGCGAGATGGTGCGCTGCCAGCGCTGCGGCGGCGACGAGAGCGGTCAGACCGCTGAGACGAGAGGGGGGCGGTTCGACCTCCCGACCGTCGGACCCGCCGGCATCCGCAGAGCCCGGCTAGATCCGAGTAGCACATAGACTAACTGACAAATCGCCATTTACAACCAACTGATGCCTAAGGTTGGAAAAATACTTTTCGCCCTCTATACCGAGGCATGACCAGGCGACGGATCGGTGCCGCCGCGGTGGCCCTCGCGACCGGCGCCGCCGGCGCGCTGAGCAACATCGAGGGAGCGCTGTTCGTAGCGTGGCTGGCGGTGCTGTCGGTCCTCTCCTGGCACGACCTGCGGACGCGGCGCATCCCCACCGCCATCGTCAACCCGGCGACCGCCGCAGGGCTGGCGGCCCTGGCGGGCACGGCCTGGCGCAGCGGGACGCCGCTGCGGCTCGGCGCCGCCGCGGCCACCGCGGCCGCCGCCTACGGCACCTTCGCTCTGTTGCACGCCCTGAACCCCGACGGTCTGGGTTACGGCGACGTGCGGCTAGTTGGGCTGCTGGGGCTGTTCTTGGGGTGGCTCGGTCCCGTCGCCATGGCGACCGCTGCGTTGGCCGGCGCTGTCGCTGCCGCCGGGGCCGCCCTGGCGCTGTCGGCCCGCCGACGGGACCTGAAGGCGACTCTGCCCTTCGGTCCGTTCCTGGCCGCCGGGGCCGCCGCCGTTGCCCTTCTGCACACCGAGAGCCCAGTCGGCTTCAGTTGAGAGCAGACGTGCTGCGCGCCGCCTGGGATCTTGAGTCGGCCCGGGGACTACTCGCCCCGCCGCCATACCTCCAAGGCGGCCCGCATGGACGGCTCCAGCCAAGCGTCGAAGCGCCGGAGCGCCCCGGAGACCCCGTCGCGGAAGTTCACCTGGAACGGCTCGCGGGAGACGACCTGATGGTCGTAGATCTCCCCGCCGCGCTTGCGGTAGAAGATGAGCACCGCGGCGATCACACCCCGGAACGACTGCCCCACCGCGTGGAACGACAACAGGATCTCCGAACGGCCGTTGGGCGTGTCCAGACCGATGCGGTTCCAGGCGCTGAAGTTGCGCAGGTTGGCGAAATACCCTTGGCGGCGGACGCCGTCGATGACCTGTTTGCGGTGCCAGCCGCGGCGCTCGGGATGGTCGGGGGGCGAGTAGTCGGCGAAGGCTCGGCGCTCGCCGCTGCCGTCGTCGATGGCTTCGATGAGGTCGGCCTCGATGCCGGAGACTCGCCCCTTGGCGTGCCAGAACACCTCCGTGGCGACCGTCATGGCCCCGCCGAAACCGCGCCGGAGCCTCGCCGCGCCCGAACGGAACTGATCCGAGATGACCGACAGCACGCCGCTGAGGTCCTCCGGCTCGGCGGCCACCCTCCCGAGCGTGCTGACCCCCTGCAGGAAGCTGCGGCGCTGGCAGACGGTCACGACCTCGCGCAGCGCCTCCAAGCCGTCGGTGTGGGCGACCGCGCAGGCGTCGGTGAAGGCGCCGCGGTCCTCCCGGCGCACCGTGAGAGGGAACAGGTCGGCGGCCATGAGGCAGTAGGAGGCCGCCGCCCGCGCCAGCCGGTCGCTTCCGGCGCCGAACGGCCGCAGCTGCCCGAAGGCGTACAGCAGCCAGGCCGCCACGAGGTCGGCCGCCGGCTCCGCCACCGGCGTCGGGATGGCGTCGATGATCCGCTCCAGGGACTCCGCGAGGTCGCCGTCGTCCTCGGCTTCCGGCTCGGCGTCGGTGCCGGGCGGATCCAGCGAGAACAGGCGGCGGTGCAGCTCCAGGAGCAGCTCCGGTTCCAGCGCCGCCGGGCCCTCCTCCTCGTCGTCCAGGCGGTCCAGCAGCCAGAGCACCACGTCGGCCAGCAGCGCCAGGACGTCTGTCTCCCACTGCCCCAGGCCGGCGGCGCCCGCCGCGTCCCGCCCGGCGGCGTCGAAGCCGTGAGTGGCCAGCCGGAAGGCGAGGCTCCGGTCAACCTCCACGAGCCGCTCGGTGGCGGCCACGTCCAGCGCCCACTCGCGGGCCAGCCGCGCCTCCGCCGCCGCCAGCCCGTCGGGGTTCTCCTCCAGGCACAGGTCGCGCACGTCCGCCCACGCCTCAGCGATGGCGGCGCACTCGCCGCTCGCAGCATCCCAATCGACAGCCGCCAGATCTCCCGGGAGTCCGTCGGCCGCTTGGCCGTTGTCCATGAAGGTCTCTTCAAGCTACAGCAGACAACAGAACTGTTCTCATACTGTGGATTATCTCGTTGCCGTTCCTCTGGGCGACTCAGAAGCTATCACACCCCTCGGCGCCGCACCGAATCGCCCGTCGGGGGGCGCAACCCGAGTGGGTCACCCACCAACGCCGGCGGGGATGCTGAAATGGGTCCCGGTTGCGCAACCGAGCCGCAGGGCGGTCCGAGTCAGCGCCCGCGCCCGGCCGGTCCGCGCCGGCGCCACATCGTTGCAGCGAGAGATTGCCTATGAGCCCGCGACAGACCCGGCGGCCGGCGGCGGGCGCGCCGTTCGCCGACACAATCGTCGACACTCCCATGGTCACCGAGGTGTCGGAGTCGTTCTTGGCCTACTCGCTGTCGGTGATCACCTCCCGAGCCATACCCGATGCGCGCGACGGCCTCAAGCCCGTGCAGCGCCGGATCCTGTACTCGATGCTGCGGATGGGGCTGCGCCCGGACTCGCCGCACCGCAAGTGCGCCCGCGTGGTCGGCGACACGATGGGCAACTACCACCCGCACGGTGACGCCGCCATCTACGACGCCCTCGTGCGCATGGGCCAGGACTTCAGCCGGGCCGTGCCCCTCGTGGACCCCCAAGGCAACTTCGGCACCCTCGACGACCCGCCGGCGGCGGCCCGCTACACCGAGTGCCGGCTGGCGGAGGCGGCCATGGAGATGCTCGACGAGCTGGACGAGGACACGGTGGACTTCCGCGCCAGCTACGACGGCGAGGCTTCCGAGCCGGTGTGCCTGCCGGGGCGGCTGCCGAACCTGCTGGTGAACGGCACCAGCGGGATCGCCGTCGGGATGGCCACGAACATGGCGCCGCACAACCTGCGCGAGGTCTACGAGGCGGTGCGCTTGCAGATGGCCGACCCCGAGGTCTCCACCGCGGACCTGCTGGCGGTGCTCGGCGGGCCGGACTTCCCCTCCGGCGGTGTCGTGATCGAGGACGGACTGGGCGAGATCTACGCCCGGGGACGGGGAACGATCCGGGTCCGGGCGCGCGCCGAGATCATCGACGTGGGCCCGCGGCGACAGGCCATCCGGGTCTTGGAGCTGCCGTGGCTGGTCGGCCCGGAGAAGGTCGTGGGGCGGATCAAGGAGGTCGTCGCCGCCGGCCGGCTCGAAGGGGTCGAGGACGTCAAGAACCTGTCGGACCGCCATGTGGGGCTGTGCATTCAGGTGGACTGCAGGCCCGGCACCGACGCCGCCGGCGTGCTGGGGCGGCTGTGGCGGCTGACCCCCCTTGAGGAAACGTTCGCTCTCAACAATGTGGTGCTGGCCGGCGGGGTGCCGGTGACCTGTTCGCTGAAGGACTTGATCGGGCACTACATCGACCATCGGCTCGACGTGGTGGTTCGGCGCACCCGGCACCGGAAGGCGGCTGCCGAGGCGCGGCTGCACATCCTCGAGGGGCTTATGACCGCGCTCGACAACATCGAGTTGGTCGTGTCGATCATCCGCGGCAGCGCCACCGCGGAGACCGCCCGGGCGGCGCTGTGCGAGCGACTGGCGTTGAGCGAGCGGCAGGCAGAGGCGGTGCTGGCGATGCGGCTGCGGCGCCTCGCCGCCCTCGAGCGGGACAAGATCGTTGAGGAGGGCGACAAGCTGGTGGCCGCCCTGGCCACCTACCGGGAGTTGCTGGCGTCCGAGGAGCGGCGGCGAGCCGTGGTGGTGTCCGAGCTGGGCGAGCTGGCCGAGCGTCACGGCCGCCCGCGCCGCAGCCGGATCGTGCCGGTCGTCGCGGCAGACTCCGATCCCGCGGCCGCGCCGGGCAAGGACGGCCCGGCGGGCTCGGGTTCCGGCGCCGCCGCCGAGGCTTGGCTGGTGACGCTGTCGAGTACCGGGCTGGTGGGCAGGTCGTCGGCGAGCGCCGCCCGCCGGCGCAACCTGGGCCGCCACGACCTGGTGCGCGCCTCGGCGCTGGTGGAGACCGGGGGCGCCGTCTGGGCGCTGACTAGCGAGGGGCGGGCGGTGCCGCTTGCGGCGTCGGAGGTGCCCGAGATCGCCGGGCGCAGCCGCGGCGGCCCCGCCGGGGAAGTGTTCGGACTGTCAGCCGGCGAGCGGATCTGCGCAGTGCTGGCCGCGCCGGCGCTCGGCGACAAAGGAACCGCGGCCGCCGACGACAACGTCGGGGACGTCGTGCTGGTGACCCGGCGGGGTGCCGCCAAGCGGCTGGCCGGCGAGGAGTTGGCCGGCGGCAGATCGGCACCCGGCGCCCGCAGTGTTCTGCCCCTCGACACCGGCGACGAGGTCACAGCGGCCTTCGCCTGCCCGCCGGGGGCCGACATCGTGATCGTCGCCTCCGACGGCTCGCTGTTGCGCACTGCCGCAGCGCGCCTGCCGCGCCGCCGCGCCGGTGCGAGCGGCACCGGCGGGATGAGGCTGCGCGAGGGCTCTGAGGTCATCGGCGCCGGCGCGGCGTTCGGCGAGGCCTACGTCATCGTCGTGACCACCGCCGGGGCCGCCAAGGCCACGCCCGCCAGCGACTTCGCGACCGCGGGGCGGGGCGGCATGGGCGCGCGCAGCTGCTCGCTGCGCGACGGTGAGAGCTTGCGGGACGCCTACGTGGGACCCCTAGAGGACGTCTTCGCGCTCACCGGCGAGCGGCCCAGCGCCCCCGACGGTGAGCCGGTGCCGTTCCCGCTGCCGCCGACGCGGCGCGGCCTCGTGGCCCGCTCGGGGCCCCGGCCCATCCTGGCCGTCGGCCAGAGGCGGTGGTGACGATGGCGGCGCGCCCGGACGCTCCTGGCCTCTTCGATTCTGTCTCGGCCAGCGGGGAACCGAACGCCGTGCAGCCCGTCAGCGCCGCGCCGTCAGCCGACGGCGCGGAGTATGAAGCCGACTCCATCCAGACCCTCGAAGGGCTCGAAGCGGTCCGCAAGCGGCCCGGCATGTACATTGGGGGCACCGGCAGCGACGGGCTCATGCACCTGCTGTGGGAGCTGATCGACAACGGCGTCGACGAGGCGGCCGCCGGCCACGCCCGGCGCATCGACGTGACCTTCCACCGGGACCGCTCGGTGGAAGTGCGGGACGACGGCCGCGGCATCCCCGTGGGCTGCCCGCCCGGCCGGGACGTCTCGGCGGTGGAGGTGGTGTTCTGCGAGCTGCACGCGGGCGGCAAGTTCGCCGCCGGGGCCAACGGGTCCGCCTACGGCGCCAGCGGCGGGCTGCACGGGGTCGGCGCCTCGGTGGTCAACGCCCTGTCGGAACAGATGCGCGTGGAGGTGGGACGGGACGGCCACATCTGGCGGTTGGACTTCAGCGAGCGGCTCGCCGGCCGGCGCGACGGCGACGGCTTCACGCCGACCCATGAACTGCAGCGACTAAAGACCACACGCCGCACCTTCACCGGAGTGCGATTCTGGCCCGACTGGGAACTCTTCGACACCGAGGCGACCTTCGACTACGCCGCCGCCTGCGAGCGGGTGCGGCTCATGTGCCACCTAGTGCCCGGCCTGCGGGTGACGGTCAGCGACCGCCGCCGGGGCGCCGACACCGAGCCCTTCGACTTCCGCTCCGACAAAGGGCTGGGGGGGCTCGTGGCCGAACTCGCCGGCGCGGCCGGAGGCGGCGCAGTCACCCGGATCATCGACGTCTCCGGCGGGGGCGTCTTCGAGGAGAAAGTGCCCGTGGACGGCAGCCTCACCACCGTCGAGCGGGAGTGCTCGGTGACCGCCGCGCTCCAGTGGACCGACGGCTACCGCAGCGACGTGCGCTGCTTCGTGAACACGATCCCCACCCCCGCCGGCGGAACGCACCTGGCGGGCTTCGAGCGGGCGCTGACCCGGGCGGTGAACGACGTGCTGCTCGACGGCTCCAAGAAGCTGGCCCGCTCCGGCGAGAGAGCCGGCCGGGAGGAAGCCCAGGAGGGGCTGGTGGCCGCTCTGCAAGTGGTGCTGCCCGAGCCGCAGTTCCGGGGCCAGACGAAGCAGGAACTGGGGACGCCGGCGGTGCAGTCCATCGTCTACGAGGCGGTCAAGTCGGCGCTGACGGAGTGGTTCACAAGCAGCGGACCGCGCAGCAACGTCACTGCGCTGCGGGCCAAGATCAGCGACGCCACCGAAGCCAAGGCGGCGTCCCGGCGCCTGCAGGCCGACCGGCGCAAGGCATCCGCGCTGGGCTCGGCGGGCCTGCCGGACAAGCTGGCGGACTGCCGGGTTCACGGACCCGGCAGCGAGCTGGTCATCGTGGAGGGCGAGTCCGCCGCCGGTCCGGCCAAAGCAGGCCGCAACGCCCACAACACAGCCATCCTGCCGCTGCGCGGCAAGCTCGTGAACGCTGCCAAGGCCCCGCTGCGTCAAGTTCTGGAGAACGCCGAGGCGCAGGCGCTGTTCCGTTCGGTGGGCGCCGGCGTGGGGGCGGACTTCGACCCGGCGGCGGCCCGCTACGGGCGCCTCGTGATCCTCTGCGACGCGGACGTGGACGGCAGCCACATCCGCTGCCTGCTGTTGACCCTGATCCACGCCTACATGCGGCCGCTGCTGGCCGATGGTCGGGTGTTCGCCGCCCAGCCGCCGCTGTACACCACGCGGGTCGGCAAGGAGACCTATCGGGCCTTCAGCGACGCCGAGCGAGACGCCATCGGGGCGCGGCTGGCACGGCGTCGGCGCAACGGCGCCGAGTCGATCCGCTGGCAGCGCTTCAAAGGGCTCGGCGAGATGAACACCGACGAGTTGGCGCACTGCGCCCTCGACCCGGCCACCCGGACGCTGCGACGCATCACCATGGCGGACGCCGAAGCCGCCCGAAGGCTGTTGGAAGTGCTGATGGGCGCCGACGTGGCGCAGCGGCGCGCCTACATCGGCCGCCACAGCGGCCTCATCGATCCGGCCTCCCTGGACATCTGAGCTCGGCTCGTCCGGGCGGGGACGCCGGGGTGCCGGTCGGACGGCAATACCCTCCGGCCCGATGAGTTTCCCTGGGCCCGACGAGCTTGGCCGCGGGCTGGTCGTTGCCGCCGGCGCGGGACTCAGCGGCAGCCTGGCGGTCGCCATGGGCTGGGAACGGATGCGGGTGGACGACGCGTTGCTGCTCGACGGACCTGCGGGGGGCGACGGCCGGCTGGCGGAGATGGTCGAGGGTCTGCACCGGGCGTGGGCCAGCCGGCGGCGGGTGGTTGTGGAGCTGGACCTGGCTGCGGACACGCTGGCCCGGCTGCGGCACCCCGTGATCGTCGAGAGCCCCGCCTACGAGCTGGGAGCGGAGTTCACGCTGCTGGCTGAGCGGCTGCAGTTCCTGCTGTGGCGCAACAACTACGACGCCCGCAGCGGAGAGCCGATCTGGTGGTGGTCCCGCAAGGCTGTGAACTTGGGGGCGCATCTTGGCGGGCGGGCCGACGCAGTGCTGCGCGACGGCGCCGAGGCGTGGCTGGACGGCGGACCCCGCGGCCCACTGGATTTGGCGGGTGAGGCGGTCCGGTCGGTGGTTCACGCCGAGTCCGTCGAGCTTGGCCGCTTGGCGCGCCAGCCGCCGCCCGGCGGCGCCTCCGGCGACGGCACGTCGCTGGCGGCTGACCAGCGGGCCGCCGTGGAGCACCCGCGGGGGCCGGTGCGGGTGGTGGCGCCGGCGGGCTCGGGCAAGACCCGCACGCTGAACGCCCGGCTGCTGCATCTGGTGGAGGACCGCGGCGTCGAGCCGTCGCTGGTCACCGCCGTGGCGTACAACAATCGGGCCGCGGCAGAGATGCGCCAGCGCCTGGGGCGGCCCGAGCTGCAGGTCCGGACCATCCACTCGCTGGGGTGGAGGATCGTCCGGGATGTGCGCCCCGACGCCGCGCTGATCGGCGAACGCGAGGTGCGGGGCCGACTTCAGAGGATACTGCCGCACACCCGCCGGGCCGGCAGCGACGTGTTCGGGCCGTACATCGAGGCGCTGGCCGACGTGCGCATCGCCCTGCGCCACCCCGAGAGCGTCGAAGCCGAGCGCAACGACGTGCCGGGCTTCGCCGGCGTCTTCGCGACCTACCGCGCCGCGCTGGCCGAACGGGACGAGTGCGACCACGACGAGCAGGTCTACGAGGCGATCCGGCTGCTGCTGGCCGAGCCGGAGTTGCGCGCCCGCTGGCAGGGTCGCTGCCGGCACCTGCTGGTGGACGAGTTCCAGGACCTCACCCCGGCATACCTGCTGCTGCTGCGGCTGCTGGCTTCGCCCGCTCTGAACACCTTCGGCGTGGGCGACGACGATCAGACCATCTACGGCTACGCCGGCGCCGACCCCAAGTTCCTGCTGGAGTACGAGCGGCTGTTCCCCGGCGCAGGCGAGGCCGCCCTCGAGGTCTCCTATCGCTGCCCGCCCGCGGTGGTCAAGGCGATCGGGCACCTGCTGGGCAACAACCGGCGGCGGCTCCCCAAGACGGTGCGGGCCGCCTCGGACAGGAACGCCGGTCCACGCTCAGCTGCCACGCGGAGCGCCGCTCCCGCGCCCGCCGCCGACGGCGCCGAAGCCTTCCGGATCCTGCGGGTGCCCGATGCGGCGTTGGCGGCGAAGGCCGCCGGTGTGGTGACGGCTTGGCGGGCCGAAGGCGCAGAGGACTCCGACATCGCCGTGCTGGGGCGGGTCAACTCGATGCTCCTGCCGGCGTTGGCGGCGCTCAGCGAGGCCGGTGTGAGCGCCCGCTGCCTGCTCGACACCTCGCTGTTGCACCGCAACCTGCTGCGGGCCGCGCAGGCGTGGATGCGCCTGGCGCTTCGGCCCAACTCGATGGATTCCCACGACCTGACCGAGGCGGCCCGGCGGCCCGGCCGCAAGATCAATCAACTCTCCCGAGATCTCCTGGAAGGCACTCGGGAGATGTCGTTGACGCAGCTCGCCGCGCTCGGGAGAAAGCTGAACGAGCGGCAGCGGGACTCTTGGGACGGCTTCGTGGCCGACGTTCGCTCTGCGTCGCAGCTCGTGGCCGGCGGCTGCGACTCCCGCACGCTCGTGGAGTTTCTGATGAACGAGGTCGGGCTGGGCCGCGCCGCAGGCGCTCTCGATTCCGGGCGCACCCGGCCCGACCGGGCAAGCCACACCGACGACCTGTTGGCCCTGCGGCGGGTCGCCGCCGTCTACTCCGACCCGGCGACCTTCGGCAACCGACTCGCGAGCCTGCTGCGGCGAACCACCCCGGACGGCGAAGGGGTCCTCCTCACCAGCATCCACCGGGTCAAGGGCCTGGAGTGGGACCGTGTGCTGGTCTTCGCCGCCGACGAGTCGCTCATGCCACACCAGCTGGCGACCGACCTCGAGGAGGAGCGCCGGGTGCTGCACGTGGCGGTCACCCGAGCCCGCCTGCAGGTCGTGGTGCTGGCTGAGGAGAGCAGACCGTCCCGGTTCCTCGCAGAACTCGAGGGCCACCCGCCGAAGCCCCAGCCGATCGAGCTCCGCCCCGAGCGCACCGCTCGCCACGCCGACGCCAGGCGACCCAAGCACGCCAAGACCGCGCCGTCGCGCTCCCCCGGCGACGAGGAGCCCTACGAGGAGCCCTACGAGGAGCCCTACGACGAGGTGCTGTTCGAGGCGCTGCGCCAGTGGCGACTGCAGGAGGCCCGCCGTCAGGATGTGCGGGCGTTCCACGTCTTCAGCAACCGGGTGCTGCGAAACATCTCCCGCGCCGCCCCCAACACGACGGCCAGCCTCGCCGGAGTCTCAGGGGTCGGCCCGGCCAAGCTGGCCGCCTACGGGCCGGCGGTGCTGGAGATCGTGCGGACGCACCAAGCGGGCGACGGCGAACGCACCAGCTAGCAGAGGCGGCCGGCAGCGGCGCACGCTAGTTCTGAGGTGGCGGCAGTCTCGCGCCCGCGTAGGGTCAGGGCATGGCTCTCAGTGACGAACTCACCAACCGGCTGACTTGGAAGATCCCCAACGCGTTGGCGCTCATCGGGTCCCGGGCGGGCAACGAACGCAACGGCATGACGGCCAGTTGGATCAGCCAGCTGTCCATGGAACCGGTGCTGATCGGGGTGGCGGTGGAGAACACCGCCGTGACCCACCGGCTGATCAGCGACGGTGGGTCGTTCACCGTGAATCTCTGGGACGCCGAGCAGACCAGGGTGTTCGTGAAATTCTCCAAGCCCGCCGCCTACGCCGACGGTACCCTCAACGGTCGGCCGGTGCGCGAGGCCACAACCGGGGCGCCGGTGTTCAGCGAGGCGATCGCCTGGCTGGACTGCGAGGTGCGCCAGTCGCTGGACCTGGGCACCCACACGCTGTTCGTGGGCGAACTGGTGGACGGCGGCATCAACGACGACGAATCGCGGGCCGCCGCCATGAGCGACACCCGCATGAAGTACGGCGGCGTCAAACGCCATTAGAGCAGGGCCGTGCGAGCGGCGAGCATGGCGCTAGCAATTAAGAGTGGGGGCCGAACTCTTAATCGCCATCGGTCCGATTAAGGACAACTGAACGCGCAGGTGCGTCGCTAACCGCTCTAGGCGCCACGCCGGCCCGACCGGCCGAGTCGCCTCAGTAGTCCGATGGGAACAGCAGCGTGGTCTGGGGGCGCGCGCCTTCGGCGTCCTCGGCCTCGGTGATGATCCAGAGCCGCTCGTCGCGCACGCCGTCGGCGCCGTCGCCGCTGCGGACCCGCTCCGGGATCCGGTAGCTCGACAGGATCCTGGCGCCGGTGACCAGCGCCAGGTCGTTGGCCTCGGCGTCGTGAACGTCGAGGTCGCCCCAGTCTCCGCCGGAGTGCCGTTGCAGGCACGCCAACGCGAACGCTCGACCCTCCGCCTGGTCCAGCAGCTGGCGATCCACGGCGCGGGTGGCGACCAGGTTGCCCAGCGACACCCGCATCCGCCGACCTGCGCGCCCCGCGGCGCCGCGCCCACCTGGCACATTGGAATTGATCTGAACCGGCATGGCTTCTCCCTTCTCTCCGCCGCGATCCGTGGACCGGATCCGGCACTGGCATTGGGGAAGCCGAGGCCGACTATACTTGGACGCCATGAAATAACACAACCTATAGTGCAGAATATTCTCGATTTCGGGAATAGCATGGCTCGCCGGCGACCGGCGTCGTATCCTTGCGTTCGCCACGACGCCTCGATGGCGGGAGAGCCGACCGGCAGGAGCAGCGCCATGCCGCAGAACATCGCCATCGTCGGCGGGGGCGTCGCGGGTCTCGGAGCCGCGTACGCGTTGCACCACGACCCGGACCGGTTCGATTTCCGGCTCTTCGAGGCCGCCGACCGCATCGGCGGCAACGCGATCACCGCGGAGATGCCCCAGGACGACGGCACGTCGATCCCCTTCGACATCTCCGTCACCGCCTGCATCCCGACGGTGTACGAGCACATCGTGCTGCTGCTGGAGCGCTTCGGCATCGACCTCGTCGACACTCGGTTCAGCTACAGCGTGAAGTACCAGGGCGCCGTCTACGCCCACGACTTCGACTCCGACATCAGGGAGCAGCTGCGCGACGAGATCGCCAAGTTCCAGCGGCTGCTGCGGCGGCTGCGAAGGTTCGGGGGCCTCAGCCGCGCCCCCTCGAAGCTCCTGAACTCCCTCAACCCGTTCAACTACATCAGCATGGGCGCGCTGCTGAACCTGGCGGGCTTCTCGGGCGACTTCCGCTACAAGGTCCTGAAGCCCATGTTCGTCAACTTCCTGATGGCGACGAACGTGTTCGACATGCCCGCCGCCTTGTTCGCTCGGTACTTGGAGTTCTTCGACATCGAGTCCGCCACGCCCATGCAGACCTGGGACGGGGGTACCCGGCGAATCTACGAGCACCTGTCGGCCGGTTTCGCTGACAAGATCCACCTCAACCGTCCGGTCCGCAAGGTGTACCGGCAGCGCTCAGGAGTGGTGGTCGAGGACCGCGACGGCGTGCGGGAGAGCTTCGACGGGGTGATCTTCGCCTGCAACGCCAACCAGACGCTGATGATGCTGGACCGCCCGACGATGCTGGAGCGCTACATCCTGTCGTCGGTCCGCTACGAGAGCGAACTGCACAACCACACCGTGGTTCACTCGGACGCCTCGGTGCTGCCCGACAGCGACGTGCGCCCGTTGGAGACCCGCAGCAACCACATCGAGCAGTACGGCGCCCGACCCGACAACTACGAGATCACATACATCATGCACAATCAGCAGCCGTGGGCGAAGCGGTCCGACCGGCCCTGCCTGGTGACCTACAACCCTGTCAGCCACATCGACGAACAGCAGGTCATCAGGCGGCAGTGGTTCCAGCACGTCGTCCACGACGTGAAGCAGGTGGCTCTGCTGGTGAGCTTGTTCCGCTTCATTCAGGGCCGCCGGCGAACCTGGCACTGCGGCGCCCACACCCTCATCAACAGCCAAGAGACCTGCCTGGTGAGCGGCCTGGCCGCGGCCCGCCAGCTCGGCGCCGGCTACCCCTTCGACGACCCCGCCGCCCGCCGCAAGTTCAACTACTACGGCAGAATCCTCCACGGCTGGCGCTTCCGCCGGGCCTAGCAACCAGCGGCCGGCGAACGCCAGAGTGCCGATGCGAGCCATCCTTGCGCTCGAAGGAGGGCTGGGTATCGCTTCGACCAGTTCGCAGGCTGCGGCTAGATCGCTCTATTGCTCGTTGATTCGGTCGATTAGTCGCCAGACATCGCTACTTGGGTTGGATCGCGGAGGCGAACCGTTCGCCTCGTGCCAGCCGTCGAGTTGGCGGGCACGGCGTCTTGCATCGCCGAATCGGTCGTGAAGTTCACGTAGAGCTTCGCTGGACAGTGCCTCTGCGCACCGAAGAGGCTTCCTGGATGCGCTTTTGGCCTGTTTGGTCTCAAGATGGGCTCGCTGATTCCTGAAGTGAAGGACGAACCACAACTCGATACAGGGCGTGGACAGAACTGCGCTGATCTCGTTGTCGCGGGCCATCTCGAGGGCTTCGTCGAGCTTCGAGTGCTCGTCTCGATCGAAGATGCACCAGTACTCCTTCGAATCGCCGTCGCGACGGCGCGATTCACGCAAATCGTCGCGGCGCACCCGGATAGCCCTTTCGACGAGTTTCCGCGGCGGACCATGGACGCTATCGATCGCGACAGTGACGCGATCCCGATTCAGCCTCGCCCAATGGTTGAGGTAGCCCACTTCTGTCTTACTGCCCTCGGTGAACTCGACTAAGCGCCTCAACTCAACGCCGGATCGTGGCCTACCGGTCTTCCTAGGCTTCTTCGGCAGATGTCGACTCACCTACCGACCTTTACTCGCTCGACCAGCACCGAAGGCTGAGAGGCTTCTACGTTGTCAGTCATACGCGCAGTATTGCAAAATATCCGCGCTATAGCGAATCAGAATGCTCGCCAAGGCAATCGTCGCATGCCGTGGGCTGCCAGGAGGCGCGAGCGGAGCAGTTATGAGATAGTCGTCAGAGTTATCCATGATTATACCACGAATATGTCATAACTGTGTCATTGCCCGGCGGCGGGCGATTCGGGGAGGACGTAGTAGCTTCCCCGCCTGGTGCCGCGTCGTTCGAGGCGGCCGGCGGCAACGAGGGCGTTCAGCACCCGCAGCGCCGCCACCCGGTCGAGGCCGGTTCGATTCCGGACAGCCTCGTTGGTCACGAGTCCTTCCCTCGCCAGCGCCATCACCGCCTCACCGGGGTCAGCGGGCCGGACATGCGCACCGCCGGGACCCTCCACACCCTCGAGATGCGGCGCCAGCACGTAGGTGGCACCCGAGCCCGTGCCCCGCTGCTGCACCAACCCGCGGTCGCGCAGGCGGCGGAGCGCCGCCCGGGCCTCGGCGGTGTCCACGTCGAGCAGGCGGCGGACGTGGCCGTTGGTGAGCGTCTCGCCCCGGGCGACCTCCAGCAACACGCGGGCGTCCCTCCCCTCGGTGCCGTCGTGTATTCCCCCGAGGTCGCCGACCGAGTGGGGCCGCAGGGCGCCGGACGCCTCGCTGCTCAGCGTTCGAGCCAGCCAGGCCCGCTCCGGCGGCGCCGCCTCGGACCCCAACCGCAGCGTGACGGTGACCGACGAGTCGTCCGCCTCGAATCGCGGCGGCGCCATGAGGTTCAGGGCCATGTGGTCGCGCATGAGGCGGATGCCGCGTCCTGCGTCCTCGGCGATGCCGAAGAAGCGCAGCGTGCGGATCAACAGCACGTTTCGGGGGACCGACCGGAGGGCCAGCAGGTCGAGGGACACGCCGTCGGGCAACCCGCCCGGCGAGCGGACCACCACCCGGTCGGATCGAATCTCGATGCGCACCGCCTCGGCGGCCGCCGTCGGCGCGTAGGACCGGTGGGCGACGGCGTTGGCGATCGCCTCCCGCAGCACGACCCGGGGAAGGCGGTGCAGCTCGTGGCGCAGCACGCCCAGCAGCACCAGGTCGAAACCCAACTCGTCGAGCACGAAGTCGACGGCCGCTTCGATCTGCCGCTGTAGCGGACCGCGGAACTCTGCGCGCCGGTCGTAGTCCAGCGCCCCGGACCGGTAGCGGAACACCTCGACGAACGGCTTCCCCAAGACCCCGGCGGGATCGGCCAGCAGGTACAGAGCCCCGGCGACGCTGAGGCGGTCCCCGTCGCCGTTGTGCACCAGGAAACCGCTGTCGCGCAGGCGGTCCAGCAAGTCGGGCTGCGGTGCTCCCGGTGACACCGGCCATTGCCACGCCCCGGACAGTTCCCCCGCCAGGGTGGGATCGATGGCGTCGGGCCGCAGCGCTGTGGGAGCCGCCTCCACCGTGCGCACGAACCGCCGGGCGATGAAGTCGGAGAGTTCGGCCCCGAGCAGCGTGTGGTTGGAGGCGCCGCGCCGCTCCTTCACCGCGCCGCTCGCGAGTTGCGCGAATCCGTCCCGGCGGCGCCCGACCCGAATGGCCACGACCGTTCGCCCCTCCACGACGAGCCGATGGATGTGGTGCGGCCCCAGGTCGCGCACCTGGCCCAGGCTGTTCCGGAGCCGGGTCTCGCCGTCGGCTCCGAGGTCCACGCCGCGGACCACCCCGTCGTCGGTCACACCGAGGAGCACCACCCCACCGTCCGCATTGGAGAACGCCACCGCAGCCTCGGCGATGCGGTCCCGCGACACGCCTTCCTTGAACTCGACAAGGGGACCCTCACGGGGGAACTCCGCCGCGAATTCCGCGCCGGACAGCGCGCTGGCAAGAGCGCGCCCACACGACGGATGAAACAGCGGATATGACATAATCATCAAGAGCTTACCAGGCGATACTACGATTATGCCATAATGATGATTCCCCGCGGAACACACCAGCACCTGCCACGCCCCGCGGATGAGAGAATCGTGTCGCACTGCTCCCGTAGTGTTGGGCTCGTGGCGGAGATTTATCTCGACTACAACGCCTCTGCGCCGTTGGATCGGCGGGTGGCCGAGGCGATGCTGCCCGTGTTGACGGCCGGAGTGGGTAACGCCTCCTCGGCGCATCGGTTCGGGCGGCGGCAGGCGGGGGCTGTCGAGGCTGCACGAGAGCAGGTGGCCGCACTGGTGGGGGGCGCCCGGTCGGGCGTGGTGTTCTGCGCCGGGGCCACCGAGGCGAACAATCTGGCGTTGCGCGGCGCCGTCGAGGCCGCGGCGCCGGAACGGAAGCGACTGCTGATATCGGCGACCGAGCACGCCTCGGTACGTCGGACCGCACGCCGGCTGGCCGAAGCCGGGCTGGCCAAGGTGGACATGATCGCGGTGACGCCGGGCGGGTTCGTCGACCTCGACGCCCTCGACGGGCTGCTGGGACCCGACGTGCTGATGGTGTCGGTCATGGCGGCCAACAGCGAGACGGGCGTGCTGAACCCGACCGCCGAGGCGGCCGATCGGGCAGGTGCCGCCGGCGCTCTGTTCCACTGCGACGCCACGCAGCAGGTCGGCCGGCTGCCCTTCGACATGGCGGCGGTGGGCGCCGACTTGGTGTCGCTGAGCGGCCACAAGATCTGCGGTCCCGGCGGGGTGGGCGCTCTGGTAGGCACGCCGGCGGCGCTGCGGCGGCTGACGCCGGTCATTGAGGGCGGCGGCCACGAGCGGGGCCTGCGGTCCGGTTCGCTGAACGTGGCCGGCATCGTCGGGCTCGGCGCGGCCGCCGGCATCGCCGCCGCTGAACGCATCACCGAGAGCGCCCGGGTAGGTGCGCTGCGGGACCGGCTGGTGCGGGGCATCGAAGGCAAGCTCGCCGGCGTCAGCCAGAACGGCGACCCGGCGCGGCGGCTCCCCAACACGGCCAACCTGCGCTTCGACGGCGCGGACGCGGAGGCCGTCATCGCCAACATGGACCCGGTAGCGGTTTCGGCGGGCAGCGCCTGCAGCACCGGCGCCATCGAGCCTTCGGAGGTGCTAGTGGCGATGGGCCTGTCCCGGCAGGCGGCGTTCGAGTCGGTGCGCTTCAGCCTGGGCCGGTACACGACCGAGGCGGACATCGCCGAGGCAACCAGCCGCGCTGTCACATCCGTACACTACGTTCGTGGCGTGATCCAAGGAGGCGCTGCGTGCGCCTGACCGACGCCGCCGTGGCCACTTTCGCTCGCCACGAGACGTTCCACCCGCGCTACGGGTGGTTCCGCAAGGCCTATTCCACCGCGGCCGAGGATCCGTTCGTCTTCGGCCGGCCCGACGCCCCGGTGGTGCTAGGCGTGGGCAAGAACATGGTGCGGGCCATCCGCTTCTGGGGGCTGGCGGCGAAGCTCATCACCGAGGACCCGGCCGCGGCGAACCGGCGCAAACCGGGCCTGCTCCCCACCCGGTTCGGCCACGCCCTGTTCGGCGAGTCGGGCTGGGACCGCTACATGGAGGATCCCGGCACGCTGTGGCTGCTGCACTGGCTGCTCCTGGCGCCGCCGTCGCGGCTGCCCGTGTGGTGGCTGGCGTTCAACAGCTTCGACGCGGTCGAGTTCAGCGAAGGTGACCTGGAGGCGGCCGTCTCGGCGCAACTCGAGATGAGCACCTGGGGCGCGCCGCACCGGTCGTCGATCAGCAAGGACGTGGGCGCCCTGCTGCGCACCTACGCGCCCGCCGCCGACTCGAGCCGCCGGAGCATCGACGACGTTCTGGACTGCCCACTCCGGGACCTGAACCTCATCGGGCGGTCCGCGGCGACCGGGCGACTCCGCTTCACGCTGGGGGCCAAGGACTCGCTGCCTCCCTACGTGGCGGCCTACGCCGCTCTCGACTGGGTGGCCCGCAGCGGAACCGGCGGCAACACGGTCACGCTCAGCCGCCTGGCTCACGAGCCGGGGTCGGTCGGGCGCGCCTTCAAGCTCGACGAGTCCGAGTTGCTGACGGTTCTAGCGCCCGCCGTGGCGCACTGCGAGCCGCTGGGGCTGGCGTCGCCCACCGGGGCGGTGCAACTCTCCTGGTCTGAGCCGCCCGAGCAAGTCGCAGTCGGTCTTCTCGACGCCTACTACGGCGGCGCAGCGTCCGACGACGGCACTCTGCGGGCCGGCTTCGAGGGCGACCGACCGATCGCTGACGACCTGCTGGAGGAGCTCGGCCTCGGGCGGAATCCCGACGATCCGTTGCGCCGGCTGCATCAACGAGACGTCGACGGCGCGGAACTGAGCTCGACGGCGGGTCCACCGGCTGCGGTGGCGCAGCGATGACGCGCCTGGCCGAGTCCGTCGCCGTTGCGCCCCGCTTCGCCCGGTCGGCGAACCTGGAGCGCGACGCTGCCCGGCTTGAGCCGCTGGAGGGCTACGTCGTCACGGCTCGGGCTCTCGACGTGGTCGAACGCATCGCTGGGGCCGCGGCGACCGGTCGGGCGGGCGGCGCATGGTCGCTCACCGGGCCGTACGGCTCGGGCAAGTCGTCGCTCGGCCTGCTGCTCGACGCGGCCTTCGGCCCGCCAGGAGAGGCGCGGCGGATAGCGACCGCGCTCATCGGCGACGCCTCCGATTCGGTCGGCCGGCTCGTGGCGGAAGCCCACGAGCGTCACCGAACCGGCGAGCGCGGCTTTGGCCGGGGCCTGGTGACGGCGCGCCGCGAGTCGCTTAGCCGCACGGTCCTGCGGGCGCTCGATTCCGCCGCGCGTCGCGCGTACGGCGCCCCCCCCCCGCGGAACGCTTTGGCGCAGCTGACAGCCTGACCGCGGCGCTGGAGGACGCGGCCTGCGACGATCCTCGCAGAGCCGGCCCGTCGGCCACTTCGCTAGTCGAGATCGCCCGCTGTTTGGCCGGCGAGCGACCGCTGCTGCTGATTCTCGACGAGTTCGGCAAGAACCTCGAGTCCGCTGGCGACGGCGGCGACAACGACCCTTACCTCTTGCAGCAACTGGCCGAGGCGGGTCAGGGCGCCGGGCTGCCCATCTTCCTGGTGACGATGCAGCATCTCTCGTTCGAGGACCATCTCGCCGGCGCCGACAGCCCGCTGCAACGGGAGTGGGCGAAGGTGCAAGGCCGTTTCGAGGACATCGCCTACGTCGAGTCGCCGGCGCAGACCCGCGCTCTGATCGGAACCGCCTTCGAGGTGCGCGACGAGTCGCTGCGGGATCGGATCGACCGCTGGGCACAGCGCGAGACAGCCGCGATGGGTCGCCTAGGCGTCGTCGAGCTGGCCGAGGTCGCCACGGTTGCGTCGTGCTATCCGCTCCACCCGCTGGCAGCGGCGGTCCTGCCCGAGTTGTGCAGCCGTTACGGCCAGCACGAACGCACCCTCTTCTCGTTCCTGACCGGCCCGGACGCCACGAGCGCAGCATCGTTCCTGAAGGCGACCTCGCTGCCGGGGCGCGGGCCGCTGCCCTCGCTGGGCCTCGATGCGGTCTACGACTACTTCGTGGCCAGCGGGGCCGCCACGGCGTCGGGGGTCGGGCGGTCGAGGCGATGGACCGAGATCGCCACCCGGCTGCGTGACACCCACGGGCTCAGCGACCGCCAGGCGCGCCTGGCCCGCTCGGTCGCCGTGTTGAACCTGGTGTCGGCCACCGGCTCACTGCGAGCCTCCGCGGCGGTGCTGGGCCGGGCCGGGTCGGGCGCGGCCAAGACGCTCGGCGAGTTGGAGGCGGCGGGCGTGGTGACCTACCGGAGGTTCGCGGACGAGTACCGCATCTGGCAGGGCAGCGACGTGGACATCGAGCGCCTGCTCGACAGCGCCAGCGAGCAGGTGGCCGCCCGTCCGCTGACCGAGGTGCTGACCGAGATCGATCCCCTCTCACCGCAGGTGGCGGCGCGCCACAGCGCCGAGCACGGCACGCTGCGAGTGTTCTCGCGCCGCTACGTGGATGGCGGCGAGCCGGTGGAGCCGCCGCCTGCCGGCTCACCCTTCGACGGCGAAGTGCTCGTCGTGGTCGGGGCGGACGCGGCGCTACTGCAGGCGGGGTCGAATGGCGGACCGGCGGCGGGCGCTAAGCCGGTCGTGGCGGCGATCCCCGCCGAGGTCGGCCCGCTCGAGGCGGCGGCCCGCGAGGTCGCTGCGGTCCGCGCCGCGC
Source organism: Acidimicrobiia bacterium (assembly GCA_009840735.1). Taxonomy (GTDB): domain Bacteria; phylum Actinomycetota; class Acidimicrobiia; order Acidimicrobiales; family CATQHL01; genus VXNF01. The sequence goes on along the minus strand of VXNF01000045.1, from coordinate 6,760 downwards.
TGGAGGATCCGTCGGTGGCCGAGGACTGGGTCGCCCGACGCGAGCTGGGCGAACGGCTGGCGCTGGCACAGTCCACCTTGGAGAGCGCCCGCAGCGCGGCTCTCGGGGCGCCGGCGTGCCGCTGGGTGCTGCTCGCGGCGGGCGACGGCTGCGAGCTCGCCGCCGGGCGGGGCAGCGCGGCGCTGTCTGCCGCCGCCGATCTGGCGTACCCGTCCACGCCGCCGGTCCGCAACGAGATGCTGAACCGCTCCGCCCTCACCTCCCAGGGCGCCAAGGCGCGGCGCGAGCTGCTGACGGCGATGATCGAGGCTGGCGGCGAGCGCGACCTGGGCCTGTCGGGGTTCGGCCCCGAGGTGGCCATGTACCGGGCGTTCCTGGCGCGAACCGGGTTGCACGCCCCGGCTGGCCGCGGCCAGATGGGCTTCGGCGCACCGTCGGAGGAGCGGCTGCGGCCCGCCTGGGACACTTTCTCGGCGCAACTCGACCGGGCCAAGCAGCGGCGTGTCAACCTCGCCGACGTGGTCGCCGCGCTGGCGTCCCCGCCGATCGGCATGAAGGCCGGCCCGGTGGCTGTCTTGGTAACCGCGGGCCTGCTGGCGCGCGCCGACGATGTGGCGCTGTACGAGCACGGAACCTTCAAGCCGCTGCTGACGGCGGAGCTTTCTGAGCGGATGGTCCGCAATCCGGGCCACTTCGACCTCAAGTGCTTCGCTAACACCACCGGCGCCCGGCGGCGGGTGATCGAGGCGCTGGCCGCCCGGCTCGGGGTCAAGCCGCTTCGGGCACGGCGACGCGTGGCCAACGTTGTCGCCGTCGTGAGTCATCTCGTGGCCCGCGTCCGCCGCCTCGACAACTACACGCGCCGCACCGGCGGCCTGCCGGCGACAGCCGCGGGGGTGCGCGACCTCCTGGGGGAGGCCACCGAACCGGACGATCTGCTGTTCCGCGCCTTGCCGTCGCTTCTCGGCTTGCCGGAGGTCGACGCCGACGCTCGCACGTATCGGGACGCCGACGCCTACGCCGCCGCGCTCGGCGACGCGGTCGACGAGCTCGAAGCGTGCCTCGGCGGCCTGCTCGCCGACTTGAACCGCCTGCTGTTGACCTCCAGCGGCGAGACGTCCCGTCGGGCCGTGTCGGGGCAGGCTGCGGCGCTCGAAGGCGAGGTGCTCGACAGCGAGGTGCGCGCCTTCGTGGGCGCCCTGGCCAACGACGCCGGCAGCGACGCCGAGTGGATCGCGGCCATCGCCACGGTGGTGGCCCACCGGGCGCCCGCCGAGTGGCGCGACGACGACCGGGAGCGGTTCGGTCGGGAACTGCCGCGGCGGCTCGCCGCCTTCGGTCGCCTCGTGGCCCTGCACGCCGAGAGCCGAGCCGACGGCGGCGGCCCGTTCGACGCGCTTCGGGTCACCGTCACCCGCTCCGACGGCGGTGAGTACGTCCGCCTCGTCGGCGTGGAGCAGCGTCAACGGGCCGAACTCGACGCCGCGCTGGACGACGCCCTTGCCCGCCTGGCTGACCTCACCGGCTCGCATCGGCGGGCCAGCCACACGATGCTGGCGCTCCTCGGCGAGAGGTTCCTGGCCGAGGTCGGCGCTGGATCGCCCGCCGGCGACGACGTGGCGACGACCGGGCCGGGCACCAAGGCGGCCGGGTCTGCGGCTACGTCGGCCACGCTCTCGCCGGCGCTCGTGAGCAGCGGGACGCCGTGATGGCTGACCGAAACGACGCCACCCCTGACGCCGAGGCGAACGTGCGCCACATTTGCGGCATCTCCGGGGGCAAGGACTCCAGCGCCCTCGCCGTCTACCTGCGCAAGCGGGTGCCGCAGATGGAGTACTTCTTCTGCGACACGGGCGCCGAGCTGCCCGAGACGTACGAGTACTTGACCCGCCTCGAGGTGATCCTCGGTGCCCAGATCGTGCGCCTGAACGCCGAGCGGGGCTTCGACCACTGGTTCGAGGTGTTCCGGGGCGCCCTGCCGTCCCCGCAGATGCGCTGGTGTACCAAAAACATGAAGATCAAGCCGATCGAGGCCTGGATCGGCGACGACCCGGCGGTGTCGTATGTGGCGATCCGGGCCGACGAGTCCAACCGCAAGGGCTATATCTCCACGAAGCCAAACATCCGCACCCGTTTCCCGTTCGTGGAGGACGGCATCGCCCACGACGACGTGCTGCGCATCCTCGACGACGCCGGCGTCGGCTTGCCCGACTACTACTCCTGGCGCACCCGTTCGGGCTGCTACTTCTGCTTCTATCAGCGCAAGGCCGAGTGGATCGGCCTCTCCGAGCAGCACCCGGACTTGTTCGAGCGCGCCGTGGCCATAGAGCAGAAGGTGCTGCGCGACGCCGGCACCGACGGCGACGCCGACTTCGGCGACACCGCCATGCGGGGCCGCCAGTACACCTGGTCCGGCGGCGAAACCCTCGTGCAGCTGCGCGCCCGCCGCGACGAGATCATGCAACGCCACGAAGCCGCCCTAACCCGAGCCGCCACCACAGCCCGCCCCAACGTCCCCCTCATCGAAGTCCTAGCCGACGCCCTCGACACCGACGACGACCAAGAACCATGCACGGTATGCGCGCTGTGAGCTTTCCCATCGGATCTGAGGGATCATCTGCCCTAACGCCAAATGTTGGTGCCCTCCGATTCAGAAAGGCGGATTTTGACAAGATTCCGCGCGACGCCTTCGGCGTATACGGAATCTGGTTCAGACGTCGGTGCATCTACATCGGCGAAGCATACGCGCAACCCATCGCCGTACGATTGGCTCAACACTGGAAACAATCCCATAATTCCGAACTCGCCGATTGGGTCAAGGCGAAGGGATCACAACTGCGAGTTACCTACGTTGTTGTTTCCGGAGCGCACAACATCCATGAACTCGAGCGATCGTCAATCCGGCGATTTCAACCGGTGACCAACCGCGTTGGAAAGGCGCATTAAACCAACAACAGGAGGAGACCGTGGCATCAGTACTACCAGCAATGCGAGGCAAGTTCGGCACAACCGAATACTATATCGTGACAATGCCAGCCAAGGAGTTGACCGAGAAACTGACGATTCCAAGAGAGATCGAAGGATGGGAAGATCTATCGCTCGAGGAGCGATACCAGCGCGACATCAACTATAACCGAGTAAAAAGTCAAATTGCTCGCTATCTGGTTGATGAGGACGATAGATTCTTTGGCGCATTTATCGTAAGCGTTTTAAATGCTACTAGCTTAGAGTTCGAGCCGATTACGAATATCTACAAGGGAAACGTCCCGAACCTATATAGATCGGCGGGCGATGCATTTGGATTCTTGACTCTGCAAGGAAGAGAAGTTCTAGTTCCTCTTGACGGACAACACCGCCTTGCGGCATTGAAGTTTGCTATTAGTGGCAAAGACGAGAAACAGCAGCCAATATCTGGCCTTGAATCTAGGACTGATATTGCCGAAGACATGTGCACGCTGATGCTAATTGTGCATGATCCCGACAAGTCTCGGAAGATCTTCAACAAAGTAAATCGTTACGCGAAGAAGACGACAAAAGCGGAGAACCTTATCACTGCCGATGATGACATAGTGGCCGTAATTGTGCGTGAAGAAATTGTCGGCACAAGTAACGCAATCCCAGATTCTCTGGTGAATACGAAGGCCAACACACTACCTGCAGGAGCCCGAGAGTTCACAACTCTGTCGACGCTGTATGAAGCGACCAAGTACCTGCTTGAGGATACGCACAGTAGCATCAATACTGCGACTCTTCCTGATATAGCCACACAGCGACTCATGAAACGTGAAGCCAAAGAATTTTGGGAGCAGCTTTGCTCCGACTTAGATCTCTTCAGTAGCGCCTTGCACGATCCAAGCGAGAATGGGGACAGCAGACGACAGGAAATCAGACGAGACTTCCTTCTTGGCAAGCCAGTTGCACAGTGGGCGTTGGTTCAGGCAATCGTTCGTCTACGCACAGAGAATCAGGCAACTGGAGAGCGCATGAGTCTGGGCGAGGCAATCCGTCGAGGCAATCAGCTAGATTGGTCTGTATCGGATTCTAGGTGGCAGCAGGTTCTTATGAATGGCAAAAAGGTCTTAGCTGGCAAGGCCGCGGTGAACTTCGCTTCATGCGTTATCGCATACTGGCTTGGCCAAGATCTTAGTGAGCCAGAAGTGAATAAGCTTGAAGAGCGATATAATCAGGGTGGCGGGACAAATTTGGCCGCGCCAATTGAGCTAACATAGCTCTTGCCAAGGTAACGCTCAGTCAACTCCCCACAGGTGCCGGCAAAATTGACCCTGCAGTCAGTGAGACGCGGAACTCTCTTGACGAATCGATCCGGGAGCCATCTGGTGCCTCGGCCGCGCTTGCCAACTGTGTCCAGTGTAATTCAGCACTACCTCGTGCGTTGTACCGAATCTTCCGGCTCTGGGGCCGAACCAGCGGTGAAGGATCGAGGTGAGCGCGTTGCCGGGTTGACTGGGAGCGGCGGCGAAGCGCAACTGATTGGTTCTGAAAGTACCGGTGAACGTCAGGCCGTCGGCTCTGAACTGCGTACTGCCTGAGGGGATCTGAGGATACCGCTCACGGTCGAGGAGGACGATCGGCTCCCCGTCGTGGAGGCCTACTCGCAGCACCATGGCGTCCACCGCACCGCGATTGCGAAGGTAGACCTGCAGACGCCAGTCCACGATCTCCGCCGCGAGTTCGGCGAAATGGGTGACGAGCTCGGCAGGTACGGAGAACCTGGGTTCGAGGCGGGTGCCGGTCATGCTGAACAGGCTGTCGGGCTTGTTTGTCAGATACCTGAGTGGGTTCTTCCGCCAATGCGCCTCCCACTGAGCATCGATCAAGGCGTCGAGATCGGAGACCGCTTCGGACTCCTCGGTGTCGGCCCGGAGGCGCGGATCGCGGCGGGTGAGGTCCAAAGAAACCCTGGCCACCTCGGAGACGGGTACACCCCGATGGAGGGCATCCAGTTCCAGCAGGGCAGCGAGCGTCACCAGCTTGTAGGCCTTCGTTATCCGTTCACGCTCGATCCGGCGGAGTACGTCCCCGAGACGTTCGACGACCGCTTGCTCTTCCGGAGCCAGCAGTCCGAGTCCGTTGAGGTAGCGATGCCAGCCCTCGGCGTCGCTCACCGAACTCGAAGACGGCTGGACACCGACCGATGAGAACGCCTGCGCCGCCGTGGGGCGGACGCCGTTCTCCGACGCGTAGTTCCGGCAGAACTCCCCGAGTCGCTCAGCTTCGCTCATCGAGGGCGACGCCAAGCGGCTGAGAATCTCGATCGTCTCCAGGTCGAAGTCAACCGAGCATCCTGGTGGTAGATCGAAATCGCCGCTCTGGAGCGACTCGAGAATCTCGGCGTTGCCGGGCGTGCGGATCCCCAGCGACAGGAGCGTGCGCGGCCTGCTGAGAAAGCTGTGGTGGTTGCCCACGAAGTCGATCACACGAAGGGCCGTATTGTCCGCCGTCCTGCGCAGCCCTCTGCCCAGCTGCTGCAGGAAGACCACAGGGGAGTCGGTTGGGCGCAGCATCAGGACCGTCTGTATCTCGGGGATGTCCACACCCTCGTTGAACACGTCCACTGCGAACAGGACCTCTATCGCTCCCGATTGCAGATCAGTGACCGACCCGTGTCGGGGGTCGGAGTCTTCGCGGCTGTACACGGCTGCCGAGCGCACACCCTCCGCGGCGAAGAACTCCTTCATGAACTTGGCGTGCGAGATCGACGAGCAGAAGGCCAGCGTCGGCCCCCCTCCCTTTTCTCGCCATTCGCTGAGCGCCTTGGCGGCACGTTCGCGGGTCTCGATGGCTGTCGCCAGTTGGTCCGGCTCGAAGCGGCCGCTCCGCCAGGGGATCGGGGCGTAGTCGGTGACGTCGGCGATCCCCCAGTAGTGGAACGGCGAGAGTGCGCGGCGACGGATGCCCTCGGCCAGACCGCAGTCGAACACGAGGTTGTCGCCGCACAGTGCAAGCAGGTCGGCCCCGTCGCGCCGGTCGGGCGTCGCCGTCAGGCCGAGCAGGAACTCCGGCCGGAAGTGGCGCAGCACTCGTCTGTACGTGGGTGCCGTCGCGTGATGGAACTCGTCGACTACCACGTAATCGAACCGTGTGGGATCGAACCGGCTCAGGTGCCGATCCTGCGCCAGGGTCTGCACGCTCGCGAAGACGACCTCGGCGTCGGGCGCCCTCTCGTCGCCCATGAAGAGGCCAAGATCGGCACCCGGCCGCACCCGGCGGAACACGTCCCGGCTCTGGCGAAGTATCTCTGCCCGGTGCGCCACGAACAGCACACGCCGGAACGTCGGCCGAGCACTGTCGAACGCCGCCAGCCAAGTCTTGCCCAGACCCGTGGCCATGACGACGAACGCCCGGTCGAAGCCGTCCGCTCTGGTGCGCTCCAGCGCAGTTAGCGCCTCGGACTGGATCGGCCTGGGAGCCACCGGCTGCAGCGGCGGCTCGTCAGGCACGCCGACCAGACGACGGACCTCCTCGGCGACCGCAGCCGGCTGTGGCGCCGGTGGTGCTCCTGGGACTGGATCAGACGTCGGCGTGCCAGCCGGTTGGGAGCTTGGATCGGGAGGTGAGGTGGCAGTGGTGCGTACACTCTTTCGCCACGTCTCGCGGTAGCCGAGGAGGGAGGCCGCGTCGAGAGGCTCCGAACGCCCGTCGGTCCACAGCGAATCGAACCCCGTCACGAGTTGCTCCACCCGATCGGTGCCCAGGTTCCATTCCACTCCCCCGTCGATGCCGGAGGCGCTGAGGTTCG
>VXNF01000076.1 GCA_009840735.1 Acidimicrobiia bacterium | reverse complement strand
CACCCCGAACCAAAACGCGAGCCTTTCCGGCCGAATAAATCAGCAGTCTCCTAGGGGTTGACGCGCTGCACGGCGTTTGCGCTGGTCATGAGGCCTACCGTACCTCATTGACGCCGTCTAGAAGGGGTCGCCTGCTGGTACCGGAACGGGCTCCGGCGATGCGGTCAGGTCGGCGTAGCGGAGCCGCTGACCCTCCATCCCGGTCGCCACCAGTGCCATCCGGTCCGTCGTCGTGAGCGGTCGCAGGTTGTGCCACGACACCGCCTCTGCCGTGTAGCGGTGCAAGTGCTTCACGCTCATCCAGTGATGCGTCCCGTAGCAGCGGCGCCGGAACAGCGCCCACAGCGACTCCACCGCGTTCGTCATCACCGGGCCGCGCACGAACTCGCCGTGCTCGTGGTGCACCGACTCGTGCTGGTAGCCGAGACGGTGCAGCCACAGGTAGACCTGCGAGGCGTCGCTGTAGACGCTCGCCCCCGGAGCGACGTGCTGCTTCACGACTCCGGCGACGATGTCGGTCTTGACGCGGTCTATCGGCATCGCGGCGATCCGGTTCGTGGCCCGGTCCACCATCCCGATGACCGGCGTCTTGCCCACCGAGCCGCCGCCGAGGCGCTTGCGCTTACTCGCGTGGCGGTTCCGGTTCAGACCACCGTGATACAGCTCGTCGACCTCGACCGGGCCGGCGAACACGTCGGCCGCGGCACTGTCGGCCGCGGCCATCGCCTTGCGGATCCGGTGCGCCAGATGCCAAGCGGTGCGCTGCTGCACATCCAGATCCCGGCCCAGCTTGGTGCTACTGCGTCCCTTCGCGTCCGTGGTGAGCAGGTAGACCGCCAGCAACCACGCCCGCAGCCCGAGCTTCGTGGACTGCATGATCGTCCCCACCGTCACACTAAAGTGCTTCCGGCAACCCCGGCACCGGTACGGCATCGGCTTGCGGCTCGCGATGGTGGCGATGTTTGTGCTCCCGCAGTGCGGGCACTCAGGGCCGTTCGGCCAGCGCCGCGCGGTGAACCACGCCTCCGCGGCTGCGTCGTCGGGGAACCGCTGGAAGAATCCGGCGAGTGAGAGTCCTTCACGCTTCGTCATACCCCCAGTATGGAACAGGGGTGCGACAGTGCTAACCGCCTCTGACCAGCGGATTAGTGCAAATTGACGGGGAAACGCCGAGGCCGCTCCGCTGGCCCGCCAGCGACCTTAGAAGCGATGAAAGTCATGCATTCCGATTCCAGCAGCTCGCGCGCACTGACCCCAATGTCCGCACGAGCCGTCTCATCGTCCAGCGCAGCGCAGATCGTTCGCCGCAACACTGCCTCAAACTCGGCGCGCTTCTTGTCCACGTAGGTGTCTACTGCTGCCGCGACATCCCCGCAGAATGCCACCATGTCGAGGTCGGGATTCTTGCGCCGGCGAGGAAATGGCGCATTCTTGTGCAGCCACCGCATGGCGAACTCTTGTCCGACACTCATCGATTCACTCATCGTGGCGAGCCTACCCCTGCTCCGCGTCGGCTTCGTGCTTCCTGCTGGTCAGACCACGTTGGCTAGTTTGCTACGTAGTTCCCAAATAATATATGCACGGTAATACAAGAGACCGCTCAGCGAGAGCTGAGCCTGGGGGAGGTACCGATGAGAAGTGTCCGACGGGGGATGCTCTGGACTGGCGTGTTGCTCGCCCTCATCGTCGTGTCGTGCGGCGGTGACGGTGAGACCACGGAGGCAGCGCCGACTGATCCCGCACCCGCCGCAGCAGCCGAGCAGCCGGCGCCACCGCCGGCGCCAGAGCCCACCCCAGAGCCGGAACCTGCCCCGGCGCCTGAGCCCGCCGAGGCGCCGCAACCTGCCCCGGCGCCTGAGCCCGCCGAGGCGCCGCAACCCGCCCCGGCCCCAGAGCCCGCCGAGGTGCCGGAACCCACCGCAGAGCCAGAGCCCGAGGTGGCGCAGGCCGAGGAGCCCGAGACCGGCTGGGTGATCGGCTTCGCGTACGGCTTTGAGAACGTGCCGATCTACCAGAACGTCTTGGCGCCGGCGCTCGCGGAGGCGGAGCGCCTCGGGTTCGAGATCATTGAAGGCTCGGCCCAGGGCGACTGCGAAGCGCAGCTCGCCGACATCGACAACATGATCGCCTCCGGCGTCGACGCCGTCGTGGTCCTGAGCATGTGCCCCGGAGGGTACGACGCCCAGTTCGCCGCGGCCCGGGCCGCCGGCGTCGCGGCGGTGACCTACCTCTGGGACCACCCCGACGCCGATGGCCGAATCCTGCTCGCCGACGAGATCCCCGGGACGATCATCGCCGATCGGGCGATCGCGTGGATCGACAACGAGTACCAGGGCGCCCCAGAGGACTTCTCGTGGCTGGTCCATTCGTGCCCGGCGGCGCCTCCGGGGATCCAGATGCGGACCTCGATCCCCATAGAGCGGATCACCGCGCACACCGGCGTCGAGCCGATCGAGACGTTCTGCGCGATCGACCCCATCTCGTCACTGGACGCCACGCTGGAGACGTTGCAGGTGGATCCCGGCATCAACATGGTGATCGGCCTGACCGAGAGCGCCGCGCTGGGCAGCTACGCGGCGTTCGAGCAGACTGACGGCTTCGATACCGGGAATGTGTTCATCGCGGGCGTCGACGGCGAGTTGCCGGCCATCGAGCTGATCGCCGACGGCGGTGGGACAGGCGGCATGTACACGATGTCGGCGGCGCTGGACCTCGAGGCAGTCGGGTTCGCCGTGGTGCGCGTCAGCCAGGCCGCAATCACCGGCGACGAGTCCAACGCAACCTTCCAGACCCGCCATGTGCCGATCTCCATCGATGACGTCGAGACGGCACAGGCCTGGCTGGATCGAGTGTTCTCCGCCTACACCGGCTGATTGCCCGGCAAACCGGTCGATGTGTGCGACGTAGCTTGGCGTGGTCTCGGCAAGTGATGAACACGGCGGTCCCGACGGGGTGCCGGGTGCCTCAGGAGGATTCCTCGAGAGCTACCTGCCGTTCCTCCTGCACCGTTCGTACCAGCTGCTGTCCGAGACATTTCACGCGGGGCTCGCCGATGTCGGCCTCGACATCACCGAATGCCGGATCATCAACAGTCTGGCGGACTTCGGGCCCTTGACGCTGCAGAGAATCCAGACGCACACCTACATCGTGCAACCCACAGCGTCGAGGGCGTGCGCGCGTCTCGAGCGCCGGGGCTTGATCACTCGTCGTGTCGGCCGTGACGACAAGCGTCAGAGAATCTTCGAACTCAGCGCAGAGGGTTGGGACCTGAGCCGGCGGCTCATGGACGTCTCGCGCGCCGCGCTCGCGGAGACGGTCACGAGGATTTCGCTCGACCCGCGGCGGCTCGAAGCGATGCTCCGACAACTCATCGCCGACCTCGAGCGGGGCGCGCCCGGGGCTGCCGGCAGCCGCCACGGCGGGCTCGAGGGGCCATGAGCGGACGCGATTCGACCTCGCCGGAAGCTCTGGCAGCCTCCCTCGGTGAGCTGGTGCGGATTCCCAGCGTGAACCCCCACCACGCCGGCGCGCGCTCCGGTGATGGGGGTGAGCGACGCATCGCGGACTGGCTTGCCGAGCGGGCAGAGGCTCTGGGCGCCGCGGTCGTCACCGATCACGTCAAAGACGGACGGTGCAACGTCTACGCCACCTTCGTCGGCAGCTCGGACCGGGTACTTGCCATCGACGTTCATCTCGACACCGCGGGGGTCGAGCACATGACCAGAGCGCCCTTCGACGGCGCTGTCGAAGGGACCCGGGTCTACGGGCGGGGTGCGGTCGACACCAAGGCGAGCCTCGCCGTCGTGCTGGCGGTCCTCGGCGAGCTTCGTTCACAAGGGCGACGACCCGTTCCCACGGTGCAAGTGGTGGGGACGGTGGGCGAGGAGATGCGCGGCATGGTCGGCGCGGTGCGGTACCGGGACTGGCTGGCGGACAACGCCGGGTCGGTCGACCAGCTCATCGTCGCCGAACCCACCGGGTGCGCGCCCGTGTACGGCCACAAGGGTGGCTGCGACCTTGAGATCACCGTGTACGGCGAGGCTGCGCATTCGGCGGAGGTCAGCGCCGGCGTCAACGCGGTGAGCGCGGCGGCGCGGATCGTCGCCGCCGTCGACGAGGAGCACGCCCGCCTCGCGGAGTCCCCGTGGCCGACGGCAGTCGGAGCGGGGTCGGTGGCCGCGGTCAGCATCGGCGGCGGGCTGGCGCCGAACATCATCCCGGATCGGTGCGAGGTGTCCATCAACCGGCGGACCGCGCCCGGCGAACAGGTCGAGCACGTGCTGAGGTCGATGCGCGATCTGGTCGTCTCCGCCGCGCGGCCGGCTACCGTGGACATGCAGGTGCCCGACGACTTCGCAACCGACGCGTTCTACCGGACGCCGGACTCGGGGCTCGTCCAGCGGATCAGCAGCATCAGCGGCACGAGGCCTGCGGTGGCGGCTTTCGGCAGCAACGCGCTGTTCTACGGCGATGTCGCCACCGAACTCGTCGTGTTCGGCCCCGGTTCGATCGCGCAGGCCCACAAGGCGGTCGAGTGGATCGAAATCGCCGAACTAGTGCGGGCGGCGGACGTCTACCGGCGGCTCTTCGCGGGGGCAGACGGTTGATCCGCTCGTCGGGTGGCGATCCTTCGAGAAGGGACGATCGGAGCGCCAGATGAGCGCGGCTCTGGTGGCGGCGCCGGTCAGCTGGATCCGTCGACGGGGGCTGACCGATGTCGCCATCCGCTACGGACTGGTCGCCGCACTCGCCGTCATGTCGGCGTTCCTGGCGTTGACCCGGGACACGTTCCTCACGGTGACCAACATTCAGACGATGCTGCTCACCAGCGCCGTGTCGATCGTCATCGCCGTGCCGCTGGGCATGCTGCTGCAGACCGGCGGCGTGGATTTCTCGGTAGGCAGCGCACTCGGGCTGGCGGTGGTGCTGGGCGGGCGTTTCATGGCCGACCTGGGGTGGAATCCACTGCTGGCGTGCGCTGTCGTCATGATGCTCCTGGTTTGCGTCGGGTTGGTGAACGGCACGCTCTGCGCCCGCTGGCGCCTCTCGCCGGTCGTCGTCACCATCGGCATGCTGTTCCTGCTGCGGGGCTTGGCGTTCGTGCTGACAGGGTCTGAGATTCGCCGTGACTTCGGGCGGGGGTTCGCCTACCTCGGCCGGTCGAGGACCGTCCCGTTCGACATTCCCTTCCCCGTGATCATCGCCGCGGTCTGGGCCGGTGTCCTGCTCGTTCTGTGGTACCGCACGCGTTGGGGGCGGCACGCGCATGCCTGCGGTGCCGGTGAGGAGGCAGCCATCGACGTCGGGATCAACGTGACCCGCTCCCGGCTGAGCCTCTACGTCCTCGTAGCTGTCGGCTCGGGGATCGGCGGGCTCATCCAGCTCTCGCGCCTGGACAGCGCCCCGGCGGTGACCGGGCAGAACCTGGAACTCGAGCTCCTGACCGCCGTGCTGCTCGCCGGGGTGGCGTTCATGGGCGGACACGGATCGGCGGCCAACATCATGACCGGTGTCCTGTTCCTCACCGTCCTCGGCAACGGCCTGATCCAGTACCGCGTCGACACCAACTGGTCCCGCGTGGTGGAGGGCGCGGTGCTGGTGTCCTCGGCGGGCTTCCAGGTCGTGATCGTGCGTGCGGCGCGGTGCCAGCGCCCGCAGCCGACCGCGGGTGACCCCAACGGCGAGGCCACGGCGGTGACCGCTGTGGCGCCCCGATCGGCACGGGCCGAGGCCAAAGGTGAGCCGGTCATCGAGGTCGAAGGCGCCACGAAGAGGTTCGGCCCCGTCGCGGCCCTCGACGGTGTCACCTTCGGCGTGCGTCCCGGCGAGGTGGTGGCGCTGCTAGGCGACAACGGCGCCGGGAAGACGACGCTTGTGCGGGCATTGACCGGGGTGCATGCCCTGGACGAGGGTTCGGTCATCGTGCGGGGCAGCGTGGTGGAGCTGAACTCGCCTCTCGACGCTCAGGCGCTCGGGATAGAGGCCGTGCATCAGCGACTCGGCGTCGTCGGGATTTTCGACGCCTCCGAGAATCTGTTCCTCGGGCGCGAACCGCTCGTGTCCAACGTCGTCGGCCGCAGCATCGGCTGGATCGACAAGAGGCACATGCGGTCCGAGACGGCCGCCGAGCTGCACAAACTCGGTGTCCGGATACCCGGTCGCCGGACTCCGGTGGCGTCGCTGTCGGGCGGCCAGCGGCAGTCCGTGGCGGTGGCCCGAGCCGGTCGCTGGGCCCGGTCGATCGTGCTCCTCGATGAGCCGACCGCAGCGCTGGGTGTGCAGCAGTCGGCCGAGGTGCTGCGCCTGGTGCGGGATCTGGCCGAGGCGGGAATGGCGGTGCTGCTGGTCACCCACGACATGCCGCAGGTCCTCGAGGTCTGCGACCGGTTCGTGGTGCTTCGCCGGGGACGGGTCGTGGCTGTCGAGGCTGTCGATGAGGCCACGAGCGTGGAGCGGCTGGTCGGGCTCATCACGGGTGCTGTCTCGACGGCACCGACGCATGACTGAGCGAGCGGTGGCCTCGGTTCTCGGACTGGCGGTCCTCGTGGGCGTCCTGTTGACCGCGTGCCTCCGGCTGCCGGAGGCCGCGCCGCAAACGGCCCCCGATGCGACCGACGAAGCCTCGCTGCGTGAGCTGACCGAGTTCGTCAACCTGGGCACCTGCACCGAGGGTGGCTGGGACGGCGAGGTCCGTACTGAGGCCACTGAACCGCTGGAGGCCACAATCGGCGTGATCTTCCAAGGTTTCGGCGCCGAGCCGCTCGGCCGGGGGACGACGACTGTCGCCGTCGAGGCGGGTTCGACTCGTCCGTTCTCGGTGGTGCCGGATCCCCCCATCGAAGATCTGGTGCTGTCCTGCAGCATCGAGTTGGCGACGATCCAAATCAGGAATTGAGGTTGCCACGATGAGCAGCCACCCCGACGTCGGACTTTTCATCGACGGCACCTGGCGAGAGACGGCGGACAGCCTGCCGGTGGTGAACCCGGCGAATGAGCAGGTCATCGGTCGGGTGTCCTGCGCCGGGCGGCAGGACCTGGACGATGCCCTCGAGGCGGCCGCCAAGGGGTTCAAGGTCTGGCGCGCAACCGCCCCGCGGGATCGCGCTGGCATTCTGCGGGCCGCTGCGGCTCTCCTGCGCCGCCGCCAGGACGAGATCGCCCGCGACATCACCCTCGAGCACGGCAAGCCCTACCGCCAGGCCCGCCTCGAGGTCATCCGAGGCTGCGAGTTCTTCGAGTGGGACGCCGGCGAGGCGGTCCGCGCCTACGGGCGCGTCATCCCCAGCGGGCCGGGCGTCCACTACATCGTCCAGCGGCAGCCCATCGGTTCGGTGGCGGCCTTGTCGCCGTGGAACTTCCCGATGAGCCAGCCGGCCCGCAAAGTGGCAGGTGCGGTGGCAGCCGGCTGCTCCATCATCCTCAAGCCGTCCGAGGAGACCCCGGCGGGCGCCATGCACATCGCCCGAGCGTTCGCCGATGCGGGCCTGCCGCCCGGTGTGCTGAACCTGGTCTTCGGCGTGCCGTCGGAGATATCGGAGCATCTGATCCCCCACGAGGTGATCCGGCTGGTCGCCTTCACCGGCTCGACGGCGGTCGGGCGGCGCCTCAGCGCGCTGGCCGCCGAGGCGATGACCCCGGTGCTGATGGAGCTCGGCGGGCACGCGCCCGTGATCGTCTGCGAGGACACCGACGCGCGGGCCGCGGCGGTAAGTTCGGCGGTGCGCAAGATGCGCAACGCCGGCCAGGTGTGTACGTCGCCGACGCGGTTCTTCGTGCATGAGACCATCTTCGAGGAGTTCCTCGACGTCTTCACCGAGCGCGCCGCGGCGACGGTGGTCGGCGACGGCATGGAGCCAGGCGTCGAGATGGGTCCGCTCGCCAACGACCGCCGGGTAGCGGCGCTGACCGAGCTCGTGGCGGATGCACGCGAGAGGGGTGCCACAGTCACCACGGGCGGGGAGAGGATCGGGACCTCCGGCTACTTCTTCCAGCCCACCGTGCTGGCCGAGGTGCCCGCCGACGCCCGGGTCATGCAAGTAGAGCCGTTCGGGCCGTTGGCTGTGGTGAACCCGGTGGGGTCGCTGGATGAGGCCATCGACTGCGCCAACTCGGTGCCCTACGGGCTGGCCGCCTACGGGTTCACCAACCGCGCCGACTACGTGGACCGCATGGTCGAGCGGGTCGAGGCGGGGAACCTCTCGATCAACACGCTGGAGGCGTCGGTGCCGGAGACGCCCTTCGGCGGCGTGAAGTCCAGCGGCTACGGCCGCGAGGGCGGCGTCGAGGGCCTGCACCACTACATGGTCGTCAAGAACGTGTCACACAGCATCGAGATCGTCTAGCCCGGGGAGCTGTCCGCCGCCCATGGACTACGCCAGAGCCGACGCCAAGGACTACGCCCGGGCCAACCTGACGGGCATCTGGGCAGCCGCGCTGACGCCGTTCACAGACGATCTGCGCCTAGACGAAGACGGGTTTCGCCACAACGTTCGGCATTGGTCCGAGGACCTAGGCATCGCCGGGCTGTTCGTCTCCGGCAAGCAGGGCGAGTTCTTCTCCATGAGCCTCGACGAGCGCAAGCGGAGCCTCGAGCTGGCCGTTGAGGCCGCCGGCGGCGGTGCGCAGACCATGATGTCCTGCTCGGACCAGAACCTGGACGTCGCCCTGGATCTGGCCCGCCACGCCCAGGACGCCGGCGCGGACTACATCGTGGTCCACGCGCCGACGCTGCACTTCGCAACCGAGCACGACGACACCGTCTACCGCTACTACGAGACGATCTCTGAGGCGGTCGACATCGGCATCGCCCTGTGGAGCCACCCCGACAGCGGCTACCTGATGTCGCCGGGGCTCTGCGACCGGCTGGCCGACTTGGACAACGTGGTGGCGATCAAGTACAGCGTGCCACGCCCGCTGTACGCCGAGCTCACCGCCCGCGCTTCGGACCGCATCGCCGTGAGCACCGCCTCTGAGGAGGAGTGGCTCGACAACATCCTCGAACTGGACTGGAAGCTGTACCTGTGCTCGTCGCCGCCGTACCTGCTGCAGACGGCGGCGGACCGGCGCATGCACGACTACACCCAGGCGGCACTGGCGGGGGACGCCGCCGCGGCGCGCCGCATCAGCGAGAGCCTGAACCCGGTGCGCGAGGCCCTGAAGCGGACGAGGCCCCCCGAGAAGCCCCACGCCCACCAGAAGTACTGGCAGAAGTTGCTCGGACAGGTCGGTGGCCGTGTCCGCCCACCGCTCCTGGAGCTGACCGATGCGGAGAAGGCGGCCACGCGGGCGGCCTTCGAACAGTGCGGCCTGTTGGCGTGAGCGGTCGCTGGCGCCGCTGGGTCGCCGAACCCTGGAGGGGACAGATATGACAAGCGCAACCCGACTGCGGGCATTCGACTTCCAGAGCTGGATCGACGACCACCGCGAGCTCCTGAAGCCGCCCGTGGGCAACCGGCAGATCTGGGAGGACGCCGACCTCATGGTCACCGTCGTCGGCGGGCCCAACAGGCGCACCGACTTCCACGACGACCCCGTCGAGGAGTTCTTCTACCAGCTCGAGGGGGACATGGTCCTGAAGGTCATCGAGGACGGCGCCCACTGCGACCTCCCGATCCGGGAGGGCGAGATCTTCCTCCTGCCGCCGCATGTGCGGCACTCCCCCCAGCGCCCCCAGGCCGGATCGGTCGGTCTGGTCATCGAGCCGAAGCGCCCCGACGGGACCCCCGACGCCTTCGAGTGGTACTGCTTCGAGTGCCGGTCGCTCGTCCACCGCACCGAGGTGATGCTGCGGAGCATCGTGGACGACCTGCCGCCGCTGTTCCAGCGGTTCTACCAGGACGAGGCGCTGCGCACCTGCCCGCAGTGCGGGGCGCTCCATCCGGGCAAGGAGCCCCCCGAAGGCTGGGTGCGGCTGTAGGGCCCGAGATGTCCCGAGCACCTGCGAAGTCCCGCCGGCTGCGGGCTCTCTCCGGCCAACCGGACGCCTGCGACCGGTTGCTCTCGGAGCCATGACCGGTCCGGACATCTCGCTCACCACCGGTGCCGAGACCGCAGCGGCCCTCGACGCCGGCGATCCGCTGGCGCCCTTCCGCGACGAGTTCTGTCTTCCGGTTGGCCGCGACGGCTCGCCGCAGATCTATCTGGCTGGCAACTCGCTGGGGGCGGCGCCTCGAGCAGCCGTCGGAGCGGTGCAAGCGGAACTGGAACGCTGGGCCCGCCTCGGGGTGGCCGGGCACGTTGCCGGGGAGTCGGCGTGGGCGCCGAATCACGAGTTGCTGACCGAGCCACTGGCGCGACTCGTCGGCGGGCGCCCGCACGAGGTCGTGGCCATGAACTCCCTGACGGTGAACCTGCACCTGCTGACGGTGAGTTTCTACGAGCCGACCGCGGATCGGCACAAGATCCTCATCGAGGAGCACGCCTTCCCCAGCGACCATTTCGCCGTCGAGAGTCAGATCCGCCAGCGCGGCGGCGACCCGGCCGAGTCGTTGGTACTGGCCCGACCGCGCCCCGGCGAGGAGACGCTGCGCAGCGGGGACCTGTTGGACCTCATCGCGGGCCACGGCGGCGAGTTGGCGCTGGTCCTGCTCCCCGGCGTGCAGTACTACACCGGCCAGGTGCTCCCGATGGCGGAGATCACCGCCGTCGCGCAGGAGGCCGGCGCCCGGGTCGGCTTCGACCTGGCCCACGCCGTCGGCAACGTCCCGCTGGCGCTGCACGACTGGAACGTGGACTTCGCGGTCTGGTGCAGCTACAAGTACCTCAACGCCGGCCCCGGCGCGGTCGGCGGCGCCTTCGTCCACGAGCGGCATGTGCGGGATCGTTCGCTCCCCAAGCTCCTGGGCTGGTGGGGGCAGCGCAAGGCCATCCGCTTCGAGATGGCCACGGTGTTCGACCCGATTCCCACCGTCGAGTCGTGGCAGCTCTCCAACCCGCCGATCCTCGCCATGGCGCCGCTGCGGGCGTCGCTGGACGTCTTCGATGCGGCCGGGGGCGTGGCGGCGCTGCGCGCCAAGTCCCAACAGCAGATCCGGTACCTGGACTACCTGCTCGCCGAGGTGCTCGACGACCGGATTGAGAGCATCACGCCCGTGGACCTAGCCGAGCGCGGCTGCCAGCACTCGCTGCGGGTCCGGGTGCCCGGCGTCGAAGGCCGCGCTGTGTACGAGGCGCTGAAGGACGCCGATGTGGCCTGCGACTGGCGGTCACCCGACGTGATCCGCGTCGCGCCCGTGCCCCTCTACAACAGCTTCGCTGACATCCGGCGCTTCGTCGGCGTCCTGGACGGCGCGCTCGCCGAGGCGGCTCGATGAGCGCGCTCGGCGAGCGCGGCCCCATCGTCGTCGTCGGCGCCGGGCCGGCCGGTGCCCTGACGGCGATCTACCTGGCCCGGAAGGGATGCGACGTGACGGTCTACGAGGCCCGCCCGGACATCCGCCGGGCCGCGGTCCCCGCCGGGCGATCCATCAACCTCGCCTTGGCGACCCGCGGGATCGTCCCGCTGGTCGACGTCGGGGTGATCGGGCGGGTCGACGCCATCACGATCCCCATGAGGGGCCGGATGATCCATGCCGGGGACTCGTCGCCACCTGCGCTGCAGCCCTACGGCACGCATGCCCACGAGGTCATCCACTCCGTGTCGCGGCGCGGGCTAAACGCCATCCTCCTCGACGCAGCCGAGGTCACCGGCCGGGTGGACATCTCCTTCGAGAGCTCCGTGCGCGCGGTCGACCTGAGGGCTGGCACTCTCGCCGTGGCGGGGCCCGACGGCGTCGAACGCATCGAGCGGTTCGGCACCCTCTTCGGCGCCGACGGGGCCGGTTCGGAGGTCCGCCGGGCCGTCGTCGCCGCCAACGGGGGCACTGCCGAGGTCAGCTGGCTGGACCACAGCTACAAGGAGTTGGAGATACCCCCCGCCGACGGCGGTGGCTTCCGGCTCGACCCCCACGCACTGCACATCTGGCCACGGCGGGAGTTGATGCTGATCGCTCTCGCCAACCCTGAAGGCGACTTCACCGCCACCCTGTTCGCGCCCCAGGTCGGCGAAGTGAGCTTCGCGTCGCTGGCCGACTCCGAATCCGTGTCGATGTTCTTCAAGCGGGAGTGCCCCGACCTCGCGTCGACGGTTCCCGACCTCACCGGGCAGTTCCTCGCCAACCCCGCCGGCCGGCTTGCCACGATGCGGTGCCGTGGCTGGTCGCTGGAGGACAGGGCCGTGCTCGTCGGCGATGCGGCTCACGCCATCGTGCCCTTCCACGGCCAAGGCATGAACCTGGCCATGGAGTCGGCGCGCGCCCTCGACCGCCATCTCCGTGAGCGCCCCGACGACGTTGCGGCCGCCTTCGCAGCCTTCGAGGCGGAGCGAAAGCCGAACGCCGATGCCATCGCGGACATGGCGCTGGACAACTACCACGAGATGCGTGCCGGCGTGATCGACCCCGACTATCTGATCCGCCGCAAGCTGGCCTTGGAGCTCCAGCGGCGGTATCCCGAGCGTGTGAGCCCGCGCTACAACATGGTGATGTTCTCGACGATGCCGTACGTCGAGGCCGCGGCCCGGGCCGCCCGACAGGCCGAGATCCTGGGCGAACTCACGGCGGGCAAGGCGTCGCTCGCCGAGGTCGATATGTGTCGGGCGTCCGAACTCGTCGCCGAGCTTGCGCCACTGCCCCAGCTCGACCCCGTCGCGAGGCTCGACGCCCTCGCGGTGTGAAGGGAGGACACCCGTGAGCGGCACCCTCACCTACGGGTCGTACCTGCGGATCCCCGAGCTGCTGTCGCTGCAGCGGTGCCGCTCAGTGGATCCCGAGACCGGGGCGCCCGAACACGACGAGACGCTGTTCATCGTCGTCCACCAGGTTTACGAGCTTTGGTTCAAGCAGGTCCTGCACGAGCTCGACGCGCTATGCGCCCACCTCGACGCCGACGCGCCGTCCCGAGGCGCTCACCAGCTGAAGCGCGTGCTCAAGATCCTCAAGACCCTCGTCGCCCAGATCGACGTTCTGGAGACCATGACCCCGCTGGAGTTCGCTTCCTTCCGACCGTTCCTGGCGAACGCCAGCGGGTTCCAGTCCGCCCAGTTCCGGGAGATCGAGATCCTGCTGGGCCAGTTCGAGGCGTCCCATCTCGAACACCTCGACAGCGATGCGGACACTCTCCGTCGGCTCGAGCGCAGGCTGGGGGCGCCGACGCTCTGGGACGCCTTCGTGCGGTTCCTCGCCAGGAAGGGCTTTGCCATCCCCGCCTCGGTCCTCGAACGCGACGTCACGGCCCCCCAGGCACCCTCGCCGCAGGTCCAGGACACGCTCTTGGAGATCTACCGGTCCGAGCCGGCGCTGCTGGAGATCTGCGAGCTCCTCACCGACTTCGACGAGGGTTTCATGGAGTGGCGCTACCGGCATGTGATGATGGTCCAGCGCACGATCGGCACCAAAGAGGGCACGGGCGGCTCCGACGGGGCCACCTATCTGCGCACCACGATCATGCGCCCCGCCTTTCCCGATCTCTGGGCCATCCGGGCGTCCTTCTGAAGCACGCGTCCCGGCCGCAGCGAGGCGTCGCAGATCGACTTAGCAGATCCAGTGACAATGATTGATACTCATGGAATCATCTTTCAAATATGGAAACAACAAGTGCGATCCGCGGCGGGCTGGTCGGGTTAGGCTGTGGGTTTGAGTCAGAGCGGCGGGCGGGCCGCCCGAGTTCGTGTTGGAGATCGCCTCCGACGGCACCTGGCAGAAGGACCTGTTCGACAAGCCCGCCATCTACCTGGAGGTCGGCGTCAGTGAGTACTGGCGCTTCGACCCCACCGGCGGCGAGTTCTACACCCCCGTCCTGCAGGGCGACCGACTGGCGGGCGGCAGGTGGCAGCGCATCCCCGTGGCGCCCGACGACGACGGCCGTCTGTGCGGCAGGAGCGACGTGCTCGGCCTAGACCTGCACGCCGAGACGCGCCGCCTGCACCTGCGCGACGCCCGCACCGGCCGCTGGCTGCCCGACCCCGACGACACCCGCCAGGAACGGGAAGAGGTCTTGGCGCGAGCCGTCGCCGCGGAGGCGGCCCTCGGGGCTGAGGCCGCGGCCCGCCGCGCCGCCGAGGCAGAGGTTGCGGCCCTGCGGGCCCGTCTGAGCGACCAACCCTAGGGCGAGCCGATTGCCCAGGTTGTCGGGCGGGAATACGCTTCGCGCATGACTTCGGCCCCGATCCTCGATGCGACCCCCGGCGTCGAATCGGACGAGCCGTCGGCTGAGCAGCCCAAGCGGATCAAGCGGCGCGACTACGAGCGGGAATTGGCCCGTCTGCAGGAAGAGCTGGTGGTGCTGCAGCGCTGGATCCGCCTCAAGGGGCTCAAGGTGGTGGTCATCTTCGAGGGCCGCGACGCGGCCGGCAAGGGCGGCGTCATCAAGCGGATCACCGAGCGGCTCAACCCCCGGGTTGTCCGGGTTGTTGCCCTGGGCACGCCCAGCGACCGCGAGAAGACCCAGTGGTGGTTCCAGCGCTACGTGGCCGAGCTGCCGGCGGCGGGCGAGATGGTGCTGTTCGATCGCAGCTGGTACAACCGGGGGCTGGTCGAGCCGGTGATGGGGTTCTGCACCGAGGAGGAGTACAAGGAGTTCCTCCGGTCGTGCCCGGAGTTCGAGCGGATGCTGGTGCGGTCGGGGATCATCCTGATCAAGTACTGGTTCTCCGTCAGCGACGCCGAGCAGGAGCGCCGCTTCCAGAACCGGCTGTCGGATCCGATGCGGCGCTGGAAGCTGTCGCCCATGGACCTGGAGGGCCGCGCCCGCTGGGTGGAGTTCTCCAAGGCCAAGGACACGCTGTTCGCGCACACCGACATCAAGCAGGCGCCGTGGTACGTGGTACACGCCGACTCCAAGAAGGCGGCTCGCCTGAACTGCATCTCCCACCTGCTGTCGATGATCCCCTACGAGCTCTTGCCGTGGGAGGAGGTGGAGCTGCCCGAACCTCAGCAGCGGGTCGGCTACGTCCGCCCGCCCAAGTCCGACCAGACCTTCGTCCCGGAGATCTACTGACGCTGCCGGCCGCGGCGCCGGCCTTCAAGCGGGCGTGAGCAGCGCCGCTTTCATTCTCCGGCGCTGCTCGATGAGGATGAACTCGGTGTAGCCGTTGGGTTGGTTGAGACCGTCCATGACCAGCGACAGGGCGGCCTGGTAGGGGATGCTGCCGGCGAGGTCCGGGCTCATCGGCCAGTAGTCGGGGTCGCCGGCGTTCTGGGCGTCCACGACGGCGGCCATGCGCTCCATGGTGGCGTGGACCTGCTCGGCGCTCAGCAGGCCGTGGTGCAGCCAGTTGGCGATGTGCTGGGAGGAAATCCGCAGCGTCGCCCGGTCCTCCATGAGCGCCGTGTCGTTGATGTCGGGCACCTTGGAGCAGCCCACCCCCTGGCCGACCCAGCGGCTGACGTAGCCCAGGATGCCCTGCGCGTTGTTCTCCAGCTCACTGGCCAACTCCGCGGGCGTCAGTTCCCGGCCCAAAGGGAGCGTGGCGAACTGCAGCATGTCCAGCGCCCGGGCAGGGGTGCGCTCGGCGAGGGCGCGCTGGCGGGCCGCCACGTCGACCTCCAGGTAGTGCAGGGCGTGCAGCGTCGCCGCTGTCGGCGACGGCACCCAGGCGGTGGAGGCGCCGGCGAGCGGATGCGCCGACTTCTCCGCCAGCATGGCCGCCATGTCGTCGGGCCGGGTCCACATTCCTTTGCCGATCTGGCCTCGGCCCACGAGGCCCGCCGCGAGGCCCACGTCCACGTTTGCGTCCTCGTAGGTCCTCAGCCAGGTCGCCGACTTGATCTCCGCCTTGGGGATCATCGGCCCCGCCTCCATGGCGGTGCGGATGTCGTCGCCGGTGCGGTCCAAGAAGCCGGTGTTGATGAACATCACCCGCTCGGAGGCGGCGGCGATGCAGGCCGCCAGGTTCAGCGACGTGCGGCGCTCCTCGTCCATGATCCCCATCTTCAGGGTGTTGCGCGCCAGGCCGAGAAGGTCCTCGACCCGGCCGAACAGCTCGCCGGCCAGGGCTGCCTCGTCGGGTCCGTGCATCTTCGGCTTGACGACGTAGATGGAGCCAGAGGCGCTGTTGCGGTGCGGTCCGCCGCCGGCCAGGTCAGCCACGGCGCACCAGGCGGTGACCGCCGCGTCCAGCATCGTCTCGATGGTCGGAGCGCCGTCGAGGCGCACGATGTCGGTCTCGATGTGTGGGCCGATGTTGCGCACCAGCATCACGCTGCGCCGCCGCAGCGTCATCGGGTTCCCGCCGGGATCGAGGTAGGGGGAGTCGGCCCGCAGGGTGCGGGTCACCTCCCGCCCTCCCTTGGCGAAGGTGGCCGACAGGTCGCCTCGCATGAGGCCCAGCCAGTTGCGATAGGCCAGCACCTTGTCGCCGGCGTCCACTGTCGCGACCGAGTCCTCAAGGTCCATGATCGTGGTGAGGGCCGCTTCGAGACAGATGTCGGCCACGCCGGCGCGGTCGACGGCGCCGACGGGATGATCGCGGTCGATGAGGATCTCGATTCCTAGGCCGTTGCGGCGCAGTAGCACCGAGTCGGGGTCGCCGGGTTCGCCGGTGTAGCCGGCCACCTCCGCTCCGGCCGCCAGTCCGGCATTGCTCCCGCCGGCCAGCTCGACCGCCAGGGAGCCATTCGCCACCCGGTAGGCCACGGCGTCGGCGTGCGAACCGGATGCCAGCGGGACGTGGCGATCCAGCAGCTCGCGGGCGTGGGCGATTACTCGGTCGCCCCGGACCGGGTTGTACGGGCCGTCCCGCGTGGCGCCGTCGTCTTCGGGGATCACGTCGGTGCCGTAAAGGGCGTCGTACAGGCTGCCCCAGCGGGCGTTGGCGGCGTTCAGCGCGTAACGGGCGTTGTCCACCGGCACCACAAGCTGCGGGCCGGCCACGGTGGCGATCTCGGGGTCGACGCCGGCGGTCGTCACCCGCACCGCCTCCGGCGCCGGCGCCAGATAGCCGATGGACCCCAGGAAAGCCTCGTACTCGTCGGGGTCGTGGGGCAGGCCGCGTCGCTTGAGGTGCCAGCGGTCGATCTGGGTTTGCAGGTCAGCGCGGGCGCCCAGAAGTTCCCGCGCCCGGGGCTCGAGGTCAGCGAGGATCGCCTCGAAGCCGCCCCAGAACTCCTCGGGTTCGATCCCCGTTCCGGGCGCCACTTCGGTGCGGATGAAGGCTTCGAGCGGGGCGGCCACCTCGAGGCGGCCGATGGTGACGTATTGGTTTCCTGCCATGCCTTCACGCTAGGGGGCACGGCAGCAGCTTCAGTGGGCCTCCGCCGCCGCCGCCGGGATCCGCGAGCGTCGGACGCGCTCGAAGCGGCGAACCGCCCTGCCAGCGAGTGCTCGTGAAGGATGGAGTTATCGATTCTCGAAACATCAAGCAAAATTGTTCTCTTGAGAGTCGATCAAATGCTGCATTATCGAGATTCTAATGAACATTGTCTCATAGGGTGCGGGGCCACGAAGTCGCTGTCTGGCGCGGCCCGGATTGCGCAGACCGAACGAGGAGGTGCCCGCAAGTGAGCGTCCAGTCTCCAGAGAGAAGCGGCGAGGCCGTCCCCGCGTCCGTCCTCGCCCAGCCGCACCCGCGAGTCCCCGGCACCGGTGACGGTGACGCGGCCCCGCAGCGGTTCGACGCCGAGATCGGTGCCACCGAACGCTGGATGGCGACGCCCCGCTTCGCTGGCCTGCGGCGCGTACACTCGGCGCGCCAGGTGGTCTCCCAGCGGGGTTCGATCCGCCAGGACCACACCGTCGCCCGCGAGGCGGCCGAGCGGTTCTACGCGCTCCTGCGGGGACTGTTCGAGGCGCGTCGCAGCATCACCACCTTCGGGCCGTACTCGCCGGGGCAGGCGGTCGCCCTCAAGCGCGCCGGAATCGCCGGCATCTACCTCGGCGGCTGGGCCACCTCCGCCAAAGGCTCACGCAGCGAGGATCCCGGCCCCGACCTGGCCGGCTACCCGCTCAGTTCGGTGCCCGACGAAGCAGCCGGGATCGTGCGCGCCCTGCTGACCGCCGACCGCAACCAGAGCTTCGCCCGCTCGCAGATGAGCGCCGCTGAGCGGGCCGAGGCCCCCGAGGTGGACTACTCGCCGTTCATCATCGCCGATGCCGACACGGGCCACGGCGGCGACCCGCATGTGCGGAACCTCATCCGGCGTTTCGTGGAGGTCGGCGTGCCGGGCTACCACATCGAGGACCAGCGCCCTGGCCAGAAGAAGTGCGGCCACCAGGGCGGCAAGGTGCTGGTGGGCTGCGACGAGCAGATCAAGCGCCTCAACGCGGCCCGCTTCCAACTCGACGTGATGGGCGTGGCCGGCATCCTTGTGGCGCGCACCGACGCCGAGGCGGCCACCCTGCTGGACAGCGCCGCCGACGAGCGCGACCAGCCCTTCGTGCTCGGCGTCCGGGGGCGCAACGTGCCGTCCTACAAGGCGGCGCACCTGGCGGTGTTGCGCCGCCTCAGCGCCGCCGGCGTCGAGGGTGCTAACGGTCACCTGCTACACGCCCTGCCCGAAGCCAAGTACTCCCAGGCCGAGGCGTGGCTGGCGGCCAGCGGCGCCGCCGGGGCCATCGACGCGGCGATCGCGGCCAACCCCGCAGCGCCGGACCGGGCCGCCGAGGAGGCCACCGACGCCTTCGCGGCGGCCTGGCAGGCCGCTGCGGGCCTCTGCACCTACGCCGACGCCGTGGCCGAGCGCATCGCCTCCCGGTCCGCCGAGGGCGTCGACGTTGGCATCGGCGCCGACGAGTGGTTGGGCTTCGCCCGAGGTGCCAGCCTGAGCTGCGCCCGGGAGCGGGCCGCCGAGGCGGGCGTCGACGTCTACTGGGACGCCGAGGCGGCCCGTACCCCCGAGGGCTACTACCAGGTGCAGGGCGGCATCCCCTACGCGGTGGCCAAGTCGGTGGCGGTGGCGCCGTTCGCGGACGTGATTTGGATGGAGACCAAGACGGCCCATTTGGGTGACGCCCGGGAGTTCGCCGAGGCCATCCACGCCGTCTGGCCCGACAAGATGCTGGCGTACAACCTGTCGCCGTCGTTCAACTGGGACACCACCGGCATGAGCGACGCCGAGATGCGGGAATTCCCGAGGAAGCTCGGCGAGTTGGGCTACGTGTTCAACTTCATCACCTACGGAGGCCATCAGATCGACGGCATGGCCGGCGAGGATTTCGCCGCCTCGCTCAACGAGGAGGGCATGCTGGCGCTCGCCAAGCTGCAGCGCCGACTGCGCCTAGTGGACTCGCCCTACCGCACCCCGCAGACGCTGGTCGGCGGTCCCCGGGCCGACGCCGCGCTCATGGCCTGCTCGGGCCGCACCGCCACCACCCGGGCCATGGGGGCGGGCTCGACGCAGTTCCAGCACCTGGCGCAGACCGAGGTGCCCACCCGGACCCTGGAGGAATGGCTGGCGCGCTGGGCCGCCCATCACGGCCTGGCGCTGCGCCCGCAGGTGCGGCTACGGCCCTGGAAAGCCGGCTCGGAGATCCTGGAGCTGACCGTCGCCGACGGCAGCAGCGGGCAGCCTGGCCGCGGCGACGACAATGGCCGCGGCGACGGCGCCGGGCGACCGCTGGCCAACATCGTCTTCGCGGTGCTGCGCGACCGCCGGGACCGCTCGATCCTGTCGGTGCGCGACCAGAACACCGTCGAGGCGGCGTTGCGGCGCAAGCGACTGATGACCTTGATGCAGATGTTTCTGATGCTGCGCTATGAGGTCACGTCGGTTTACTATCTCACGCCCACCGAGGACAATCGCAACCAGACGGCCGGCATGCGCCGCTTGGGCCTGTTCGCCGCCGTGGCCGACGAAGTGGGTGAGATCATCGTGGCCGACGTGGACGCCGACGTGGTGGCGACGTTGACCGCCAAGCCCGAGGCGCTGGAGGAGTTCATCGCCCGCCCCTGACCCCCGCAACGCCGAGCGGGGATTCACCGCGGTGACCCTGCCGGAGAACCCCGCCCATAACGCCGCCGCCGGTTGCGCCCCGCCTACCGGCGCTAGAGCCGTGTGCGGATCACGTTGAGGGCGCTGCCGGCGCGGAACCAGTCGATCTGGTCTGCAGACATCGTGTGGGTGGTGTCGAACGCATCCGTGGAGCCGTCCGGGTAAGACACCTCCACCCGCACCGGCTCGCCGGGGGCCAAGTCCGCCAGACCGCGGATTGCGATGCGGTCATCCTCGCCGATCAGCTCGTAGTCGGCGGGGTCGGAGAAAGTGAGCGCCAGCACGCCTTGCTTCTTGAGGTTGGTCTCGTGGATGCGGGCGAAAGAGCGCACGATGACGGCCACGCAGCCCCTGAAGCGGGGCTCCATGGCGGCGTGCTCACGGGAGGAGCCCTCGCCGTAGTTGGCGTCGCCCACGGCCACCCACGACCAGCCGGCGTTGTGGTAGCGCTTGGCGATCTCGGGATAGGGGCGGACCTGCCCGTCGGTCTGGTCCTTGCCCGCCCCGACGGCGCCGCCGAAGGCGTTGACCGCCCCGGCGAAGAGGTTGCCGCTGATGTTCTCGAGGTGGCCTCGGTAGCGCAGCCACGGCCCGGCGGCGGAGATGTGGTCGGTGGTGCACTTGCCGGCCGCCTTCATGAGCACCGGCAGGTTCTCGTAGTCGCGCCCGTCCCAGGCGGCGAACGGCTGCAGCGCCTGCAGGCGCCTGCTGGTCGGGGAGATGCGCGCCTCGATGGCGGACCGCTCCGGCGGCGGCGGGGGGGCGACGAAACCTGCCTCGCCGGGGTCGAAGCCGTCCGGCGGCAGCTCGGTGCCGATCGGCTCGGGTAGGCGCACCTGCTCGCCGGCGTCGTCGGTGAGGGTGTCGGTGAGCGGGTCGAAGTCCATTCGGCCGGCCAGCGCCAGGGCCACCACCACCTCCGGTGAGGCGACGAAGGCCAGCGTGGAGGACAAGCCGTCGTTTCGGCGGGGGAAGTTGCGGTTGTAGCTGTTGACGATCACGTTGACGTCGCCTTCGGCCACGTCGCTGCGCGACCACTGGCCGATGCAGGGTCCGCAGGCGTTGGCCAACACGGTGGCCCCGGCCTCTTCGAAGACGCGCAGCAGCCCGTCGCGGGCGATGGTGGCTCGGATCTGCTCCGAGCCTGGCGTGACCAGCAGCGGGGCCTTGATCTTCAGGCCGCGGGCCACCGCCCCGGAGACGATGCTGGCCGCCCGGGTGATGTCCTCGTAGGAGGAGTTGGTACAGGACCCCACCAGCGCCGCGGAGATCTCCATGGGCCAGCCCTCGGCGGCCGCCTCGGCGCCCAGCTCCGAGATCGGGCGGGCCCGGTCGGGGGAGTGCGGGCCGTTGATGTGCGGCGCCAACGCCGACAGGTCGATCTCGACGACCGAGTCGTAGCAGCCTTCGGGGTCCGCCAGCACCCCGTCGTCGGGCCGCAGGTGCTCCGCCACGCCGTCGGCGGCTGCGGCTGCGGCCTCCCGCCCGGTGGCCTTCAGGTAGCGGGCCATCGACTCGTCGTAGGCGAACAGCGAGGTGGTGGCGCCGATCTCTGCGCCCATGTTGCAGATGGTGGCCTTGCCGGTGGCGGAGATCGTCTCGGCGCCCGGCCCGAAGTACTCAATGATGGCGCCGGTGCCGCCCGCCACGGTCAGCAGGTCGGCCACCTTCAGGATCACGTCCTTGGGCGCCGACCAGCCCGACAGGCGTCCCGTGAGGCGCACGCCGATGAACTTCGGCCAGCGCACGTTCCAACCGAAGCCGGTCATGACGTCCACCGCGTCGGCGCCGCCCACGCCGACGGCCACCATGGCGAGCCCGCCGGCGTTGGGGCTGTGGCTGTCGGTGCCGATCATCATGCCGCCGCAGAAGGCGTAGTTCTCCAGCACGACCTGGTGGATGATGCCCGAGCCCGGCTTCCAGAACCCGGCCCCGTAGCGGGCGCTGACCGACTCCAAGAAGTCGTACACCTCGTCGTGGTTCTCGAGCGCGGCGAGCAGGTCGCGCCGGGCGTCCACCTTGGCCTGAATGAGGTGGTCGCAGTGAACCGTGGTGGGCACGGCGACGTCGTCGAGCCCGGCGGTCATGAACTGCAGCCAGGCCATCTGGGCGGTGGCGTCCTGCATCGCTACCCGGTCGGGGCGGAAGTCCACGTAGCTGCGCCCCCGCTCGGGCAGCGGACCCGACGGCTCGTCGAGGTGGCCGATGAGGATCTTCTCCGCCGCGGTCAGCGGCCGGTCGGTGCGCATCCGAGCAGCGCCCACCGCCGCGTGCAGCCGGGCATAGGCAGCCTCGATGAGGGAGAGCGGAGTGCTGGCTTCAACGGTCATGGTGTACCTCGCGAGGCGGTGGCTGGTTGGGGCGGGGCGAGCCACAATATGGCGTCAGTGGCGGTCGGCCAGTCAGGCCACTGGAGGAGCAATGACGAGGTGATGGCCGCGCCTGCGCCCCTCAAGATATTGGGCATGTGCTTGAGTTCGATCCGCGACCGCGATTAGGCGCGCTGGGACGTCTCGTACCTGTAGTAATGACTCGTCATGTTCATGCAGGCAGGAGGATGGCGATGACAACTCGCGACGAGTTGGCGGTGCTACCTCCGGCTGAGCCGCTGGACCCAGAGGGGCTCCGGATACTGAACCGGTACCTGCACGCCTGGTGGGTTGATCCCAGCGAGCACGCGGTCGTCTTCGTTCTGTGGATGCCTGCGCCTTCCGGTCCGCCCAAGTTGGTCGGGCTCGACGGCGAGGAGCATGTCCTGCCGGCGAGGTGTTCGAGGTGCTGCGTGAAGTCGTATCGGCGATGGCAGAGGGCAAAGCGGTCACGATCGCGCCGATTCACCAACAGCTCACCACCCAAGAGGTCGCCGATTTCCTGCGGATCCGGCGTCCGGCGCTGATCGAGTTGCTCGAAACCGGCCAGATCCCGTTCGAGCACGTCGGACGGCATCGGCGGGTCCGTCTGATCGACGCGCTCGAGTATCAGCGGACCCGCTCGAAGCGCCAAAGCACGGCTTGGATGACGGGGAAATCTTCCATGCGATCAGGCATGCCATCAGCACTATCGACTTGGATCCCGAGGCTGACCCGCCGAAGGTGCTGGCAATCGGGCCCGACTCGGCCGGGAACCTGGTGGAGATCATCTGGCTTGAATTGGCGGGAGAGTTGCGGATCGTGATCCACGCCATGGCTCTGCGACCGACCTTCTGGGATCTGCTGCCGGGCCCGGGGGAGGAACCGAGATGAGCAGCGCTGAGGTTCGCCGGACACGTCGCGGTCGTGTGCTGACCGATGAGGACCTCGATGCACTTGGCGCCGAGGTGGAGGAGACCGACTACGACGTCGAGGTGCTCAAGGGGCGCCGGCGCGGTCGCCCGGCTATGGGTTCAGGGCCAGCGGACGTTGTGCCGGTGCGCCTCGCTCCCGAGATGCGCGCCGCTATCGAGGCCCGCGCGACCGCTGAGGACACCACCACCAGTGAGATCATCCGAGAGGCGCTGCGCCGCTTCTTGGAGGGTGCCTGACCTCCGGTCCGGAGGGGGCGGGGCGAGTCGTCGAGCGAATCGATGCGGCGGTGGGCGATGTTCAGCCGGCGGACCATAGGACGTTGATGGGGGCTAGCCAGAGGCGGTCGCCGATGCGGTGGCAGTACGGGCCGGTGTGCAGCAGCACGCCGACGCGGAAGGTGCCCGGAACTGACCGGTCAAGGCGGTCCCGCAGCGTTCGCAGCGGCTTCAGGTGGCTGTCGCTGGGGCTTCCTGTGGCCTTGACCTCGATGGCGGCGACGGCCCCGTCGGAGCGGTCGACCACAATGTCCACCTCGTGGCCGTCGTAGTGGCGCAAATGGTGAAGGCGAACTTCGAAGCTTTCGATTGCCTGCCGCGCCAGTTCATTGAGCACGAAGGTCTCCAGCAGCGGTCCGCTGACAGTCGACGTGGGCGACGCCAGCGCATCGGCGTCGATCCCCAGCAGCGCCGCAGCCATGCCGGTATCGGCGAAATACTGCTTGGGCCGCCTCGTTATCCGGGAGGCGTACTTGCGGGACCATGCGGGCACGGTGCGGATCATGAACACGGTGCGGAGCCATGCCAGATACCGGTTGAAGGTGGACCGGTCGAGGCCGAGTTGTTGGCAAGCGGCTTGGATGTTTAGTTCGCCGGCCGAGTGTGCCGCCAGCCAAAGGATCAGTTCGATTAGCGCTTCGCCTCGCCGGATGTCGCCGAGTTCGGTGATGTCGCGTTGCACGACGGTCTCGAGGTAGCTGCGATGCCACTGGGCGCGCTCGGACGGCGCTAGGGCGACCGCTTCGGGGAAGCCGCCGCGGCACACGCGGCCCATGTAGCCAGCACGATCAGCGGCCTGCGGGGGCGGTTCGATCCGACAGGCGTCGAGCCACTCGTCGAGATTGAGTTGCCCACATCCCGCGAGCTCGGCCTCGGAGAAGGGGTGCAGCCGCAGTATCCGCGCCCGGCCCGCGAGCGACTCGCTGATAGTCGGCACCGAGAGGAAGTCCGTGGAACCGGTGAGCAGGAACCTGCCCCGCGCATCGGAGTCGTCCACGATGCGCTTCACGGCCCGCACAACCCGGTCGCCGCCAAGCTGCACCTCGTCGATCACCGCAGGCTTGCCCAGCGCGGACAGGTAAGCCATCGGGTCTTCGAGCGCGGCATGCCGCGAGGCGTCGTCATCGAGCGTCACGTACGAGCCACCCCGCTTCCGAGCGATCTGGCGCGCCAAGGTCGTCTTGCCCGACTGCCGCGCGCCGTGCAGCACGACCACTCGAGCAGCGTCGAGCGAGCGATCCAGCGCTGACTCTAGGTGGCGTCGAACGTAGGGCACCAGCGAGACCCTACAGGCAAACCGTCGAGTTTACGCTCCACTAACCACAGTTTTTACGTATCTCGTCGCCATAGTTATTACGTCCTGGGCCATGGCGGGGAGGAACCGTCGGTCGACGTCCGAGAGCGTCTTCCAGGTTACGAACGCAAGATTGCTCGGATTCCGAAAGAAGCAGTTCTCGGACTACGAAAGCCGTTTTGGCGCGAGATGCGCGTGCCGGCGGTATCCGTACAGCGCGAAGGGGTTCAGGAATTCGCTTCCCCAGCGCTGGGAGCGCTCGGCGACGGTGAGTTGGGCGCGGTCGCAGGCGACGTGCCATTCGTTGCGGATCACGTCGATCTGGTGGTCGATGATGCCCGTGGCCTCGCTGCGGGGTAGGTGGTAGGTGCTGGCGTGGTCGAGGCAGCCGCTTGCCTGGCTGAGTCGCTCCCCGGACGGCCCGTAGGCCATCGCCTGCTGGGCCTCTTGGCCGACTCGAGGTTGCGGGCACACGTCGTAGACCGGCGTGAGGCTCAGCGTGGCCCCGTCCCAGAACGCCGCGTGGTTGCGCGGGTGGTCGTCGGTGTTGCCGACGAGGACGTTGAAGGCGATGCGGGCGAACAGCTCGCGCAGCGTTCGCTTCGGCTCGGCGAAGCGGTGCCGGATCTGTGTGGCGAGGGCGGGATAGGTGCCGTAGCGCCCGGCGATCCCGTCGGCGTCGTGCAGCCCGAGGATTGTGAGTCCGGACACCATCATGCGCCGCCCGCCGCCGGCGGTGCGGTCGAATCGCTCGACGAGCAGCACCGGCTTTCCCGCGGCGCGGCGTAGCTCCACGGCCGGCGCGTCGAGACCGGCGGCTGCGGCTAGGTCCATGGCGACGTGCTCGGCCTGGGTGATCGGCGCCGAGTCGGTCACCGACGGGAACTTGGCGAGCCAACGGCGGTCGCCGTCGCTGAGAAGCATCTTGGGCCGCGCGCCGCCGGCTGAGGTGCCGTGCAGGAGAGTCCGCTGCAGCGGCTCGGGGAGCGCCTCGCCGCGTTCGACGCGTTCGGTCGCCGCGGCGAGCTCCTCGATGCTGGCGGTGTCCCCGGCGCGGGGCTCGTGGCTGTCGGCGGAGCGTTGAATGTCGAGGGCGCCGATGCGGTCCGACGCCGACTCCAGCAGGTAGCCGAGCAGCGAGAAGCCCCCGGGTTCCACCATGCGACGTCGCTCGATGACGCGGCGACCCCACGCGTCGGGTCCCGCGTCGGCGATGCAGCCGGCGATCTCGCCGCGGGCGGGCATGATCGCCCCGGCGCGCAGCGGCAACTCCGGCGCGTACAGGGCGAGGCGGTCGGGCCGGGCCAGGTAGCTGCGCCCGTACGCGAAGGCGACGATCCCGTCGTGGTCCACCAGGCGTCCGGCCGGCACGGGGCGCGCAGCGTCGGGGAGCCACAACCACACGAACGCCTCGGCCGGGCGGCGCTCCCAGTCAGAAGTCATCGTCGATCTTGAGCGGGCGCACCACGGCGGGCAGCAGAGCGAGTCGCGCCGCGAGGGCGTCGCCCTCCAAGGCGCGCCGCGCCGCATCATCATGGAACAGCGCCACCCCCACCAGCGCCGCCGCCTCGAAAGCAGTCCCGATGGCGACCGTGGCGTCGCCGCGCTCGACTTTGCGGATCGTCGTCGGCGACACCCCGACCCGCTCCGCTAGCGCTTCGACGGTCCAGCGGCGCTGCCGCCGCGCCAGGCGGACGCGATCCCCCAGCAACCTCAGCGCCTCGCCGGCCACCGGCGACAACACCCTCGCTCCTGCCATACCAACAGTATATTGACGATCAAGTACCGATCAGAATAGAATACCGGCGAAATGAGGGCCACCGCAATGAGGGCCACTTGGAGGTGACCACCACGATCGTTTCTGTGGCTGAAGCGGTTGCGACGTAGAGGCTTTCCCCGCATCACCGACCAGGCGCACCGCTGGGTAGTCGAGCGGGGAACGGCGGACTGATCCCAGCCCTGGCGGGGTCTCGGTCGGTACGCTCCGGCTGATGGGTGAGATGGATGCGTCAGGCCTGGCCGGGCCGGCTTCGGCGCGTACTCGGGTTCGGCGCGGCGCGCCGCGGGCCCGTTATCGCCGGGACGAGGTGCTGGCAATACTGGACGCCGGGCTGATCGCGCACGTGGGGGTGACCACGCCGGACGGGCCGCTGGTGCTGCCCATGGCGTACGGGCGGGACGAGGAGCGGCTCTATCTGCACGGCGCGGCCGCCAACCATCTGCTCGGCACCGGGGCGGGCGAGGAGATCTGCGTGACCGTCACGCACCTGGACGGGCTGGTGATGGCCCGCACGCCGTTTCACAACTCGATGAACTACCGCTCGGTGGTGGTGCGCGGCGAGGCTACCCGCATCGACGACGAGCGGCGCAAGCGGTACGCCCTGCGGCTCATAACCGATCACATCGTGGCCAACTGGGACACCTCCCGGCCCCCCTCGCAGATCGACCTGCGGCGCACCTTGGTGCTGGAACTGCCGCTGGCGGAGGCGTCGGCCAAAGTGCGAACCGGCGACCCGATCGACGAGCCAGAGGACATCGCCGGGCCGTGGTGGGCCGGGGTGGTGCCGATCAGCACTCGCTTCGAGGTGCCGGAGGTCTCCGCCGACTACACCGGCGACGCCGGGCCGCCAGTGTCGGTCGCGCACCTCGCCGGCCGCAGCCCCGATGACCGGGCGCCGCAGGTCGGGAGATAGGGGAGCGCGATGAGGTTCGGCGGCACCGTCGAGTTGCACCTGCACATGGACATCTGCATGTCCCTCGATGCGGTGGCGTCGCTGGATCCCGGCGTCGACGCCGACAGCTACCGGCGACACTTCGTGGGTCCAGAGCGGTTCGACTCGCTCGCCTCGTTCCTGGCGTCGACCGCGTGTCACGTGGAACTGTTGCAGACCGAGCGGGGCCTGCGCACCGCCATGCGGGACCTGCGGGCGCAGCTGGCGGCTGACCATGCGCTGCACGCCGAGGCGCGTTTCGCTCCGCTGCAGCACATCGAGGGCGACCTGCGCGCCCGCGAGGTGGTTGAGATCGTCTTGGAGGAGGCCCGCGCCTGGCAGCTAGACGGGCTGAGCTGCGCGGTGATCCTCTGCGCGCTCCGCCATTACAGCGAGGTCGAGAGCATCGAGACGGCGCGGCTCGCCACGGTGCTGCACACCGAGGATCTGCCCGTGGCGTTCGACCTGGCGGGCGACGAGGCCGGCTACCCCTTGGCGACCCACCTGGCGGCCTTCGAGATCGTCCGTGACGCTGGCGGTCCCTTCACCGTCCACGCCGGGGAGTCGCGCGGCCCCGAAAGCGTCCGGCAGGTCCTCGACTGTCTGCGGCCCAGGCGGATCGGTCACGGGATCCGGGCGGTCGAGGATCCCGACCTCGTCGCCCGCTTGGTGCGCGAGGGCGTGCATCTGGAAGCCTGCCCGTCCTGCAACGTTCAGCTCAGCGTCGTGGCCTCCATGGCCGAGCACCCCATCGATGCGCTGGCGGCGGCCGGTGTCTCAATCGGCATCTCCACCGACCAACGGGGCGTCACCGACACGACCCTCACCGATGAGATGCGGCTGCTGGTCGACGCCTTCGGCTGGGACCGGTCGGTGCTGGCGCGCCGCCAGCTGGACGCGCTCGAAGCGGCTTTCGTCACCGAGCCGAAGCGTGACGCGCTGCGCCGGCGGATCGTGGCGAGTTGGGCCTAGCAGTCGCCCCGTCGAGCATGTCGCGGCGGAGGTGCGCGTACGTCTCCTCCGAGGCCACGCAGGCGGCGGACAGATCCACGCCCCAGCGGGTCGCCTGCCGGGGCGAGCACCCCTCGAGGGCCGCGGCGATGAACCCAGCGTCGAACACATCGCCCGCCCCGAGTGTGCTGACTGCCGCGACTTCGCGGGCGGCAAACTCCTCGAGGGTGACGCCGTGGCGGCCGCCCACGGCCAGGATCGCCCCTCGGGCGCCCATCCGACCCACTGCGATACCGCCGTCGCCGGCGAGGGTGTTGAGGCTCTCCTCGGTGGTGGCGCCGCCGGCCACGGCGGGCAACTCCTCGGCTACCGAGCCGAAGACGACCGCGGCGTGGCCCACACCAACACGGATGGCCGCCAGATAGTCCTCGGCGACGGAACCGTCGCTGGTGCGGATGTTGAGGTCCAACGATGTCGGCACGCCGGAGGCCCGCGCCACCTCCATCAGCGCCAGCGCGGTCGATCGGGCGGGCTCATCGCTCATGACCGCGCCCGACACATGCAGCCATCCGGCGCCCTGCGCCCGGCCCGCTGCCTCTTCGGTCATTGTGAACCTGTGCGATGCCGCCACCCCCGTGGCGGGGTAGAGCCAGAAGTGGCGTTCCCCGACGAGGTCGGCGACGGCGACCACAACCAGCGTGAACGCGCCGGGGATGACGCTGACGCTTCCCACGTCGACGCCGCCGGCGCGCAGCGCGTCCGTGGCGAAGAGGCCGTAGACGTCATCGCCGACACCGGCGCACAGCTCAACGGGCACGGCGAGGCGACTGAGCGCTCCGGCCACGTTGCCGGCGGAGCCGCCTGGGTTGAGGTTCATGGTGGGACTATTGGAGTCCCAGCCCGCCGGTTCTGATGCCATGGTGGCGGTCATGTCCACGGCGAGATCCCCGACGACCATCGCCGGCGAGCCGGGATCGGGCCGCCAGCCGCCCGGCCAGTCCACTACCTCGTCAGGCCCTGCCACCGAGCGCGACCGCCAGGGCGGCCGCCACATCGGCGTTGTTGCCGATGAGCTTCAGGTTGGCCCAGAGCGTTGCGCCGCCGGTGATGGTGTGCAGACGTTCGAGGAGGTACGGGGTGACGGCCCCGCCGCGGATCTCGGGGCCCGCCTCGTCGAGGGCCTGCTCGATGGCGCTCTCAATGACCGGCAGCGGGACGGCGTCGGCGGCGTCCAGCGGCACACATGTGACCGTTCCGGCCGACAGCCCGAGGGCTCGCTGGGCGGAGATGATCGCCGCAGCTTCGGCCAAGTCCTCGACGCGCAGCGGTGTTCGGGCGCCTGAGGAGCGGCAGTAGAAGCCGGGCACGTGGTCTGCGCCGAGCGTCATGAGCGGCACGCCATTGGTCTCGAGGTACTCGAGGGTCAGCTGCACATCGAGGATGATCTTCGGCCCGGCGCACACCACGTGTACCGGCGTCCGGGAGAGCTCCTCGAGGTCGGCGGAGATGTCCAGCGTGCCCGAGAGCGACCGCCTCTCGTCCCCGACGGCCCCTCGGTGTACCCCGCCGAGCCCGCCGGTGGCGAACACTTCGATCCCGCAGGCCTCGGCGATCAACATGGTGGCGCTGACGGTGGTCCCGCCGGTCTGGCGGCGGGCCACGACCGTGGACAGGTTCGCCCGCGTCGCCTTGACCGTGCCCTGCGCCCTGGCAAGCCGGTCCACCTCCGCGTCGGTGAGCCCGACGACCATGTGCCCCTCGGAGATGGCGACGACGGCGGGAACGGCGCCGCCGGCTCGGATGCGCCCTGCGGCGTCCAGCGTCACGTCCACGCAGTGCGGCAGTGGCAGCCCGTGGGTGACGAGGCTGGTCTCGAGGGCGACGACCGGCTGAGCCGCGGCGAGCGCGGCGGCGACCTCAGGGGCCAGCATGACGTGCCCGCCCAGCGGCGAGAACTCCTCACGAATGTCGCGGAGCGGGATACGCGTCATGGTCGAGGCTCGTGGTGCGTAGGGGCTAGGCGACTTCGGGGGTGGGTATGTGCTCGCCGGCGGGGCGGGGGTGGTTGGCCCAGTGGTTGCGCGGGTCGACGCCGCGGCACCACACCGAGTGGGCGTTCCAGCCATCGTAGGCTCGCACCTCGGCTGACAGGTAGCGCATCGCCAGGCCGCAGCGGCGGCGGTCGGAGCGATTGGGCGCCGAGCTGTGCAGGATCCAGTCGCTGTGCAGGGAGATCTGGCCGGCCCGCAGCTCCAGCGACACCGGCGGTCGACCCCAGTCCTCGGCGTCGCGCACCGTCTGGAAGAGCACATTGTCCTCGTCCTCGTCGCTGTCGTGGAAGACGAGTTGGGCGTGGTGGTGCGAGCCGGGGATCACTCGCATCGCCGAGTTCGCCACGTCGCTGTCGTCGATGGCCAGCCAAGCCGACACCACCCGGCTGGGGGTCAGGGGCCAGTAGGAGGCGTCCTGGTGCCAGCTGACCTGCTTGGGGTCGCCGGCCAGCTTGGCGAACAGGTGGCTGTGGCGCAGCACCACCGAGTCGCCCAGCAGGTCGGCCACGACGTCGATGATGCGGGGCTCGGTGACGAGGTCCCAGATGCCCCGACAGGTCTTGTGCCAGTTGACCACGTCGTAGTTGCCCCAGCCGGCGGCTTGAGCCGTGGGCAGCAGGTCGTCGATGTAGGCCCGGATGTCGGCGATCTCGCCTGCTGAGAAGATGTCGATGGGGCACAGGAAGCCATCGCTGTTGTAACGGTGGATCTGCTCGCGGGTCAGCACCTGCGGGTCCGCGACGCCGAGAGGGACGAAGCGCAGGTCCCTTTGCAGTTCTGGGAACGCGTTGGTGTGCCGAGCCATGTGCCCCTTGTGATCCGCGGGCGCCCGGACCAAGCTAGCCGACTGGATTCCGGCCCTGACCGGAATGACAGAACGGGCCCGCCGCCGCGGACGCAGCGGCGCTCAGCGCTCGGCGTCGGCTTGGGCCAAGTGTTCCTGGCCCTCGGCGCAGTCTCCTCGCAGTGCACACCAGCGGCAAGGCGGGCCGGGCCGCTTGGCCGGTTCGGCGGCCGGGCTCAAGTGGCCGTGCAGTTCGGCGTAGCGCCGGATGCCGTCGACGGTGCGGCGCAGGGCCACCTCCAGCAGGTCCTCGTCCACCTCCTCGTCGTCGAGGTCGGCAGAGTCGAGGTAGTAGGTCGCCAGTTTCCTCGGCGGGGTGCCCAGCTTCACGGTCTCCATGAGCGCGTAGAACCGCAGGTCGTCTCGATGCGCCCTCGGTTGGCGCCAGCCGGTCTTGAGGTCGACGATGACCTTGTCGGCCGCGGTGCCTTCGGCGCGGCCCAGTGTCAGGTCGGTCTTCCCGCCCAAGACGATTCTGCCGCCGCACAACTCAACCCGCGAACTCGACTCTGTCGCCGGGCGCCAGCGACGCTGCAATGGCGGCCAGCAATCAAAGAAGGCGGCCACCGAGTTGATGGCGAGACCGCGGAGTTCGGCCCGGTCGACCTCGGCGCACTGGTCTAGCCAGCCTCCCAAGGAGGAGTCGCCCCTGGCGAGCGACTCGAGGGCGGCGTCGACGAGTTCGGGGGGTGCCGGGTCCGGCGAGCGCCAGTTGATGCCCAACTCGATCGCCTTGTGCGCGACAGCACCTCTGGCCACTTGTGGTCTCCACGCAAATTCCTGCTCCTCTTCGTGCAGGAATGACACCTCACAGCCGAATACCCCGGCGAGTTGGCGCTTGCCGATGAACAGGGGGCGATCAACGCCGAACTCCTCGGCCACGTCGGCGAGAGCGCTCTCGAGCTGGTGGCGTAGGCGAGAACGCAGGCCGACGTCAAAGGTGGGCGGCTCGGCGCCCTGCCGCCCCAGCCGGGCGCGCACCGCCCTCTGAGCCTCATTCAACCCGGCGCTCGGCGGGGACTTCTGTGCGGCGTCCTCGCTCATTGGGGCCTCTCTGTCTCTGTTGTCACTCACGCGCTCAGTCTGGCGCGCCCCTGTGACAGCCGCCTCCGGCGCGGTCCGGAGCAGGGGTAGGGTCGCAGCCGTCGAGAGCGAAACCGCCAAGCCGATCCGCAAGCTGCTCGTCGCCAACCGCGGCGAGATAGCCATCCGCGTCTTCCGGGCCGCAACCGAGTTGGAGATCGCCACCGTGGCGGTCCACACGCGGGCCGACATCGGCAGCCTGCACCGCTCCAAGGCCGACGAGTCCTACGAGATCGGGGCGCCGGAGCATCCGCTGCGGCCCTATCTGGACATCGAGGTGATCGTGGCGGCGGCCCTGGCGTGCGGCGCCGACGCCGTTCACCCCGGTTACGGGTTCCTGTCCGAGAGCGCTGCGCTGGCGCGGGCGTGCGCGGAGGCGTCGCTGACCTTCGTCGGCCCGAAGCCGGGCGTGCTGGAGCTGGCTGCGTCGAAGGTGGCGGCGCGGGGCGCGGCTGAGGCCGCCGGGGTGCCGGTCCTGGCGCAGTCCCCGGCGCTGTCGGGGGCCGACGACGCCGTTGGCTGGGGCGGCGAGATCGGCTTTCCGCTGTTCGTGAAGGCGGTCTCGGGCGGCGGCGGGCGGGGCATGCGCCGCGTCGAGCACGCCGAGGACCTGCCCGGCGCCGTCGAAGCCGCCCGGCGGGAGGCCGAGTCGGCCTTCGGCGACGACGCCGTGTTCCTGGAGGAGGCGCTGTCGAGTGTCCGCCACATCGAGGTGCAGATCCTCGGCGATAGGACCGGCGACGCCAGCCATCTCTTCGAGCGGGACTGCTCGGTGCAGCGCCGCTTCCAGAAGGTGATCGAGTCGGCGCCGGCGCGGGATCTCGACGAGGCGGTGCGCCGGGGGATGCTGGAAGACGCCGTGACCTTCGCCCGCTCCATCGGCTATGAGAACGCCGGCACGGTGGAGTTCCTGCTGGACCGCTCGGGCCGCTACGTGTTCATCGAGATGAACCCCCGCATCCAGGTGGAGCACACCATCACCGAGGAGATCACCGGGGTGGACCTCGTGGCGGCCCAGCTGCGCCTCGCCGGCGGCGCCACGCTCGCCGGGCTGGGGCTGGCGCAGGAGAACGTTGGAATCGACGGCTTCGCCATCCAGACCCGGGTGACCGCTGAGGACCCCCGCAACGACTTCCGCCCCGACACCGGGCGGGTGCGGGTGTACCGCACGCCGGGCGGTGCGGGGGTGCGGATCGACGACGCCGTCTACGTGGGCGCCGAGGTCACGCCCTACTTCGACTCTCTGCTGGCCAAGGTGACCTGCCGGGGGCCCGACTTCGACACAGCCCGCCGCCGGGCCGTCCGGGCGATCGCCGAGCTGCGCGTGCGGGGCCTGCTCACCAACCGCTCGTTCATCCGGGCGGTGCTCAACGACCCGGACTTCTGCGCCGGCGCCGTCTCCACGGACTTCGTGGACACCCACCCGCACCTCACGGCGCAGGCCCGCAGCGCCGACCGGGCCACCCGGCTGCTGAACTATCTGGCCGACGTCTCACTGAACCGCCCGAACGGCCCGGTGCCCGCCGTCGCCGAGCCCGCCACGAAGCTGCCGCCGGTGCCGCCGGGTGAGCCGCCCGCCGGCAGTCGCCAACGCCTTGCCGAGTTGGGACCCGACGGCTTCGCCGCCTGGATGCGCCAGGCCAGCGAGGTGCTGGTGACCGACACGACGCTGCGCGACGCCCACCAGTCGATCCTGGCGACGCGGGTGCGGACCATCGACCTCGTGGCGGGTGCGCGCCGCCACGCCCACGGGCTGGCGCAGCTGCTGAGCCTGGAGTGCTGGGGCGGTGCCACCTTCGACGTGGCTCTGCGCTTCCTGCACGAGGACCCGTGGGAGCGCTTGGAGCGCATCAGCGCGGCGGTCCCCAACGTGTGCCTGCAGATGCTGCTGCGGGGCCGCAACACCGTCGGCTACTCGCCGTACCCCGACACAGTGTGCGAGCGGTTCGTGGCCGAGGCCCGCCGCGGCGGCGTCGACATCTTCCGGATCTTCGACGCTCTGAACGACGTGGGCCAGATGCTGCCGGCCATTCGGGCCACTCGGGAGGCCGGTGGGCTCGTCGAGGGGACGCTCTGCTACTCCGGCGACCTGGCCGACCCCGGCGAGCGGCTCTACACGCTGGACTACTACCTGGGGTTAGCGGAGAAACTCATGGCCGCCGGCTCGCACGTGCTGGCCATCAAGGACATGGCGGGGCTGCTGCGGGCGCCGGCGGCGTCACGGCTGGTGGCGGCGCTGCGGGAGCGCTTCGAGGCGCCCGTTCACCTGCACACCCACGACACCGCCGGTGGGCAGATCGGCACCTACCTGGCGGCCGTCGAGGCCGGCGTGGACGCCATAGACGGCGCCGTCCCGTCGCTGGCGGGCATGACCAGCCAGCCCTCGCTGGGCGCTATCGTGGCGCTCACCGACGGCGGGGCGCGCGAGACCGGCCTGTCGGCGGCGGCGATCAGCGCCCTGGAGCCGTACTGGGAACTGGTGCGCCGCCTCAACGCCCCGTTCGAGGCGGGGCTGCTGTCGCCCACCAACGCCGTGTACCACCACGAGATCCCCGGCGGGCAGCTCTCCAATCTGCGGTTTCAGGCTTCGGCGCTGGGAGTCGCCGACCGTTTCGAGGAGGTCGCCGAGATGTATGCGGCCTGCAACCGAATCTTGGGGCGGCCGCCGAAGGTGACACCGAGCTCCAAGGTGGTGGGCGACTTGGCGCTGCATCTGGTGTCCACGGGCACGACCCCCAGCGAGCTCGAGGAGCGCCCCGAGGACGTGGACCTGCCGGCCTCGGTGGTGTCGTACCTGCAAGGCGCCCTGGGGGTGCCTCCGGGCGGCTT
Organism: Acidimicrobiia bacterium; assembly: GCA_009840735.1. Classification (GTDB taxonomy): domain Bacteria; phylum Actinomycetota; class Acidimicrobiia; order Acidimicrobiales; family CATQHL01; genus VXNF01. The sequence goes on along the minus strand of VXNF01000076.1, from coordinate 25,709 downwards.
CCCTGAGCCGTTCCGCAGCGCCGCGCTCCAAGGTCGGCCCGAGGCGTCGGCACCGTCGGCGCTCACCGCTGCCCAGGAGCAGCAGTTGGACTCCGGCGACGCCCGCGGCACGCTGTCGGCGCTGCTGTTCCCCGAGCCCGCCCGCTCCCAAGCGGCGATGCGCGACCGCCACGGGGACCTGTCGGTGCTGGGCACCCGGGAGTTCTGGTACGGCCTCGAGGAGGGCGCAGGCGACGTGCTGGTGGAGTTGGGGCCGGGCCAGCGCATCAGCGTCGGCATCGAGGCCATCAGCGAGGCCGACGAGTCGGGCTTCAGCTCGGTCATCTTCCGCCTCAACGGCGAACTGCGCCCCATCAGCGCCCGGTTGCGGGACTCTGCCCTGCCCAGCAGCGGCGCCGAGCAGGCCGACCCGTCCGAGCCGGGGCATGTGGGCGCGCCGTTCCGGGGGGTGGCCGAGCTGTACGTGACCGCCGGTGAGGCGGTGACGAGAGGCCAAGCGTTGGCGACGATTGAGGCCATGAAGATGGAGACTCGCGTGACGGCGCCCCTGAGCGGCACCGTGGCGCGGGTCTGCATCGAGGGCTCGGCGGCTGTGGAGGCCGGTGACCTGCTGGCGGAGATCGTGCCCGGTGGCCCGGCGCCGGAGGCCGCGGCCGGGCTGGACTAGGAGTCGCCGCCCGCGGCAGGGTGCTCGGCCACGAGGGCGATCAGTTCCCCCCCCAGCCGGTCCAGGCGCGAGGTGCCGAGGCTGGCGACGACGCCCAACTCGGCCACGGTGGCCGGGCGGCTCTCGGCGATGGCGGCCAGATCGCGGTCGCTGAGCACCGCCGCTGGGGCGACGCGCGCCGCCTTGGCCACGCGCTCGCGCCAGGCGACCAGCGCGGCGACGAGCGGCTCGGCGGGCGCGCCCATGTCCGGCGGTGCCAGACCGGCCGGCCGGGACCCCTGCCAGCGCGGCGTCGCCGGTGCGTCGGCCTCTTCCGCCTCGGCCACGGCGGCCAGCCAGCGGCACGGGCGCCGCTCGGCGGGTTGGCCCGGCGTGTCCCGCCGCTGCGCCCAGCTGAGGTGGAGGCGGCGGCGCGCCCGGGTGAGCGCCACGTACAACAGGCGCTTCTCCTCGCCCAGCGAGCCGCCGCGCTCGGCGCCGGCGACCGGCAGGAGGCCCTCCTCGAGGCCGGCGATGTGTACGACCGGCCACTCCAGTCCCTTGGCGGCGTGCATGGTGGAGACGCAGACGGCGTCTGGGTCGCCCGGCGCCGCGGCGGCGTCGGGATCTGCGACGCGCACCGGCACATCGGCGGCCTCAAGAGCCTGTGTCATGTCGGCCACCTGCCGGCGGGTCCGCACCAGCACCGCCTGGGCAGACCAGCGGTCGCCGGGCGCCCGGGCGGCGCGCACGGCCTTGGCCACGCCGGTGGCCTCCGCCGCGGCGCTGGGATAGCGCGCGATCAGCGGCGCGGACGCGGCGAACGGGTCGGGGGCATGCTCGCCTCCTCGGACCGCGGTGCCGCTGGGCGCGCCGCCGTCTCGCAGCACAGCCGACAGGGCGACGATCGCGGGGCTGCAGCGGTAGTTGCGCCGCAGGTCCACGACGGTGGCGCCGGCGAACAGCGCGGCGAAGTCGTCCAGGATGCGCCGGTCGGCGCCGCTCCAGCCGAAGATGGCCTGATCCGGGTCGCCCACGGCGCACAGGTCGGACCGATCGCCGAGCCAGGCCCGCAGCAGCCGCAGCTGGGCCGGGTTGAGGTCCTGCAGCTCGTCCACGAAAAAGTGGCGGCGGCCCCAGCGCCAAGCCTCCGCGGTGGCGGCGTCACCCTCGAGCCGTTCGGCGGCCAGCCGGAGCAGGTCGCCGAAGTCCACGAGGCCCAGCCGGCGCTTCTTGTGCTCGTAGGCGACCATCAGCTCGACGAGGCGGCGGGGCGCCAGCGCCGTCCGGCGGCCCGCGGCGGCAGCAGTCGCCGGGTAGTCGGCCGGGCGCACGCTCTGCGCGGCGCACCAGTTCAGTTCGGTCCGCACCGCCCCGGTGGACTCGCCGGCCGCCACGAGGCTGTCGAGGAGCCGGGAGGGATCGGCCAGGATGTCCGGGCGGGCGCGGCCGTCGTCGGCGGCGTGGCGACGCAGCTGCCGGGCGGCGAGGCCGTGGAACGTGCCGACGGCCACCCGGTCGCGGATCCCCAACTCGGCGAGGCGCGCCCCCAGCTCGGACGCGGCGCGCTGGGTGAAGGTGACCGCGACGGAGAAGCGAGCCTCGCAGTCTCCGGTGGCGATCCGGTAGGCGATGCGCCGGGTCAGCACCCGGGTCTTGCCGCTGCCGGGGCCGGCCCGGATACAAAGCGGCGCCGCCGGTGTCGTCACCGCGAGCCGCTGCGCCTCGTCGAGGTCGCCAAGCAGGTGGGCGACGTCGGCGTCGAGGCCAGCAGCGGCCTCGCTCAAAGGATCCGCGAGTCCGGGTGAGTCGCCGCCGCCCACGATTCCGGAGGTTACCGAAGCGCCGCGACGGCGTCGGTTGCTACCGTGCCGGCCCGATGGCCCGGCGAGCGGTGCGGAAGGCGACGACGGCGTGAGCGATCGCTACGACGTGGTCGTGGTCGGAGCGGGCATCGTCGGGCTGGCCACGGCTCGGGCGCTGACCGCCCGGCTTCCGGGGGCGGCGCTGGGGGTCATCGAGAAGGAGCCGGCCGTGGCCACCCACCAGAGCGGCCACAACAGCGGCGTGCTGCACACCGGCCTCTACTACACGCCGGGGTCGCTGCGGGCGCGGCTGTGCGTGGCCGGTCATCGGGCCATGACCGAGTTCTGCCAGGAGGCAGGGCTGCCGTTTCGCGCCGGCGGCAAGGTGGTTGTCGCCACCTCCGAGGCGCAGGTCCCCCGCCTCGACGAGCTACAGCGGCGCGGCGCCCTCAACGGGGTGCAGGGCCTTCGCCGCGTCGGCCCCGAGGAACTGCGAGAGCTGGAGCCCCACGCCAGCGGCGTCGCCGCCCTGGCGGTGCCTCAGGCGGCCGCTGTGGACTTCGCCGCGGTGGCCCGCCACATCGCCGCCGGTCTGGCCGCAGAGGTGGGAACCGACGCACCTCTCGAGGCCGTCGAGGTCGCCGCCGAGGGGGTCCGGCTGCACGCTGGCGGGCGGAGCTGGCAGGCCCGCCTGGTCCTCAACTGCGCCGGCTTGCACAGCGACCGGGTAGCCCGCCTGGCCGGGGCCTCCCCGGAGGTTCGGATCGTGCCGTTCCGAGGCGAGTACTACCGCCTGAGCGAGCAGGCCGCTTCGCTGTGTCGCTCGCTGATCTACCCGGTCCCCGACCCCGCCTTCCCGTTCCTGGGCGTTCACTTCACCCGCCGGGTGGACGGCACCGTGGAGGTGGGCCCCAACGCCGTGCTGGCGCTGGGCCGCGAGCACTACCGGGATCGCAGCCCGAACCTGGCGGATGTGGCGGAGATGCTGCGCTTCGGAGGGTTCTGGCGCCTCGTGGCCCGACACTGGCGCGCCGGCAGCGCGGAGTTCTGGCGGTCTCGGATCCGACGGGTCTACGCCCGCTCGGCTCGGGCGCTGGTGCCGGAAGTCCGCGGCGCAGACCTGCTGGCTGGCGGCGCTGGCGTTAGAGCCCAGGCGGTCGGCGCCGACGGCCGGCTGCTGGACGATTTCTGCATCCAGGAGTCACCCGGATTCGTGCATGTCCTGAACGCCCCGTCGCCGGCGGCGACGGCCTCTTTGGCCATCGGCGACCACCTCGCTGACTTGGCGGTGCGACGCCTGCTGGCCTAGCGGCGCCGGGGAGCGGCCGTTGAGGCGCGGGCGCGCAGCTCGACCGGACACAGGTGGGCGTCCGCGCCGGAACTCCCCTGAGCGATGAGCTTCAGCGCCAGTTCGCCCGCCTCGAGGCCGACCTCCATGCCGGGGTAGACGAGCGACGTGAGCGGCGGGTTCAGATGGTCGAGGGCCTCTGAGTCGTTGTAGCCGACCAGCGAGACGTCGCCGGGGGTTCGTTTAGCTCCTGAGGCCACCGGAGGGTCGTTCGTCATAGGAGGAGGGCCAGCTTGGCGGCGTCGGTCTAGCTTGGCGGTGTGGAGGTGTCGCAGGGGCGCTTCGAGGCTCTCGTGGCCGATGCGCTGGACCTGATCCCCGACGAACTGGCCGAGGCCATCGAGAACGTGCACGTGTCGGTGGAGGACCGTTCGCACGAGGACCCGGAATTGCTGGGCTTTTATCACGGCGTCCCACTGACCGACCGCGAGCACTACAGCGGCGTCATGCCCGACCGCATCTTCATCTACCGCAAGCCCATCTGCGCCCTCTGCGAGGACGAGTCCGAGGTCGTCGAGCAGGTGCGGATCACTGTCATCCACGAGGTGGCCCACTACTTCGGCATCGACGACGACCGTCTCGAAGAGCTCGGCTGGGACTGAGCCCCCGGCCCCGTCCGGCGGGCTCGGTACGATGGCGCCGTGGCGTTTCCCGTCCGGCTGCTCTCCGTCGACGAGGAGGTAGCGGTCGAGACAAGGCCGCACTGGGCCTATGCGGCGGCGCAGGTCAGCGCCTTTGTGGCGCTGGTCACGGCGGTCATCTGCGTCACCGTCGTGGTGGAGTCGTTCCCGCTGCCGGCGATCGTCACGATCGGGGTGATGGCCGGCATCTCGGCGGTCGGCGCGGGCATCCGCCTGGTCCGCTGGGCCAACACCTACTACCTCGTGACCGACCGCCGGATCGTCCACTGGAAGGGCGTGCCGCGCTGGCGGGGCGTCGAGTTGGGCCTCGATCTCGTGGATGAGATCGCCGTGGACCAGACGATAAGCCAGCGCTTGGTCGGCGTGGGCACCCTGGCGGTGCGGTCGGTGGTGGACCGCCACGTGCGCCGGTTGGCCTACGTCCCGCGCCCCGAGGCGGTGCGCCAGGAGGTGTACCGGCTGCAGCGAGAAGCCGAACAGCAGGCCGTGGCGGACACCGCGCCGCCGCCCGCGACGCTGAGCGGCGACGAGCCCGTCGAGTCCGCGCTGGACATTCCCGACCAGATCCGCAAGCTGTGGGATCTGGTTGAGTTAGGCATCGTCTCCGAGGCGGAGTTCGAGGCGAAGAAGCGCGACCTGCTGCGGCGGCTCTGAGGGCTGTCGGCGATCCCGGAGCGCAACGGACCGAGAGGAGGCCCCGATGGGCCCACTGAAGGGCATCAGGATTGTGGAGTTGGCGGGGATCGGCCCCGGCCCGTTCGCCGCCATGATGCTGGCCGACATGGGCGCCGATGTGGTCTGCGTGGACCGCGCCCGCCCGGCGGCGAGCCCGGAGTATCGCCAGCTCTCCGGGTCCATCCTGCGTCGGGGCCGCCGCTCGGTCGGCGTGGATCTCAAGAACCCGCAGGGCCAGGAGCTGGTGCTGCGACTCGTGGCCGGCGCCGACGGGCTCATTGAGGGGTTCCGTCCCGGAGTGGCCGAGCGCCTCGGAGTCGGTCCCGACGCCTGCCTCGGCCGCAACCCCCGTCTGGTCTACGGGCGCATGACCGGCTGGGGCCAGGACGGCCCGCTGGCGCCGACCGCCGGCCACGACATCAACTACATCGCGTTGTCGGGCGTTCTCGCCGCGGTCGGGCCCCTCGGCGGGCCGCCGACGCCGCCGCTGAACCTCGTCGGGGACTTCGGGGGCGGTGGCATGGTGCTGGCGTTGGGGATGGTGGCTGCGATGCTGGAGGCTCAGCGCTCCGGCGAGGGGCAGGTCATCGACGCCGCCATGTGCGAGGGCGCCGCCTTGTTGGCGACGGCGGTCTACGGTCTGCACGGTGCCGGCGGCTGGGGTGAGCGCGGCACCAACATCTTCGACGGCGGCGCCCACTTCTACGGCGTCTACCGCTGCGCCGACGGGGGCTACATGAGCGTCGGCCCCATGGAGCCGCAGTTCTACGCGGAGCTGCTGCGCCTGCTGGGACTCAACGCCGCCGAGTTGCCCCCCCAGTACGACCGGGCACGCTGGCCCGAGGCCCGCGCCAAGCTGGCGGAGACCTTCGCCACCAAGACCCGTGAGGAGTGGCGCGCCGTCTTTGAGGGCAGCGACGCGTGCGCGGCGCCCGTCCTGGACTTCGCCGAGGCTCCCCGGCACCCCCACAACGAGGCTCGGGAGAACTTCATCGAAGTGGACGGTGTCACCCAGCCCGCTCCCGCGCCGCGGTTCAGCCGCACCCCGTCTGCGGTGCGCCGACCACCGCCTGAGCCGGGCGCTGACAGCGAGGCGATTCTGGCCGAGTTGGGCCTGAGCGCCGGCGATGTGGCGGCCCTGCGCGCAAGCGGCGTCGTGGCCTGAGCGGGCGGTCCGCCGATGCGACGCCGCTCGAGGCCCCGGCTCATCGCGGCGGCTGCTCCGTAGCCTGAGCGCCGTGGCGACCCTGGTCTGCTTTCACGCCCATCCCGACGACGAGGCGATCGCCACCGGGGGCACTATGGCCAAGGCGGTCGCCGCTGGACACCGGGTGGTGCTGGTGTTGGCCACGCGCGGCGAAGAGGGCGAGCAGGTCCCCGGCGTCGTGCCCGAGGGCATCGAGCTTGGCGCCTGGCGCGAGCAGGAGACCCGGGACTCCGCGGCGCTGCTGGGGTGCCACCGGGTGGTGTTCCTGGGCTACCGGGACTCCGGCATGGCCGGAGCCGCGGCGAACGACGCCCCCGAGTCGTTCTGGCAGGCGGACGAGTTCGAGGCGGCGCGGCGCTTGGCGGGGATCCTGGCCACCGAAGGCGCCGAGCTGCTCACCATCTACGACAGCCACGGCGTCTACGGCCATCCCGACCACGTGGCGGTCCACCGGGTCGGCACGCGGGCTGCGGAGCTGGCCGGGGTGCCGAGGGTCTTCTGGGCGACGATGAACCGCGACCGGGCCCGCGAGATGGTCGAGGCGGCCGCGCGCGCCGGCACGCCGCTGGACGCCGAGCGCACCGAGCGGACCGACAGCGAGGAGTTCGGCCTGCCCGACGCCGAGATCACCCACGCCATCGACGTCGGGGAGGTCCTTGAGCGCAAGCGCGCGGCCATGGCCGCCCACGCCAGCCAGATCCCGCCGGACTCGTTCTTCTTGGCGCTGGGGGAGGAGGACTTCGCCGCCGCGTTCGGCACCGAATGGTTCGTGCGTCCGGGACAGGTGCGCACCGGTCCGCAGGCCTCCGACCTGTTCGCCTGAGGATGCGCCGCGGGGCCGGCCCGCAGGGCTGAACGCCACGGTGGGTGCCGAGTCGGTCGCTGAGGCCCACGCCATCATCGCCTGGGTGGTCCTGGCGGGCAACGGCGCGGCGGCGGTCTGGGCGCTGGCGGCGCACAAGCTGCCCCGGCTGCGGTCCCGCGCCCTGTGGTGGTCGCTGCTGGCGGTTCAGTCGTTGCTGGTGGCCGAGGTCATCATCGGCGTGGTGCTTACGGCCGGCGGGGGGCGGGAAGTCGGCGGCATCCACACCTTCTACGGCTTCATCACCCTCGCCGCGCTCGGAATCCTCTTCAGCTACCGCTCCCAGGTGATGCCAAGCCGGCACCACCTGCTCTACGGCTGGGGCGGGCTCTTCATCGCCGGTCTCATCATCAGAACGATGACCATCGGCTGAGCGGCCGCGACAGCCCGCCATTCGGACCGCGGCAGACCCGGGAGGAAGGGGGCGCCGGGGCTCAGGCCTCCAGCCGCTCCTCCAGGAGCGCCAGTTCTGCCCACAGCTCCTGCGGCAGGCGGTCGCCGAAGCTGGCGAAGTGCTCGCGGATGAGCTCTGCCTCGCCTCGCCAGGCGTCCCGGTCCACCGCTAGCAGTTCGTCCATGTCCCCCGCGGGGATCCGCAGCCCCGAGAGGTCCAGGGCACCGGGCCGCGGGATCAGGCCCAAGGGGGTCTCGACGGCCTCGCCGCGTCCCTCTGCGCACTCCACGATCCAGCGCAGCACGCGGCAGTTGTCGCCGAAGCCGGGCCACAGGAAGCGCCCGTCGGCACCGCGGCGGAACCAGTTCACCCAGAAGATCCGCGGCAGTCGGGAGGGGTCGCGCGCGGCGCCCATCTCCAGCCAGTGGGCCATGTAGTCACCCATGTTGTAGCCGCAGAAGGGCCGCATGGCGAAGGGGTCGAATCGCACCCGGCCCACGGCGCCGCCGGCCGCGGCGGTGGTCTCGGAGTTGAGGATCGAGCCCAGGAACACGCCGTGGCGCCAGTCGCGGGCGGCGGTGACCAACGGGGCGTTGCGCGCCCGGCGCCCACCGAAGACGATGGCCGAGATGGGCACGCCGGCTGGGTCCTCCCACTCGGGCGCGATGGACGGGCATTGGGAGGCGGGGGCGGTGAAGCGGGCGTTGGGGTGCGCCGCTGGCTCGCCCGAATCAGCCGAGTAGGGCCGGCCGAGCCAGTCGGTCAGACCGCCCGGCGCGGTGGGAGTGAGGCCCTCCCACCAAACGTCGCCGCCGGCGGTCGCAGCCGTGTTCGTGAAGATGCAGTTGCCCCAAAGTGTCTCTACACCGTTCGGGTTGGTGCGGTAGGACGTGTTCGGGGCCACGCCGAAGAAGCCGTGCTCGGGGTTGATGGCGTACAGCCGACCGTCTTCGCCGAAGCGCATCCAGGCGATGTCGTCGCCTACCGTCTCCACCTTCCAGCCCGGAAGCGTCGGCACCATCATGGCCATGTTGGTCTTGCCGCAGGCCGACGGGAACGCCCCGGCCACGTAGTGCTTCGGCCCCCCCGGCGGGGTGACGCTCATGATCAGCATGTGCTCGGCCAGCCAGCCCTCGTCGCGGGCCATGACCGAGGCGATGCGCAGGGCGAAGCACTTCTTGCCCAGCAGGGCGTTGCCGCCGTAGCCCGAGCCGTAGGACCAGATCTCCCGGGTCTCGGGGAAGTGGGCGATGTACTTGTTCTCGGGGTCACAAGGCCACGGGAGCTCGGGCGCCCCGTCGCCCAGCGGGCGGCCCACCGAATGCAGGCACGGCACGAAGTTGCCGTCGTCGCCGAGTTCGGCCAGCACCGCGTCGCCGATGCGCGCCATGATCCGCATGTTCACCACCACGTAGGCCGAGTCGGTGAGCTGCACGCCGATCTGGGAGATGTGCGAGCCCAGCGGACCCATGCTGAACGGGATCACGTACATGGTTCGGCCCGCCATGGCGCCCCGAAAGCGCTCGAGCATCTCGGCCTTCAGTTCAGTGGGGTCGCGCCAGTTGTTGGTCGGGCCCGCGTCGTCGGGGCTGACCGAGGCGATGAACGTGCGGTCCTCGACGCGGGCGACGTCCGCGGGATCGGAGCGTGCCAGGAAGCTGTTGGGGCGCAGGGCACTGTTGAGCCGACAGAAGGTGCCCGAGGCCTCCAGGGAGGCGCAAAGCCTCTCCCATTCGGCCTCGCTGCCGTCGCACCAGTGGACGGCGGCGGGTTGCAGGACCCCCCGGCACTCCTCGACCCACCGAAGCAGCCGCTGGTGGGTTGTGACGGTTCTGACCTCGCTGATGGTCATGGGGCTGCTCGCAGCACGGGCCGACGTGCTCAGTAGAGGTGCGGCGGCGTGCCCATGTCCACCTCGCTGCCGAGGCGCAGGGCGGTGGCCCGGCCGTCGTCGTCGAGGTCGAAGATCACCCTCTGGCCCTGGCGGAGGAAGCGGAACACGGACCCCGCGAGGGCGCCCTCGGCGAGGTCGCACTCGATGAAGTCGGTGTCGCGCACGACGACGCCGTCACCGGTGACGGGGTCGTAGGACTTGATGACTCCCTGCATGCGTGTCTCCCGGGTCGGTGTCCCCGATATGTGACAGCGCCCGGCGAGGTCCCCGCCGAGCGTGCCCGCAGGGTAGTCGGCTGCGCGGCGGCGCGAGGTGGATCGCGCCGCAGATGTGACGAGGGTCGCATCGCCGGCGGCTCGGCGGGCGGGCGACGCGCCGTCGCTAATGTGTAACGCCGTGGCGCCTCTGAAACACCTGAGTTCCAACCATGTTTGCGAACTGATCCGCTGCTATAGCGAGGCGCTGACGGCGCACCGCTCGGTCATCGACGCCCTCAACGTCTACCCGGTGCCTGACGGCGACACGGGCACGAACATGGCGCTGACACTGCGGGCGGTGACGGCGGCCCTGCCTGGCAGCAGCGAGCGGCACAGCGACCTTGATTGGCGGCGGCGGCTTGTCGATAGGACATGGCGCTTTCTCCCAGACGGTTACAGAATGCAACTCGTCTGCACGTGCATACACGAAAGCGCCCTAGAGGCCGGACGCGGCAACTCGGGCATCATCGTGTCGCAATTCCTACGAGGTTTGGCTGGATCCTGGCGCGAGTCGCTGAGAATCGACGCCTCCAGCCTGGCCGGCAGTCTGGAGGCGGCCGCGGAGGCGGCCTACGGGGCGGTACCCGACCCCACCGAGGGCACCATCCTGACCGTGGGTCGCGACCTAGCCACCGCAGCCGCTGCTACGGCCCGGCGGGGTGCTCCGCTCACCGAGGTGATCGACGAGGCCATCAAGGCCGGTCAGGAGAGCCTGGATCGCACCCCCGAACTGCTCGAGGTGCTGCGCACCGCCGGGGTCGTCGACGCGGGCGGCCAGGGGCTGCTGCTACTGCTCGACGCCCTAGCGCACGTGGTGGAAGGCCGTCCGCTGCCCGAGCCGCCTGAGGTCGCCGCCCCGGTGCTCGACGACCCTCACCACATCGAGGGTGCCGGCGACGTGGCCGACCTGCGGTACGAGGTGATGTTTCTCCTTGATGCCGATGACGACAGGATCGACGCCTTCAAGGACCGCTGGGGTGAGATCGGCGGCTCGATCGTGGTCGTGGGCGGAGACGGGAAGTGGAACTGCCACATCCATACCGACGACATCGGCGGCGCCATCGAAGCCGGGGTCGAGGCCGGCCGGCCGCACCGTATCGAGGTCACGGACCTGCATGAGCAGGTGGCGCATGTCGACCATGTGGTGTCGCCGGTGCGCACGGCGACGGGGGTCGTGGCGGTGGCTGCCGGCGACGGGGTGCGGCGGATGTTCGAATCGTATGGCGCGGTCCAGGTTGTGACCGGCGGCCAGACCATGAACCCTTCGGTGGCTGCGCTCCTCGAGGCCGTGGAGCGCGCCCCCGCCGACGGCGTCGTGGTGCTCCCCAACAACCGCAACATCGTCCTGGCCGCCCGGCAGCTGCACGAGCTCACCGACAAGGAGGTGGTGGTGGTGCCGACGGTGAGCATCCCCGCCGGGCTCATCGCCATGGTGGAGTTCAATCCCGAGGCCCAAGCGGCGCGCAACGGCGAGTTCATGGAGGCCCTCGCCAGCGAGGTCGTCGCCGGCGAGGTCACCCGAGCTGTGCGTGACGCGGTCACGCCGGCGGGCCCTGTAGCCGAGGGCGACTACATGGGCCTCAGCGGCGGCGAGGTGCAGTACACGGCCACGGACCTGGCCTCCGCCACCTGCGGCCTGCTGGAGCGGCTCGTGGGCGACGAGCACGAGATCGTGACGCTGATCTGCGGCGCCGAGGCCACCGAGACCGACACCGACGCAGTGGAGCGATGGCTGGCGGAGCAGCGGCCGCACGTCGAACTGGAGACCCACGCCGGCGGCCAGCCGCTCTACCACTACTACATCGGCGTCGAATAGGCGCCAGAGCCGGCGCTGCGGCTGACCGGTGGTCGAGACGTCCGCCCCGCTGACGTGGCGGGACCTGGCCGGGATCGGCCTCGAGCGCCTCAAGCGCGGCAACCAGCGCCGGGTGGAGGCCTTGGGCGAGCTCGGCGTGGCGCAGCTGGGGGATCTGCTCACCTACTACCCCCGCCGCTACCTGGACCGCAGCCGGGAGGCCACCGTCGGCGAGCTGAACGTGGGCGAGGACGCCACCGTGCTAGCCACCGTCAACAGGGTGCGGTCCGTGCCCGGTCGCGACCCTGGGCCTGGGCGCAGGCGCCGCGACCGGGTGGAGGTGCGAGTCTCTGACCGCGACGGCGCCTCGCTGAAATGCGTGTTCTTCAACCAGCCGTGGCGCTCCAAGCAGCTGCGCGAGGACATGCAGGCGGTGCTGTACGGGCGCTTGGAGGAGTTCCGGGGCGCCCTGCAGATGACCAACCCGGTGGTGGACCTCGTGGGCGACCGCACCGGGGGCATCTTCGCCGTCTACCCGCTGTCGGCCAAGGCGGCGATCACCACCTGGGAGATAGCGGACATGGTGGCTGAAGCGCTGCGGCGCTGCGAACCGCGGGGCATCGCCGACCCGGTGCCCGTCGATCTGCTGGGGGCCCACGGTCTGTGCGGGCGCTTCGAGGCGCTGCGGCTGATCCACGACCCTGAGACGTTCGCCGACGTGACCCGGGCCCGGAACCGGCTGGTGTTCGACGAGCTGCTGCGGATGCAGGTGGCGCTCGTGGGGCGCAAGCGCGACCGCGAGCGCGCCGGCGACGGCATCGCCCACGAGGTGGACCGGGCGCTGCTGGCGGGGTTCCATCGGCGGCTGCCGTTCGCCTTGACCGCCGCCCAGAGCCGCACCGTCGCGGAGATCCTGGCCGATCTGTCCCAGCCGTGGCCGATGCACCGGCTGCTGCAGGGCGAGGTGGGCTCGGGCAAGACGGTGGTGGCGCTGACCGCCATGCTGGCGGTGGTCGGCGGCGGGCGCCAGGCCGCCCTGATGGCGCCCACCGAGGTGCTGGCCGAGCAGCACTACCTGGGGCTCAGCGGGCTGTTGGACTGCCTCGGCGACGGCGACGGCGACGGCGACGGCGGTCTGGCGGGCGGGACGGGGCGGCTGAGCCTCGGCGGCTTGGCGCCGGTCTCACTGGAGCTGCTGACGGGCCGCAGCGGGGCGAGAGCCCGCCAGCGCATCCTGGGCGGCCTAGCGAGCGGCGACGTCAACATGGTCGTCGGCACGCACGCCCTCATCAGCGAGGGCGTCGCCTTCGAGTCGCTCGGCCTCGCCGTGGTGGACGAGCAGCACCGCTTCGGTGTCGAGCAGCGCGCCGCCCTCGGGGCCCGCGCCGCCCTCGGGGGCCTTCCCGACGTTCTGGTCATGACGGCCACGCCCATCCCGCGCACCGCCGCCATGACCGTCTACGGCGACCTCGACGTGTCTCGCCTAGACGAGTTGCCCGCCGGGCGGGCCGGTGTGACCACCAGCGCGGTAACGGCGCCCCTCGAGCAGCCCGCCGTGTGGGAGCGCCTGCGGGGCGAGGTCGCCGCGGGCCGCCAGGCCTATGTGGTCTGCCCGCTCATCGAGGAGTCCGACAAGGTTGCGGCGGCCGGCGCGGAGGCGACGTTTGAGGAGTTGCGCCGCGGCGAGCTGGCCGGTCTGCGGGTCGGGATGCTGCACGGACGGCTGCCGGCGAGTGCTCGGGAACCCCTCATGGCCGCTTTCCGGGACGGCGAGTTGGACGTGCTGGTCGCCACGACGGTCATCGAGGTGGGCGTGGACGTGGCCAACGCCACCGTCATGGTGATCCTCGGTGCCGACCGTTTCGGCATCGCCCAGCTGCACCAGCTGCGGGGCCGGGTGGGGCGCGGCGCGGCGCCGGGATGGTGCTATCTCGTGGCGGAGAACCCCTCGCCGTCAGCGCAGGCGCGCCTCGGCGCTCTCGTGGACAGCAGCGACGGGTTCGAGCTCTCCGAGATCGATCTGGAACTGCGCGGCGAGGGCACGCTCATGGACTCCCGCCAGACGGGCCGTAGCGACCTGAAGCTGGCGTCGCTGCGCCGGGACCGCGACTGGGTGCCGAGGGCCCGCGCGGCAGCCGAGGCGATCAGCGACGCCGGCGGCCCGGATCCGACCCTCACCGAGGAGATCGCTTTGCTGCTGAGCGACGCCGACATCGACTACTTCGACAAGTCCTAGCCAGACTGGGGCCGATGAGCGTTGAGCGACGACCCAGCGAGTTGGCTCGCCTGGCCGAGGTGCGCCGGGTCGGCGGCGAGCGCACCGCCGAGGTGGCTGCCGTCCTGGCGGCGGCCTTCGCTAAGGATCCGCTGCAGGCCTGGATCATGGAGGGCGTGGCGGCGGCCGAGCGTCCCGCCCGGCGCAGGGATTGGTGGAGCTTCATGATCCGCCACGGTCCGCCCGGCAGCGAGGTTCACGTCGCCGGCGACGGTGCCGGAGCGGCCTGCTGGCACCCGCCCGACGCCGGCAAGCCGCCGGCAGCGGTAACCGCGGCGTTCCGCGCCATGGTGGCCGACTTGGCCGGTGAGCGGACCGAGGCGGTGCTCGCCAGCCTGGCCGCCATGGCCGCCCGCGCGCCGGCCGAGCCGCACTGGCACCTCGCGGCGGTGGGGGTGGTGCCAGACCGCTGGGGCAACGGCACCGGCGGACGCCTGTTGGCGCCGATGCTGGCCCGCTGCGACCGGCTGGGCCTCGCCGCGTATCTGGAGTCATCCAACCCCCGAAACCTCGGCTTCTACTGTCGGCTCGGCTTCGTTGTGACCGGCGAGGTCCGCACCGTCGACGAGCGGGTCCCCGTGACGCTCATGCAGCGCCCGCCGACGGCGGGTCGATGAGCGGCTCGCCCGGTCTGCCGCTCGGCACCCGCTGATGACCCGCATCATCGCCGGGCAGGCGCGCGGGCGGCGGCTGCGCGTGCCCCGCGGCGACCGGGTGCGCCCCACCGCCGACCGGGTGCGCGAGTCGATCTTCGCCGCGCTCGGCAGCCACGGCGACCTGACCGGCGCAGCGGTTCTCGACGCCTTCGCCGGCAGCGGCGCCCTGGGGTTGGAGGCCCTGTCGCGGGGCGCCGCGCACGCCACGTTCGTGGAGCGTCACCGCGGCACCGCCGCCGTGCTGGAGGCCAACATCGCGGCGCTGGACTTCGGGGACCGCTGCCGGGTTGTCCGCGGCGACGCGCTCCGCTGGCTGGCTACCGCTGGCGAGTCCTTTGACGTGGCGTTCTGCGACCCGCCCTACGACTTTCCCGACCACGGCTGGGAGCGGCTGCTGGGACGGTTGCGCGCCAACATCCTCGTTGTCGAATCGGACCGTGCGGTGCCCGCCCACCCGGCGTGGTTAGTCATCTCCGAGCGCCGCCGGGGGAGTACCGTTGTGCAGATGGCAACACCGCGAACCGCCGGAGACGACGAGACCTCCGCCGCCGCACCGGGCAGGGACTGACGTGGTCCGCGTGCTGTACCCCGGTTCGTTCGATCCCGTACACAACGGCCACGTCGAGGTCGTCGAGATGGCCGCCGAACTGTTCGACGAGGTAGTCGTGGCGGCCATGCACAACCCGCAGAAGAGTGACTCCTTCTTCGACATGGACGAGCGCGGGTCCATGCTGGCCGAGACGTTCGCCCATCTACCCAACGTCCGGACCACCATGTTCGGCGAGCTGGTCGTCACGCTGGCGCTGCGCGAGAAGGCTGACTTCATCGTGAAGGGCCTGCGGGCCACGTCGGACTTCGAGAACGAGCTGCAGATGGCCCAGACCAACCGCGAGGTGGCCGGCGTGCGCACCGTGTTCCTGCCGTCCACGTCGGCCAGTTCGTTCATCGCCTCCAAGTACATCCGGGAGATCGCCGGCTTCGGCGGCAACGTGGACTCGATGGTGCCAGCCGCCGTGGCGCGGCGCTTGCGCGAACGCCGGTCGGGCTCGTGAGCTACTACGACGACCCGCTGGCAGCCGGCGTGGGGGATCCGCCCGAGCCGCCGCTGGTCGCATCGCCCGACGAACCCAGCCCCTTCGACGCCATCGCCGGCGGCGGTCAGGAGGTCGTCGAAGACGTGGAGGCTGCGCTCGGCGACCTGGAGCGCTACGTCAGCGGGGCGCGCGGCTCGAGCCTTTCCTCGCAGGTCCGGCTGGATCGCGACCACCTCCTGGAGCTGATTCGGATCGCCCGGGCGCGGTTGCCGGTGGCGCTGCGCAGCGCCCGGTGGCTCATAAAGGAACGCAACGACTACCTGGCCAAGGCCCGCCGGGACGCCGAGGAGATAATCGATGACGTGAAGGCTGAGGCGGCGCGCATGGTGCAGCGGGCCGAGGTGGTGAAGCAGGCCGAGGCGCGGGCTCGGCGGATAATCGAGGCGGCTGAGGAGCAGGCTCGCCGGCAGCGGCTCGAACTCGAGGACTACTGCGACGAGCAGCTCGCCCGCTTCGAGAGTGCCATCGAGGGCGCTCTAGCCAATGTGCGAGAGGGGCGTCGGAAGCTGCAGCGGTCGCCGCCGCCGCCGCCAGCCGCCGAGACGCCGGCCTACGAGAGCGACCCGCTCTTCTTCAACCAAGACGAGGTGTGAGCGAGCCGCGCCCGGGTGGCCGTCCGGTGCTGGTCCCCGTCGCCGACCTCCTTGCCGCCCCCGGCAGGCGGCGAGAGCTGGAAGGCAGCCGGGTGCTGGACGGGCTGGCCGTGGGCGGCGCCGTCATCGCCGGGGACGCCGTCGAGCTGCGGCTCACCCTCGAGGCGCAGGCGGGTCGCATCATCTGCTCCGGCGAGGTGCGCGCCTGCTGGGAGCTCGAGTGCCGGCGCTGCCTGGGGCCGGTTCGGTTCAGCGTGGCGCCGACGGTGACGGAGGTGTTCGAGGCGGCGCCCGCCGAGGGCGAGACGTTCCCGTTGGACGGCGAGGTCGTGGACCTAGCGCCGATGCTGCGCGAGGCGGTGCTGTTGAGCGTGCCGTTGGCGCCGCTCTGCGACGAGGCTTGCGCGGGGCCGGCGGCGGGCTCGTACTACGGGCCCCTGCCGCAGGAGGATCCGCAGCAGGCCGAGGAGCGGCGCGACCCGCGTTGGGCGGCGCTGGACGACTTCCAGCCCTGAGCCCTCGATGCCAACCCGGAGGAACCGCGAGGGGGCGCCGCTACCGTCACGGTGTGGCCGTTCCGAAGAAGAAGACCTCCAAGTCCAGCACGCGCAGCCGTCGCGCCGCCGCGTGGCGCCTCGGGACGCCGTCCCGCTCTTCCTGCTCCCGCTGCGGCGCCGTCAAGCTGCCGCACCGCGTCTGCTCGCAGTGCGGCTGGTACCGCGGCCGACAGGCAGTGGAACTCGACTGAGGTGTCTCCCCGGCCGCTGAGCCGACCCGCTGTCGAGCCGGCGGCGAACCGCCGGTCGCTGCGTTAGCCATGATCCCGCTGCCGGTCGCCGTGGACGCCATGGGCGGCGACGACGCGCCCGAGGCGATCCTCGAGGGCGCCCGGATGGCGGCCACCGACGGCCACGGAGTGGTGCTGGTGGGCCCGCCGGAACAACTCGACGGCAACGGCCTGGAGGTGATCCCGGCCCGGGAAGTAGTCGGCATGGACGCCGACCCGGGCGCCAGCGTCCGGCGCCTGAAGGACTCCTCGGTGGTGCGGGCGGCTGAGGCGGTGCGCGACGGCCGGGCCTGCGCCATGGTCTCCGCCGGCAATACCGGCGCCGTCATGGCGAGCGCTGTGCTGCGACTCGGGCGGATCAAAGGCGTCGTGCGCCCGGCGGTGGCCTGCCCGTTTCCGGTGCCCGGACGTGCCACCCCCACGGTGGTGCTGGACGTCGGGGCCAACTCGGACTGCGCGGCGGCGTGGCTGGTGCAGTTCGCCCGCATGGGCGCCGTGTACAGCCGAGCCGGCTACGGCACCCCCGAGCCGCGGGTGGGGCTGCTGTCCATCGGCGAGGAAGCCGGCAAGGGATCCGGACTCGTCAAGGAGGTGTTCGCGCTCTTGGACGACGAGGCCTGGCAGGAGCGCGCCGGCGCCCGCTTCGTGGGCAACGTGGAGGGGCGAGACCTGCTCGTGGACCGCGCCGATGTCATCGTGACCGACGGCTTCACCGGCAACGTGATGCTGAAGACCGCCGAGGGCGTGGCGACGGTCATCGCACAGGAGATCATCCGCCTGGCTGACAGCTCCCCCGAGGCCCGCGCCGGCGCCGACCTGTTCTTTCCGGCGCTGGGGGGCCTGTATGAGACGTTCGACCCCGACACCACCGGCGGCGCGGTGCTGCTGGGGGTCCGGGGCGTGTGTACCATCTCGCACGGGTCCTCGAGCCCCAAGGCGATCGCCAGCGCCATCGGTGTGGCGCACCATCTGGCGGCGGCGGGGGTGGTGTCGCAGATCGCACGGGCGGTCACCGGGTAGAATCCGACCTCGGCGGCGTGCCGCGCGGCGCGCCGGCCCTCGAGAGGAGGCAGCAGCCGTGCCGGCGGAGACCCACGTTTCGCAGAGCCCGACATCGCGGTCGGAGATCCTGGATCAGATCAAGGGCCGGCTGGCCGACATCCTCGAGATCGACCCTGGCGACATCTCCGAGGGCGATTCCTTCACCGACGACCTTGACGCCGACTCGCTGGCGCTGATCGAACTGGTCGAAGCGCTCGAAGAGGAATTCGGCGAGCGCACCGTGGGTTTCCGCATCGACGATGAGGACCTGCAGGATCTGCGCACCGTGCGCGACGCGGTGGATTACGTCGAGGCGCGCTTGGGCTGAGTGGCTGCCGACGATCTCGACAACCTGGCGGAGCGCATCGGCTACCGGTTCGGCGACGAGGCGCTGAAGCAGCTGGCGCTGAGCCACCGCTCCTGGGTGGCCGAGCAGCTTCCCGTCGCGGGGGCGAGGCCCGACTCCAACGAGCGACTGGAGCTGCTGGGAGACGCCGTGCTGGACACCATCGTGTCCGAGCACCTCTACGCCACCTATCCCGACCTGGATGTGGGCCAACTCACCAAGGTGCGGGCCTCGGTTGTCTCCACGGACTGCCTGGCTGAGATGGCCGGCGAGTTGAGGCTCGGGGAGGAACTGCTCATGGGTCGGGGCGAGGAGGCCGCCGGCGGCCGCCGGAAGCGCTCCATCCTGGCCGACGCCGCCGAGGCACTGATCGGCGCGGTGTACCTCGACGGCGGCTGGGCGCCCGCTCGGCAGTTGGTGCTATCCCGGCTCGCTGGGCGCATCGCCGCTACCGCGCGGGCGCCGGGGCGGGACGACTACAAGACCGTCCTGCAGGAGCGCGCCGCCCGCTCCGGCGGGGCCGTGCCGCGGTACCGGCTGAGCTGCTCGGGCCCCGACCACGAGCTGCTCTGGCGGGCCGTGGTGCTGATTGCCGGCGTCGAGGTCGGCGCCGGCGAGGGCCGCCGCAAGAAGCAAGCCGAGCAGGCGGCCGCCCGGGCGGCGCTGGCCTCCTACGGTGCGCCATCCCCGGCGGTCGCCGGAGAAGATGCGAAGATGTTCAGCGGCACGCCGTTGGCTGGAGACGATTCCGTAGGGACACCATGATCGAGTCACCCGAAGTAGAGGTCGTGCGGCGCGAGTTGGAGCGCGAGGTCGTCGGCCGGCGCGTCAAAGCTGTCACCCTCCTCTCGGAGAAGGTCTGCGCCGAGCAGAGCGCCGAGGAGCTCCAGGAGCGTCTGCAGGGCGCCAAGATTCAGGGCGAGGTCGTGCGGCATCGCCTCGAGCTGTTGTTGAGCCTCGACAACGCCGAGGTATTGGCGTTCTGCCTCGGGACCGGCGGGCATCTCCGCCGCCATCCGGCCAAGGTGCCGCTGGATCCGCACACGCGGGCTGTCATCGCCTTCACCCAGCATCGCCAGGAGCTGCGGCTCTTGGACTTCAAGGAGGGCGCCCGGTTGCGGCTGCTGCGCTCCGACCGTCTCGCCCTCAACGACCCCAGGGGAATCGATCCCTTGCAGACGTCGCTGTCGTGGACTGACTTCTCCAGCCTGCTGCTGAGCGTTCCCGCACCGATACACCTGAAGGTGTTCCTCACGAGCGATGCCACGATCGTCGGGGTGGGCGACATGTACGCCGACGAGATCCTCTTCAACGCCGGGCTGCGCCACGACCGGATGACCGACTCGCTGAACCGCCAAGAGGTCCGCCGGCTGTGGCGGGCGATCGTGGAGGTTCTCCACGACGCTGTCAAGTACCGCGGTTCGACCGTTGCCGAGCAGTCCGACCTTCCCGGCAACCACTTCGTGCTGCCGTCCGGAGAGCCCGGCGCCTACCAGAACCATCACAGCGTCTACCGCCGGAACGGACGGCTGAGCCCGCGCTCGCGCCGGCCGATCGAACGAGTCAAGTACCGGGGGCGCTGGACGTACTTCTGCGAGCAGTCACAGGTGTAGCTGTGTTCCTGGCTGGCCTCACGCTGAAGGGTTTCAAGTCGTTCGCGGACACGACCACGATCCAGCTCGCGCCCGGGCTGTCGGTGGTCGTGGGCCCCAACGGCAGCGGCAAGTCCAACATCGTCGACGCCATTAGCTGGGTCCTGGGTTCGCAGTCGCCCAGCGCGCTCCGCTCGGCGCAGATGGACGACGTGATCTTCGCCGGCAATCCCGGGCGGGCCGCGCTCGGGCGGGCCGAGGTCACACTCACCTTCGACAACGCCGACCGCCGCCTGCCGCTGGACCTCGACGAGGTGGCCATCAGCCGAACCCTGTTCCGCAGCGGCGACAGCGCGTACGCCATCAACGGCATCGGGTGCCGGCTCATCGACATCTCCGAGATGCTCTCCTCCGCCGGCGTGGGGCGGCACCGCCACGTCATCGTCTCGCAGGGCCACATCGACGCGGTGCTGCAGGCCAAGCCGGCCGAGCGCCGAGCCATCCTCGAGGAGGCCGCCGGCGTCTCGGCCTATCGGTTGCGCAAGGAGAAGGCGCTGCGGCGGCTCGAGGACACTGACGCCAACCTGGCGCGCCTCGGCGACCAGCTCGACGAGGTCCGCCGGGCGCTGCGGCCCTTGGAGCGTCAGGCCTCGCTGGCGCGCCGCCACGGTGCCCTGGCCGCGGAGCTGGCCGCCCTGCAGATCCACCGGCTCGGCACCGAGCTGGTCGAGCTCCGGGAGCGCCGGCGGCGAGCCGCCACCGAGCGGCGCGACCTGGCCGACCGCCGGGCCGCGGCCACGCGCCGGCTGGCCGCCCTCGACGGGCGCATAGCGCAGGTTGAGACACGCCTCTCGGCGCCGGGCCATGTGGCGCTGGCGGCCGCCAGTGAGCGTCTGGCCTCCCTGGAGGAGCTGCTCCAGCAGGCGCAGCGGGCGATCGGCCGCCGCCAGCAGGACTACGACCGGCGCCGCCGCGGCGCCCTGGCCGGCGACCTGCTGGCCTCCCTGGCCGAAGAGGCCGCCCGTCTCGAAGCCGACCTGGGCGACCTTGGCGCAGCCGAGACCGAGTTGGTGGCTGAACGGCGCCGTCTCGACGCCGCCACCACAGCGCTGACGGCCGAGGCGCAGGCGCAGGCGGGCTGCAGCGAGTCATCCGGCGCTGCGCTGGCGGCCGCCGAGCAGTGCCGGGCCGAGGCCGCTGCCGCCGAGGCCGCCGCTGCAGGGGCGCGGGCCGCCGCGTCGAGCGAGCACGACCGCTGGGCGGCCAGGCTCGAGGCGCTGGCCCTGGCGTTCAGCGAGGCGCGGGCGCGCTCGGGGATGGAGGTTCTCTGCGGCCGCGCGGGAGTGCTGGGCGCCCTCGGCGATCTGGTGACCGTCGAGGAGGGCTGGGAGGCGGCGTTCGAGGCCGCAGCCGCCGACGCCCTCGCCGCCGCCGTCACCGACAGCCCGGCGTCGGCCCGCGCCGCTCTGGAAGCGCTGGTCCGGGCCGAGGCGTCCGGCTCGGTGCTGGCTGCGGGTGCGCCGGACGGCGGACCGCCGCCGGTCGGGGAGCCGTTGCGCCCGCGCATACGGGGCAAGGCCCCCGCGGTGGAGGCGGTCCTCGACAGCCTCATCGGAGCGGTGGCGGTGGCGCCTAGCTGGCGGGAGGCCTGCGACGCCGCTGCTGTACATCCTGGCCTCACCGTCGTCACCGCCGCCGGTGACTGTTTCTCGCCGACCGGCTGGCGGGTGGCCCTCGGCGCGCCCGACAGGGCCGGCGCCGCGCTGGCGGAGTCTCGCCAGCGGCTCGAGAGCGCCGAGCGCTCGCTGGCGGAGGCCGATCGGGTCCTCGTCGCGGCGACCGCGGCGACCGCGGCGGCGGACGGGCGGCTGGCGGAAGTGCAGCAGTCAGTCGAAGCCGCCGAGGCCGCTGCCCGCGAGGCCGCGGCCGAGCTGCAACGCCGCCGCAGCGACCTGGACGCCGAGCGACGGTCGCTGGACCGGCGAGCGTCGGAGGTCGGGGCGCGCCGCGCCGTTACGAGCGAACGCCTAGGAGAGATCCGAACCCGCCTGGGAGGCCATGAGGCGGCGGTCGCCACCGCCGATGACGACGCCCGGCGCAGCACCGTCTTGGCGGAGCTGGCGGAGCGGCTGGCCGCCAGCGCCGGCGAGTGCCGGCGCGGCCTGGAGCGGCTGCGGGCACGCCAGCGCCAGCTGGCCGAGGCGGGCAGGGTCGCCGCCGCCCAGCTCGAGGGGGATCGCCGCCAGCGGGCGGAGCTGTCCGCTGCGGTGGCCGACGCCGGCGAGCAGCTGCTCGCCGCCCAACGCGCCGAAGACGAGCTTCGGCTGCGCATCGAGTCGGTCGTCGAGACCCTCGCTGACCGCCACGACTGCGACGAGATCCGCGCCAGTAGCGCCGAGCGGCCCAAACTCCCCGACGGTGTCACCGCCCCGGAACGGATCCGAGAACTCGAGCGCCTGCTGCGCGGCATCGGCCCCGTGAACCCGCTGGCCGCCGAGGAGCACGACAACCTGCGGCGCCGCCATGACGAGCTGGCCAGCCAGATCGAGGACGTGCGCAGCGCCCGCCGCGACCTCACCAAGCTCGTTCGCAGCGTCGACGGCGAGATCCTCGAGGCGTTCACCCGCTGCTACCGAGAAGTGGCGGAGAGTTTCGAGTCTGTCTTCGGCGTCCTGTTCGACGGCGGCGCGGGCCGGCTGTCGCTCACCGACCCCCACGATCCCCTGTCCTCGGGCGTGGAGATCGAGGCGCAGCCCGCCGGCAAGAGCCTGAGGCGCCTCGCGCTGCTGTCCGGCGGCGAGCGCTCACTCGCGGCGCTGGCGTTCCTGTTCGCCGTGTTCCGGTCGCAGGGCTCCCCGTTCTACGTGCTTGACGAAGTAGACGCTGCTCTGGACGATCTCAACCTGCACCGCTTCCTGCGGCTCATCGAAGAGTTCCGAACGGGCGCGCAGCTCATTCTGGTCACGCACCAAAAGCCCACTATGGAGATCGCCGACAGCCTCTACGGCGTGACGATGCGGCCCGGCGGGGCCAGCCTCGTGATCTCCGAGCGTCGCAGCTTCGCCGAGACGCCCCAAGCGGCCGACACAGGAGCTATGCCCGGCGGCTGAGTGAAGCTCAGCGGAACTCGGACGTGACGAGTCACGCCGGGATGGCTACCGTCTGCGGCGATGCGGGTGCTCGTGGCTGACGATGAGGAAGACTTGGTCCGAGCGATCACCCGCGGCCTGCGCCGGGACGGATACGCCGTGGACGAGGCTTTCGACGGCGCCGAGGCGCTCGCCAAGGCAGAGGCGGTGGACTACGACCTGATCTGCCTGGATCTGACCATGCCCGCCGTCGACGGACGGGAGGTGTGCCGCCGCCTGCGCGACCCGTCGCGCTTCGGGCGCCGCCCGCGCATCCTGATGCTCACGGCGCGCGACAGCCTCGAGGATCGGGTCGGGGGATTGGACGACGGCGCCGACGACTACCTCGTCAAGCCGTTCGCCTTCGGCGAGTTGACCGCGCGGGTCCGGGCACTGTTGCGCCGCGATGCCGGGCGGTGCGGGTCTCGCCTGCTCGTCGGGGACCTTGAGATGGACCTCAACACCCATGCTGTGCGCCGCGGGGGCCAGGAGGTCGTCTTGACCTCCAAGGAGTTCGCGCTGCTGCGCTACTTCTGCAGCCGCCCCGGCGAGGTGGTCTCCCAGGAGGAGCTGCTGGACCACGTATGGGACGAGCACACCGACCCCTTCACGAACACCGTTCGGGTCACCGTGGGGACGCTGCGCCGCAAACTCGCCTCGCCCGACAGCCCGGCGCCGATCCAGACGGTGGTCGGAAGCGGCTACCGGTTGGTCGTCGCAGCCAACTCGGCGGCCGCGGCTGACTCCGGGCCAGAGGATCCCGCCTACGTGCTCGGCGGCATCGCCGCGGGCGCCTCGCCGGCTGCGGCCCCGCACCCTTGATCCGCCCCTGAGGGCCGCCGCAGCCTGTGCCTGGAGCCGGCTACATCAAGCGGGCCAGAAGCCGGCTGCACCGCACGCTGGGGTCCATACGCTTCCGGCTGGCGCTGGTCTACGGCGTGCTGCTGTTCGGCCTCGGCGCCGCCGCGGTGGGCGGCATCTACTGGGCCCTGGCCCGGAGCCTCGACGGGACCACCGTCTCGCAGTCGATGACAGCGGACCGGCCCGCACTCGGCGACCGGCAGACCCCCAGCGACGAGCAGGCCCTGCGGGAGCTGCTGGGGGCCGTGGAGGCGCAGGCCAACGAGCGAGCCACGCGGCAGCTCGCGGACTACGCCCTGGTTGCCCTGGCGGCGCTGCTCGGCGGGAGCGCGGCGGTCGGCTGGTTCCTGGCCGGTCACGTGCTGAAGCCGGTGGGGCGCATCACCGAGGTGGCGCGGCGGATCAGCGCGACCGACCTGTCCCAGCGCATCGCCCTGACCGGTCCGCCAGACGAGCTGCGTCGCCTGGCCGACACCTTCGACGCCATGCTGGACCGTCTGGATCGTTCCTTCGATGCGCAGCGAGGCTTCGTGGAGGACGCCAGCCACGAGCTGCGCAACCCGCTGGCGGTGATCCGCAGCAACCTGGACACGATGTTGGCGGATCCTGACGTCACCGCCGAGGACTACCGGGTCGTGGCCGAGCAGGTGAGCCGGTCGGTCGACCGCATGTCCCGCGTCGTGGACGACCTCGTCACCTTTGCTCGCCACGAGATCCGTCCACAGCACCTCACCCTGGTGGATGTGGGGGAACTGGCGCGCCATGCCACGGCCGAGTTCGAGGGCTACGCCGCAAGCCATGACGTGCGGCTCACGCACTACGCGCCCGGCGGTTTGCTGGCCCTCGGCGACGCCGGCAGCCTCCGGCAGGCGCTAGCGAACCTGCTCTCCAACGCGCTGAGCGTGGCACCGGGCGGATCCGAGGTACGAATCACCGCAGGCGGCGAGGGCGCCTGGATCTGGGTGGCGGTGGAGGATCAGGGCCCCGGCATTCCTGCCGCTGAGCGCGAGCGTGTGTTCCAGCGGTTTCAGCGCGGCCGGCTGGCGGCGACCGAAGGGAGGGGTCTGGGTCTGGCGATCGTGCGGCAGATCGCCGAGTCCCATCGCGGCGAGGCGCGCCTCACCTCCACCGAAGGCTTCGGATCGACGTTCACGATCCTGCTGCCGGCCACGGGGGCGAGCAGCCCCGGCGCCCGCATTCGACGCAGGGACCGGGAGGCGGTGGCCGGGTAACGAGAAAGGGGCGGCGGCGCTCTGAACGATCGGGGAGGTACCGGCGCGCCGCCCCAATAGCGTGGACGGTGCCAGCCCTCGACCGTGGCCCGGAGACGGAATGCACATGGCACCGGACCAGCCTGACTCGCAGAGCGACCCCGGCGGGCAACCGTTCGCGGGCGAACCGTCCGACACCGAAGGCAACTCGAGGCCCGCACCCTCGCTCGGCGGCGCCGGCGACCCGTGGCCGCCGGACTACGACTTGGCCTGGACGCTCGGGTCGCCGGAGACGTCGCCGGAGACGGAGCCTCCGCGCCTTCCCGCCCCGCCTTCCCGACGCCGCCGGCGCTTCAGCGCCGAGGCCCTCGCGGTGCTCGTCAGCCTGACCGCATTGGCGCTCGGGGCGGTGGCGGTCGTGCGGACCTCCGGCGACCCCGCCGAGGCGGTCCGCTACGTCCCCGTCCGCCCGCCGGAGGTCATCGGCCCGGCCCCGCAGACCGGCGCCGCGCCCGCCCCGACGCCGCCGCCGGCCGTCGAGGCTGCCCCGCCGCCGGCCCCCGTGCCGCTCCAGCCGCCCGCCCCGCCGGCTGAGCAGACA